>JAKBCY010000181.1 GCA_021807445.1 Pseudomonadota bacterium
CGCCGACCGGGGTAGCCTTCGGCATACTTGTTGGTGAGCTGACTGCCCTGAGCGGCCATCACGGCCGGTGAGGTGTAGTTCTCGCTTGCGATCAGCTCAATGTGCTGCTCTTGGCGCTGGTGCTCCTGCTGGATGATCGTCCACAGATCGGGATCGACGGTCTTGAGGTTCTGCATGTTGTAGCTGAACATGATGTGCTTCTGGTGGGGATCGGAGAATTCGCTGTGAAGTGAATCTTCGTCGCCACCGGCTGCAACAGCAATGTCAATTGCGTCAAGTGATATGCAAAATACGACATCCTTCTATGTTGACGTATCGGATCTGGTGTTGCCCATCGGGCCCGCGCCATGGTTTGCGTCGTTGATGCTCATCACCTCATCGGTGACGCGGCTGATGAGATCCGGAGAAACGTCCACCGAGTAGATCTCGGCGAGGCAACGCTGGATCTCGCGCAGCGTCATATCGCGCGCATACATGGCCACGATCTTGTCGTTAAAGCCAGTGAAGCGACGCTCGTGCTTGCCGATGAGTTGTGGCATGAATCTGCCTTTGCGGTCACGGCGAACGTCGATGCGCATGGCGCCGACGTCAGTCAACACCGACTTGGCGCGCTTGCCGTTGTGGTGATTGGCCGGCCTTCCTTCAGGCTTGGCCTCTCGCCGAGCGCATAGCCCAGATGGTGGCTCATCTCGAGCCCCCAGGCTCGCTCCAGCACCGCCTTCTTGAACTGCTGGAAGGTGCCCTCAAGTTCGGTCGACGTCACCGGCCCAGGGATCAATTGCTCGAGCGCTGCGAACGAGAATTGCGGCTGCGCCGCCTTGTCCGCTGCAGCGGTTGTCTTCGCCTTGCGTGGCAGTCATGCTCCTCGTCGACATGCTATGCCTCACACACAAAATTTCTGACAGGCTCAGGTACTGCGCCCTTCGTTGCGACTTACTTGATCGCCGTGACTGGCAACAGGCTAGCCCCGGCCATCTAATCACCATCATCGCATTCGTGGCGCTTGTGGCCGCACTTCTCATGCCTGAAACCGCTGGCGCCGCTCTTGATGGAGAGATCGGTTGGAGTTGCGCGCCTTATCTGAGGACTGAACTGAGCCGGGTCGCGAAGTCGCAGCGCGGTTACCAGGAAACTGATCGCGACGAAGGACGAGACGCAAGCACAAATCCGGCGCGAGAGCCATCAACGTTGCTAGCTGTGGCTTTGCTCGCGCAATGGGCCCTTGGCGGTCTTCCCTGCGGCGCGTACATGGCTAGGCGTCGTTCCAAGCAATCGTCTGACAACGCGCGCGAAGTGCGTATTGTCATGAAACCCACACTCGAATGCAACCTCCGTAACCTCCAAGTCCGTATTTTGCAAAAGCCAGCGCGCGCGCTCCATGCGGAGCCGCTGCCGGTAGCCGGCTGGGCTGAGACCCACGTCGCGCCGGAACCGACGCTCGAGTTGGCGCCGACCAATGCCAAGGGGCTCGCACAGCTGCTCGATCGGCTGTGATGAGTGCAACTGTTGCTCCAAGAGAAGCATGGCCTTTCGAACCACGGTGTCGGTGGAACGTTCCGACAGAACCTCCTCTGGCTGCAAGGTTCTAGAAGGGAGTGGCTGCTCTTCAATCATGATGCGAAGGGCTTTGACGGCGCTGGCACGCCCTATTGCCTTCTCAATGAGGTATGCAGCCAAGTGGACCACGCTGGTTCCACCGGCGCATGTCAGTCGATCACGATCCACCACGAACATCTGGTTCGATACGATACGCAGGTGCCCGAACTCTGCGGCGAAAGCTTCGCGATGGAACCAACTCACGCACGTCAGGTACCCTTCAAGTAAACCAGCCCGAGCCAGTACAAAGGAGCCTGTGCATAGCCCCACAAGGGGCACCCGTTTTGCCGCTGCCTCTCGGAGGAATGCATACATTGAGTCGGGTATCTGTTGACCGCCGTGTAGCAGACCTCCCACGATAACGAGGTAGTCGTATGACTCTGGGGTTTCCATGAGCGCTGTAGGCGCCACACTCGCGCCGCAACTGGATACAAACGGCCCTCCTGTGTCAAGAATATCCCAACGGCAAAGTCGGGGCCGGCTGCGGTCCCCGTCGTCGGCAGCTAGGCGGAGTGCGTCGACAAACCCGGCAAATGCAGTTAGCGTAAAGCGCGGCGCAAGTAAAAACCCCACACGCAGCGGCGGCGCCATCTGCGCATCCGCAGACATTGCGATGATTGGTAAGCGTGATTTAGGTGCAGTGAGTTGCTTGCTCATTGTCGCAGGGTCAGAACCGCTCCGGGTGTGAACTGACCCCCAGAAGTTGGACAGTTGCGATCCCGCTGATCATGCGGTATTTCTCAGCCGATACCCCACCGGGCTGAGCCCTTGCAGCCCGTGCTTGACGCGCTCGTGGTTGTAATAGCGAATGTAATCGTGTATGCCAGCTTCGAGTTGCGCCGACCGATGAAAGCAATGGCCACTGTGGGCTTGCTCAGGCGAATTCCATTCGAGGCCCGATAAAGAAGCACAGACATGCAGGCCCCGGGAAACCACCAATTCCGCGGCGTTGTGTCTTGGCCAGAGTGCGCCTATATTCCTTCAAACGGAACGATACGTCTCATTTAATTTGATGGATGCGTCATCACTGCACAGCCATCCGTTCCAGGATATGCGCAGCCGCAAGTTCGCACATCCAGTCGAGAAATTACAGTCAAGGAGACAACATGAAAACATCGCAACCACAGACGGACTCGGCACTGAACATTAGCGCATCCCGTTCCGATTCGTCCCCGCAGGTGAGTAAGGCGCTGATCGTGTTCGCTAGCACCCTGGGGACGACCATCGAGTGGTACGACTTCTTTCTCTACGGAGTGCTGACCCCCCTGGTGCTGAACCGATTATTCTTTCCGGAACTGTCACCCGCACTGGGCACGATTGCAGCCTATACGACCTTTGCGGTGGGGTTTCTGTCCCGGCCCATCGGCGGCATCATCTTCGGACATTTCGGTGACCGCATAGGTCGCAAAACCATCTTAGTGTTGACTATGCTGATCATGGGTGGTGCAACTTTCCTGATTGGCGCGCTTCCGACTGCCAACGTCATTGGCGTAGCGGCCCCCTTGCTGCTGCTGCTGCTGCGCATCTTGCAGGGAATTGGTATCGGCGGCGAATGGGGTGGGGCAGTGCTAATGACTATCGAGCATGCCGCACCGGGTAAGCGCAGCTTGTACGGTAGTTGGCCGCAATTGGGCGTTCCATTAGGCCTAATGAGCAGCGCAGGCGTGGTTGCAGTACTGAACTTTTTACCCGACTCAGCGTTCATAAGTTGGGGTTGGCGCGTCGCGTTTTTCCTTAGTGGACTTCTGGTTGCCATCGGCCTTTACGTGCGGCTGAAGATTCTCGAGACGCCTGACTTCGAGAAGGCACGCAGCGATAAGCGCATTGTCGCGGTGCCACTAAAGGAGTTGTTCCGCAACTACAAACGCGAAGTGCTGTTGACACTTGGTGCTCGGTACGTTGAGGGAGCCTGCTTCAATACTTTCGGCGTGTTCATCATCTACTACATCACGCATTCACTAGGACTGGGGCGCGGCTTGGCGCTGAATACGGTGATCTTGGCTTCGGTGCTCATGCTGCCCTTTATTGTGATCTCTGGGATGTTGGCAGACCGCTTCGGGCTCAAGCGCATCTTTGCCATCGGCACGGTGTTCATCGCTGTAGCCAGCGTTGGCGCGTTCTGGGTCATGAGTCACTACGGTGCCCACGACCCCATCGTAGTCATGCTATCGGTTATCGTTCCGTTTTCCTTCGCCTATCCGATGGTGTACGGACCAGAATCATCACTGTTCGCCAGCCAATTTGACGCCAATGTGCGCTATACCGGGGTGTCATTTGCCTATCAGTTCTCCGGCATCTTCGCCAGCGGACTCACGCCGCTGATCGCCACCGCTCTAATCGATGCCGGGCATGGCGATCCGTCGTTGGTGGCGGCATATATGGTGGTCGTGGCTCTAATCAGTTTGGTATCCGTGCTGCTAATGGAGGGAATTTCGCGGGGCGATGGCGCCTGAGCAGGTTGTCAGGCAAAAACCTGGGAAACTGTCTCGGATAATGCAGCAGACTTTTCTTCGTTCAGCTTGGCTCCGACTGTTGGGGCGGATGCTCACAGCATTTCGTCACGCAAGTAGTACCAACGGTACAGAACACGTTGCCCAAGACGCCGAAATGGTGCAAGCGCTGGTGAGCGGATCAATTTGAACGCATTAGGGTATTCAAGTGCGGAGTTGTAGATTGGTAGGTCGAAGACGGCCGGGTGCTGGCCGGCGATGCGCTGGGCTAGTCGGCGCCCTGCGTGGGCAGAAAAGGACACGCCGTTGCCACCGTAGCCCAGCGCGTAAAACACCGTTTCGTTCGCATCGGGCTGGTAAATGCGCGGCATCATGTCGTGACTGACGTCGACCCATCCCCACCAGGAAAAATCGATGCTGACCTTGCTCAGCGCGGGAAACTTGCGGTGCAGGCCGTGGATTAGCAACTGCAAATGCTTGGGGTTAGGGGCATCGGCGCCCGTGATGGAGCTGCGACTGCCTATTTGCACCCGCCTGTCAGGCAGCAAGCGATAGTAAAAGCGCAGTGTACGGGTGTCGGTAATGACCTCGTGCGTGCGGAAATTGGTGTCTGAGATTTCCTGCTCAGTCAGCGCCCTCGTGACCAGCGAGTTGGAGAGGATTGGCAGGATTTTCCGGCAAAGCGACGGATGTAGAGCGTGATTGGTGTAGCCGCCTGTAGCGAAGGCGACGGCCCGTGCGCGCACCACCCCGCCCGGCGTATGCAGCAGGTATTTGCCTTGGCCACCCTCGACACGGATAACAGGGCTTGCGGTATGTATTTTCACGCCTAAACCGCGGGCTGTTCGTTGGTAGGCGAAGGCAAGTTTGAGCGGATGCACGCCGATACCGTCAGGTTCGTGCAGAGCACCGCGCGCCTCAGCATCCATCACGTAGTCCCGATGAATCTCTTCGCGGCTCAGCATATGTGTGTCATAGCCGAAGACCTTGCGCATGACCTCGCCCTCGTTGCGCAGGAAAGCCATTTTCTTGTCACGATGCGCGATGTACAGATGCCCGCCCGGCTGAGGCTCACACTCGGGAAACTCGGCAACCAGTGACTTGAATGTTTCGAAGCCTTCTCGCACCTCTTGGTCGAGTCGCAGCGCGGTTTTCTGACCCCAGCGCTCGATCCATTGAGAGCGATACAGCCGGCCAGTGGCATTCTGTCCCTGGCCACCGTTGCGGCTGGTACAACCCCACGCGGTCTGGTTGGCTTCCAACACTGTGGCGCGGATGCCATGCTCGCGAGCCAGGAACAATGCAGCGGAAAGACCAGTAAAGCCCGAGCCGACGATCGCGACGTCGACGTCTTGGTCGCCAGTCACCGGCCCATCATCCTGTGGTGGGACGCCAGCACTGGCAACCCAGTAGGTTGGTGCGTAATCCGCACCCCGTCCCGGAGTGGCGTCGATTAGGGGG
>JAKBCY010000018.1 GCA_021807445.1 Pseudomonadota bacterium
AAGAACTGACATAATTAATGCTAACGGTCCGCGCAATAATGTATAATTGCAGCATTTATAATATAAAATCTCTGTGTCGAAATTGATGCCTTCGCAATGTTTTTGGCGCCTTTTATAAATAGAAGTTATTGTATATTTTAAGGGGGCTATTGCTTTCTCCTGGCATTATAGAATGGCGCGGATAATACTATAAGAGTCAATCGTAAATACGTGGAGTTAAATAATCATGAAGCTCGCCGCCAAGCCAAAGTCGTCAGAACTCCACCCAGGGCCCGGGTTCCGAATTCGTGCCCAAGTCAAACGGCCGGAACCTGACTTGGTCAATGGTCTGGGTGGCTTTCAAACGCCGGATATTTCGGATCTAATGAATCGCCTGTACACAATGTCAACGGCCATTCGTAGTATGACGCCGACGCACCTCCGTGTCCTCGGTCCGGCTTGCACGGTCAGAGTATTTCCAGGAGATAACTTAATGGTGCACAAGGCGCTTGATCTTGCTAAGCCTGGAGACGTTATAGTTGTCGATGCTGGCGGATCCGCAATGAATGCTGTACTCGGCGATTTGATAACAACAAAGGCCAAATTCCGGGGTATTGTTGGTTTTGTGGTTGATGGATACGTGCGCGACATTCCAGATATTATCAAACTCAATTTCCCCGTGTTTGCACGTGGTGTTACGCCAATCGGCCCACTTCACCGCGGCCCCGGCGAGGTCAATTTTTCAATTCAATGTGGGGGTATTGTTATAAATCCCGGCGACATTATTATTGGCGACCAAAACGGGGTGGTTGTCGTTCCTCAAGAGTTGGCTGCTGATTTACTTCAAAGACTAACGTTACGCAAAGCTGCTGAAAAAGAATATATTGCAGCTGTTGCACGTGGGGAATTCTCGAATCAATGGGTCGATGACTGTCTTGCTGAGGCAGGATGCCATCTTCCAGTCATCTAATAGAGCCTGCGCTAGGGCAATTATCGTCTCTGTGCCTTAATCCAGCGTGGCTATATGACTCGTGTACTTTGGGTAAGGCGGCTTCTCAAAGCCAATCAGCTGGTTCATAAGGCCTTTGGCCATAAATCGGCATTCCGCTCTCCGTATTTCGGTTGGCATGCGCGGATGTGGCGCGAAGCTGCAAGTGCACTTGGAGTCGAATATCGCGATCTCGGTTATGGCTTTAGTGAGCTCACTCATGGCGATCAAAGGACACGGTTCTTCGAGCAATTGATGATGCTGGGTGATCCAGTGACCTTGAAACTTGCTGGGAACAAACCTCTCGTTCACCGCTTATTGCGGAACGCCGGAATTCCTGTTCCTGCATCTCTGGAATTCACATTGGGCGAAATCGCCGCGGCACGCCAGTTTCTTGGCGCTGAACAATCACCCTGCGTGATCAAGCCGGCCCGAGAAACGGGAGGGGGCAATGGTGTGACAACGGGCGTGCGTACACATCGCTCCTTGACCTTCGCCGCAGCATACGCATCTCTGTACAGTGACCACCTCCTCATTGAGCGCCAGATCCCCGGCGATCATTACCGTTTGCTCTATCTCGATGGCAAGTTTCTTGATGGGGTGTATCGGCCTTTGCCAACCGTGACGGGTGATGGTCGATCGTCGGTTGCGCAACTGATCGCGGCTGAGAACTTGCGCCGTTTAGCCGCCAGCGAAAATCACATCGTAAAGCCCTTGCCCGTCGGCCTTGATTGCCGTGCGACCCTGCAGGCGCAGGGCTTCTGCCTGCGATCGATTCCCGATAATGGTCAACGCGTGGTAGTGGAGTCAGTGTCCAATCAGGCCGCAGAAACCGCTGGAGAGTCTGTGAGACATCGTCTCGCTGATGAGCTGATCAAGGACGGATCAAAAGCAGCATGCGCGGTCGGTGCACGGCTCGCTGGTGTGGACATTATTACGCCGGATCCAACGGTCGGTTTGGTAGCTGGCGGCGGTGTGGTGATCGAAGTGAATGCCACTCCTGGCCTCTTTTATCACTACCAAGTTTGCAATCCAGATCAGGCCGCCTTGGTCGCTGAACCCATTTTACGCGCGTTGCTAGGCTTAGCGGAGGATTCTGTTCATGGCAACGAATTGGAATTTTCATTGGTTGGCACAGCATGAGAAATATAGCTATCAAGCCGCCCCTCGTCCTAGTCGGAGGAGGAATTAATGCTCTATCAGTTGCACGACACCTTGCGCCTCAAGGCATCACGGTTTACGCCCTGCACTCAACGCCGGAGGCCGTGTTCGCCTCCCGGTTTATTCACCGTATCTATATACCAATGGGCCTTGACCCAGTTGAAGCTTGGTTCAAGTGGATGACTAGCGCAGAGGCTGAGTTCTTGCACGGTGCAGTCGTTCTCCCATGCTGCGATGACGGGATTATGCTGATTGCGCGACATCGAGATGCGCTCGAGAACAGTTACCGCCTAATTGAGGGAAACGATGACGTACTGTTAGCAATGCTGGACAAAACGGAGACATATCGGTTGGCGCAACGCGCAGGCGTGCCCACACCGAAATCGCGACCCGTTCGCACGCTCGAAGATGCAGTCGAAGCAGCCGACTGGATCGGCTACCCCTGCGCACTCAAGCCGCGACATGGGCATATTTTTCGCCGTGTATTCGATGCGAAATTATTTGTTGTAAAAGACTGCGACGAACTCAAGCGTTTTTTTGACTTGGCGCAGCAACAAGAGTCAGAGATGTTATTAACAGAAATTATTCCTGGCCCTGAAAATCTTTATCGAAGTTGCTTTACCTATCTCGACAAGCAATTTAATCCTCTTTTTCTTCTGACAAAACGGAAGTCGCGCCAGTTTCCGCTTGGCTTTGGACTTGGAACCCATCATACTTCGGACCAATATCCAGATCCAGAGGTGGCGGAGATGGGTTTGCGATTTATGCGTGGAGTAGGGCTCACTGGTTACGGTAGTGTTGAGTTCAAACGGGATCCCCGCGATGGGCAACTGAAGTTGATGGAATGCAATGCACGATTCGTGTTGATTCATGAAATGTTGGAGTTATCTGGAATCCCCGCATCACTTCTCGTCTACAACCGACTCGCCGATCTTCCATTGCCCCATGAATCAAATCGTCGAAGTGTAAATATTTTACTTCCCCTCAGTGATTTAAAGGCGTGTATTCAACTCCACCGTCGGGGCGAACTCACAGCCAAAGAATGGCTTATTAGCATGGCTCGGCCCCAGCATTTTCTAATTTTTCGTTGGAATGACCCTGGCCCTTGGCTGGCTTTGGTTTATCACTATTGGATCATAAAAGTTAGAAAATTGCGCTACGCATTGCTTAGATGTGGGAGAAAAAAATGGATAGGGCAGGTTAATGCAAAAAATATTAACAAACGCGCATCGTAAATTCATCTTCGATGCGTCGCTGGCTGCGGGCATCGCGCCAAGCGACGCCGAGGCAGTCGCGGATGGCTTGCTTTGGGCAGACCTTCACGGCAGACTGGAATATGGCCTGATACGGCTTCCCAATCTTATTGAGCGGGTATGCCGCGGCCTGACGCATTCGCCAGCGAGAATGGCTTGGACAACCATTTCCCCAGCCGCTCATCAGCTCGATGCCGGTCAGGGGCTTGGCTTTACGGCCGGAAAACTTGCAACCGAACGCGCTGTCGAATTGGCGCACACCCAAGGTATTGGGGTAGTCACTGTCAAACACAGCTCCCATTATGGGGCTGCGGCCTACTACTGCGAGCAGGCGGCGCAAGCGGGCTGTATTGGATTCACTTGTACTAACGCGTTCCCCAAGGTTGCGCCATTCAATGGCACCAGTCCTGTGCTCGGCACAAATCCTTTGGCCTTTGGCTGCCCGACTCTGGACGGAAGGCCCGTTCTTGTGGATCTTGCCACGAGCGCAGTGGCAGGATCCGCTGTGCGTAAGGCCGAAGGCTGCCGCGCGAATTTACCGCCAGAGGCAGCACTCGATGCGCGTGGCAAGCCCACCTCAGATCCTTTGGTGGCGGCGTCCGGGGCGTTGTTACCAGCCGCAGGAGCTAAAGGCTATGGTCTTGCGCTCATGGTGGAAATCCTGAGCGGCGTCCTCACCGGCGCTGGTGTCGCCAAAGACGTTGGCTCCCTGTTTCAAACGTGGGATCGCCCAGTTGATGTTGGGCATTTTTTTTTCGCAATCGACATCGAGAAGTTCATGCCTATGGACAAGTTCCTCGCGCGTTTGAACATCCTGAGCGCGTGGGTTAAATCGTCACCCGCAATTAACGCAGCTGATCCAGTGCGCATTCCGGGCGAAATCCGCGCAGACTATGCAACGCGCTATGCAAGTGAAGGTGTGCCTTACACGGAGGCGATGGAGGGCGCTGCACGAATGCTAGCGAAACAATTCTCGTTACAGGCCCCCTGGGAAACGCGCGCGAGTGGTTCCGATTGATCAGGAAATTTGCTGCAAACTGCGGTTCTTGAGCTTTGCTCGAATCATTGCTTACAGATTTTCCTAATGCCCGAGACGAATCGGCGCATGTCATCCGAGTTCGACGCGAACCGCGCCAAGCCCTTGTTTTTGTTGATGGCGGCTAAAAAATTGCCACTACAGCAGGGTCATCTGGGGGTCGCGGGTCGGTTTGGGCAGCTTGAGGGCCTGGAAGAGATGCGCCTGGTTGGCGTCGATGCTGGAGATGCCGTCGATGGGGGCGGCGTCGTTGATGCGCACACGGTGACGCTGGATGGCGCGCAGTTGTTCGAGGGCGCGCTCGGGGGAGACCTCGGCGCCTGCGAGCTTGAGGCGGCTGCGCATGACCCGGTAAAGGATCAACGCGATGAAGCACAGCATCGCGTGGGCGCGAACGCGATCGGGCAGCCGGTGGAACACCGGCGCGATCTCGATTTCCGATTTGAGGATCTTGAAGCCGCGCTCGATGTCAGCCAGGGCCTTGTAGCTGGCCACGACCTCCTTCGCAGCGAGGTCGGTCACGTTGGTCACCAGCAGCAGCTTGCCGTCCATCAGCTCGGCGCGGGCCAGCGCCTCTTCGTCGAGGCTGTATGCGAACTGCGGGCTCTTGAGGTCGACGCGCACGATGCGCAGCAGGTGCGATTCGCTGACCTCGTGATCGAAGCGCGCCGTGGCCCCGCCGTCGGAGAGCTGGCGGCCGCGGCTCTTGACGCCGGCCTCCTGCCCGTCGAGCTTGCCGGCCAGTTGAGCGGCGCGCGCTTCGAGCTCCTTGATGCGGTCACGCCGCCGCTGCGTCTGCTCCGCGGCTTGGGTTGGGTCGTGCGCCACGACCAGGCGCAGACCCTGCCAGCGGGCCTCGCAGGTGATCTCGCTGCTCGCCTCCCGGGCCTTGTCCTGGAAGGCCTGCAGGATGTCGGTGAATTCGCCATAGCGACGCCCCGGCACGGCCAGAATGAACTCCAGCGGCTGCCCGTCGGGCAGGGTGATGCGCTGCAGTTCCTCGATGTTGTCCAGAGACAGCAGGCCGCGGTCGGCCACGACCACCAGGCGGCGGATATAGCGGTACCGCTCGAGAACCTTCTTGAGGGTGGGCAGCAGCGTGGGCGCCTCGGCCTGGTTGCCCTCGAACACCTCGTGGTGGATCGGCATGCCGTCGGCCGTCTGCACCACGCCGAGCATGAACTGGCGCGCGACGATGCCCTCCTTGGCCATGCCGAACCGGCGCACATCCCCATCCTGCTCGCTCAGCCCCGCGGCGCGGATCGTGGTGAGGTCGTAGAACACCAGGGAGAGCTCCTGGTCGATGAGTGGGCGCAGGAGACCCGCCACGCAGGTGTCGACCGCCTCGCGGTGATCCATCAGCGCGTCCATCGCGCGCAGCAGCTGCTGGTGGGTCAGATCCTCGGCCTTGAGGTCGGGCATGCTCACCGTCTTCAACCACCGCAGCACGCCAAGCTTGGAATCCGCGTCGCACAGCCGGTTGAATACCATGGCGCGGATCGCCGGCTCCACCGGCGCCGTGAAGCGCGCACGGCGGAACACGGCAGCCAGCTCGGTGAAGCCGAGTTCGCGCCAGAGCTGGTCCAGCGCCCAGACGTCACCCAGGGCCAGCGCCGACTCAAACTGCACCTGCGGCGCGGCGGCTTCGGCCCCATCGAGCCGGCGACCCTTGGCCTGCGCCAGGCGGTTGAGCATGGCGTCGACCGTGCCTCCGTCCTCGTCGAGTCGCCCCAGCGTGGCGATCGTGCGCTGGCGCGGGTGGCCGGTCTCGTCGCGGAAGGCCTCGACGAGCTGCACGTAGCGGCGTCCCTTGGACTGGGTGAACTTGAGGAACATCGTGGCGCCAGTGTACATCAACGCGAGGCGCCGGATGCCCTTACAGAAAGGTTACATCGTTGCCATTACACGAGAGTCGCGGAAAACAGGCGCAAGTCCTTGATCCATATAGGTGGCATTCCCGGAAAACCGCGACTTCCGGGTTCCCGACGTCGAACTCCGGTGTACATGGCACGCTCACCGCGACACGATTCAACCCTGCCATTCGCGCCCTCTATGAGCGCCTGGTGGCCTCGGGCAAGCTCAAAAAGTGCCTTGATCTCCTGCATGCGCGAGCTGATCACCCACCTCAATGCCATCACCCGGGGCCACCTGAGCGATCAAAACTAACCGCTCACTGCTTGACTTTTAACACGGTTACTCAATGTCGTGCGCTGCGTGACCGTCCGTGAGCGTCTGCAAGAAGGCGATGATGTCGTGCATGTCTTGCGTGCTCATGGGCGGCCGTTCGCCGGGCTTGCGATCGAAGGGCGGGTCGACATGGTCGACGTTGCCGCGATACGCGGCTGGCAAATCGTCGTCCACGAGGACCATCCCAGCCGGGCCGCGTGGATAGATCTTTTGCGGCTCGGTACTGCGAAAGTCGTAGAACGCCAGGACTTGCTGCAGCGAGTGATAGACGCCGTTGTGGAAAAACGCATGGCGGGTGGCCACATTGCGTAACGTGGGTGTCAGGAACATGCCGCAGTACGCGGTCTGGGCCTTCAGGTCGCGACGGTAGGGGCCACAAAGACCGAGATCAAAGTAGTGAGGATCGCGGTTCGCGGGAATGGATGGATTGCGTGGCACGCCGAGCGCTTCGTATTGCGTATCGGTGAAGAGCGGCGGCAGGCCATCGGGCGTTGGCCGGTCGAGGTGGCAAGCGGCGCAGTTGCCGCGCTTGGGATCGTTGAAGGCCAGATATCCGCGCAGTTCGGCTGGATTCAAGCGAGCCTTGCCCTGCACCCAGGCGTCAAATTTGCTCGTAAACGGATGAAAACTGGGGTCCTCGATCTGATAGCGCGAAATGGCGAACAGCGCCTCCGAGACGAGGAGCTTCGGATCTTGGAAAATGCCGGGGCCGAAGAGTTGCGTGAAGTCCTGCGCGTAAGCTGAGTGCTGCAGTCGGGTCGCAACGGCGCTGACGCTCCCCGCATCCATCTCCACCGGATTGAACAAGGGGCCACCGGCTTGCTGCTGAAGGGTGTTGGCGCGACCGTCCCAAAAAAGTCCGCCTTGGGGAACCATGTTTTGCGCCGCCTGCGCGGTGCTTTGTACTGTCTTGGTCGCGCGCGCGGCCCTGTTGCCGCTGGCGACCAGTTGCTGAAGGCTGACCGTCTCGTTTTCCTCGTTGTCAGGCCCGATCGAGAAATTTTGCTGCCGATACAGGTATTCAAGCGACGGCACGGCACGCACCCCTGCCGTGTGCATGGCGCCACCGCCGAGTTGCACCGACAGGTCGTTGGCCGGCGCGTAGGCATGCGCCGGGTTGTGGCATGAGGCGCAGGACAGTTTCCCGGAGCCCGACAGGGCTGAGTCGACGAACAGCTTTCCACCCAGACGGGCCACGGCGCTCAGGGGTTGCTGGGGCGGAAGCACAAGGCGCACCGGATGCGGGTATGCGCCCTGCGCGAGAAGCCAGCTTGCGCGCGGTTGCGCGAGCCATTGCCCCAGTGCGATGGGCGACTTGCTCACAGCGTACGCAGCCCCTGCCACGACCACGGCGCCGAACGCCGTCGTCACCAACCGCCATGCTGGCCGTGCCATCAGCTTGACCGTGGCGACGCGCTGCCCTTGGGCGGTTCCCTTAACACCGTGCCGTCATGCGGGTTGAGGTATAGCCGTGCGTTCAGGCGCGCGTGCTGGCTCCTTGGGGCCTGATGCCCGTCGGTGCCGTTGTCGGACCTTGCAAAATCGAACATATCCATGATGCTGCCTGCAGTGGCATCGAAGGCGCCACCGCCCAAACGCTGACCATGCAGCCAGTTGTCCTCGATGAAGCGCACGACCGAGGCCTGGGAGATGGGCGTGTGGCTGACATCATTGGTCTTGGCCCATGGCGAGATGACGAGGAAGGGAATGCGCGTTCCAGGGCCGCAGCGTCCGTTCACGGGGGCGCCCTTCAGTCCCTGGATCGGCGTGCCATGGCCGCATCGACCGGCGCCGTCGAGCTGGTCGGCCTGGGGGTCCGATGAAGGATTTGTGACCGGCGCGTAAACGTGGTCGTACCAGCCGTCCGAATCGTCCCACGTGATGATGACGGCTGTATTCGTCCATTCAGGGTACTGTTGCAGGAAATTAACAACTTTTGTGATGAAAGCCTGCTCATCCAACGGGTCCGAATAGCCGGCGTGCCCGTCTTGATATGCGGGGGCTTTGAGGAAGCTCACCGACGGCTCATTTCCCGCCTTGACCGCAGCGAAGAAATCATTCAGGCCGTATTCATGGTTGGCTGGATCGCGCGTCTTGCCGTCGCGCTCGTCGGTGTGGCCGATGGCTTGCACCGACGACGGACGTGCGTGCGTGGGATTCGCTGTGGAGGCGAAGTATTGAAACCAGTCGTGGTGCGGGATGTAGTCCAGCACGTTGGCGCCGACCACGTGGGAGTAGGTGCTGCGCTTGCAGCCGGCGGTGCCGTTGGCATTGACCCGCTGCAGATCAAATCCGCCCATGAACCCGCCCCAGGAAATGCCTTGCGCGTTGAGCAGATCACCAATGTTCCTGCCCAGCATCATCACCTGGTCCTTGGGGTTGGAACACAGATCGTGGCCAGGATCGACGTCATTGATCAAGGTGTAGCCGCCTTGGCCGTCGTCGATGTAATACGAAGGGCGGGTCAAGGCAAACGGCTTTTTCGTCGTGGCCACGATCTGCATGCCGTTGGTTTGCCCCGACACGACCTCGAGCGCCCCAGGCGTCGACGGGCCGTAGGTGTCGGTGTATGCGTGATCGCTCATGGCGAAATGCTGGGCGTAATTCCACAATGCCGTGACGGTGTTGCCGTCGTAATAGCCCATGACCTGGCCCTTCGTGCCGAATGCCCCGATCCCACCGGAGGTGGCCGCGCCGGTGTACTTCGGGAAAAGGTCGGCGCGGCCGCCGTCGTATGCCCGTTGTTCGGCGGTGTAGGCATGATTCTGGTCGGCCGTGGCCGCTTGGGTGCGGTCCAGCCGGAATGGATTGACGGCGCCCGTGCCGTTGGCCGTATTGGCAAAATTCGGGTTATCCGTCAGTAGCGCGCCGCTGAGACCATCAACGGCGGGCGTGCCGGCGCGTGCATGGAACGCTGGCTCACCCCTTGGATTCGCGGCCTTCGGGTAGGTGGCGAAGTAGTGGTCAAAGGACACGTTCTCGTTGTAGATCACGACCAGATGCTTGATCGGCGTGGCGGTGGGGATGGCCGCGGGGCGGGCCGTGGCCGCTGCGGCGCCGAAAGCCGACTCGACGCTGGCGTTGAGGAGTGTGGCAACCAGCACGAGGGCCATCGGGGCTGCGAATCGCGGTCTGTGGTGCATGGTGGAGTCCTCTGGAGTCGATAGGAAGCGGGGATGGCCCCTGTTGGCGCTCGCGCGAAGCGTGGCTCCAAGCGTGAACGGTGTGGTGAGCGCATTGTCCGCGGGTTCCGTGAAACTCCTGTGACGCCGCTCCGGGCTCACCGGCGGTTCACCGGTTTCGGGGACCGCCGTGCTTGCCCACACCAGATTCACCATGCGCACTCGGGCGCGCGATCATCCACCGCCCAGCAGTGCGTCCTCCGCCATCGCCAATGCCTCGGGTGGGCCAGACAGAACCAGCGTGTCGCCGGCGGCCAAGACCAATTCAGGTTCGGGCTGCAGAACATGGCCATCGGCGCGGTGCACTTTGGCGACCTCGGCGCCGTGCAGGTCCAGTGCAGCCAGTCTGGAGCCGACGGCCAGCGCCCCTGGTGGCAGCGTGAGTGTCTTGAGCCGTGCCTTGCCCTGCAGCTCCATACTGGATCCTGGGTCGTCGATGCCATGGAAGTAGTCGCGTAGCAGGCTGTAGCGCTCGGCGCGCGCTGCGCGCAGACGCGTCAAGACGCGCTGCAGCGGCACGCCCGCCACGGCCATCGTTTGCGAGGCCAACATCAGCGCTCCCTCCAGCACTTCGGGGACCACTTCCGTGGCGCCGGCCGCGCGCAGCTCGTCCAGTGGCGCATCGTCGCGTGTGCGCACGATCACGGGCACGTGCGGCGCATGGGCGCGGACCAGGTTCAGCACGCGCAGCGCCGAGCGCTTGTCAACATAGGTGATGGCCATGGCGCTGGCGCGCGTCAGCCCCGCGGCTTGCAGGCTCGACAGGCGCGAGGCGTCGCCATAGACCACGTTGCGGCCGCTGGCACGCGTCTTGGACACGCGGTCGGGATCCAGGTCCAGCGCGACATAGGTAATGCCTTCGTCGTGCAGCAGCTGTCCAAGGTTCTGGCCGCAACGCCCGTAGCCGCAGATGATGACATGTCGCTGGATTTTGATGGTCTGACGTGCGATGTCGGTGAGGTGCAACGATGCAAGCATCCACTCGCTGGCCACGAGCTTGAGCACGATGGCGTCGATGTGCTGGGCCAGGAAGGGGGCGGCAAGCATGGACAGCACCACTGCAGCCAGCACCGAGCTCAGCAGATCAGGCGGCAAGAGGTGATGCGCGGCAGCCAGGTTAAGCAGCACGATGCCGAACTCACCTGCGGGGGCCAGCCACAGCGCGGTGCGCAGCGCAAGCCCTGGTGGGGTGCCGAGAAGGCGCTCCGAGCCGAGCACGATTGCCGCCTTGGCGAGCACGGGAAGGGTGGCCAGCAACAGCACAACCCACCATTGCACCACGACGAGCCGCCAGTCCAAAAGCATGCCGATGGTGATGAAAAACAGACCCAGCAGCACATCGCGGAATGGCCTGATGTCGGCCTCCACCTGGTGACGGAATTCGGTCTCGGCGATCAGCATGCCGGCCAGGAAAGCTCCCCGAGCAAACGACAGTCCAGCGAGTTGCGTGATCCAGGCCAGCCCCAGGGTGATCAGCAGCAAGTTGAGCATGAACAGTTCGTCCGAGCGGCGCCGCACCACCAGCCGCAGCCATGGACGCAGCAGGCGCCCCCCGGCCAAGAGGATGACAGCCAGCACCACGGCAGTTTTCAGCGCCGCCCAGGCCAGGGTCATGACAAGCTCGCGCCCCGGGGAGGCCAACGCTGGAATGAGCACCAACAGTGGCACCACGGCCAGGTCCTGGAACAGCAGCACGCCGATGATGTGGCGACCGTGCTCCGACTCCAGCTCCAGCCGGTCTGCCAGAAGCTTGACCAGAATCGCCGTGGACGACATCGCAAAGACCCCGCCGAGGACCAAGCCATAGGCGACCGGCCGACTCCAGCCCCTTGGCCACAGCCAGCCCAGGAACACGCTGGCCGCGAGCACGAGCAGGATCGTGGCGGCGACCTGCGCTGCTCCCAAGCCAAAGACCAGTGTGCGCATGGCCTTGATTTTGGGCAGACTGAACTCCAGCCCGATGGAGAACATCAGGAACACCACACCGAACTCAGCGAGATGCTGCGCCGTCGACGGATCGCCAGCCAGCGCCAGGGCATTGGGTCCGATCACCACCCCCACTGCCAGATAACCGAGCATGGCTGGGAGCTGAAGGAAGCGAAAGAGGGCTACGCCGAGCACTGCGGCGATGAGATAAAGAAGGGTGATTTCGAGACCAGTCATGCGCGAAGGGGAAAGCTAAGCAGGAAGTCGCACCATGCGGAACCTGCAACACGCGGACGTACCAGCATAAGGCATGCCGGCGCCCGCTACCGCAGGCGCCGGCGCATCGCAAAATCCCGGTGCGAGCCGCCAGCGCCGATCAAGGCAAGCGGCTTGCCATCACGATCGTGCGCCAGCCGTTGTACTGTTGCCAGACCACGGTCACGCTGCCCGCGCTGTCGACAGCCATGGCTGGCAGGCTCGCCTGGATGGTTCGGCGCGGGTCGGAGAGTTCAACCGGATTGGCCCAGCGCTGGCGTTGCGGGTCAAGTCGTGCGGCCTGGATCTGCATGCCGTGCGCGCTGTCCTGGTACCACGCGCAGGTGACGTTTCCAGCGGGGTCGACAGCCAATACGGGGTTGCCGGCGCTGGCCTGGCGCGGGTCGTCGATGCGCACCGCAGCGCTCCAGCGTCGCGTGCTGCCATCCATACGGCTGGCCAGGATGGCGTCATGCCCCTGCGCGTCCGCTTGCTCCCAGGCAAGCGTAACGTTGCCCGCCGCATCAACGACCAGCGCGGGAGAAAGGGCTGCATCGGGGAACCCGGTTTTGCCCATCACAACGCCCGTGCGCGCATGCCAGGCGGCGGTGTCCAGCCGGGTCGCAGCAACGCGCCGGGCGCGACCGGTCCCCTGGACCCAGGCCAGCGCCGCGCCGCCTCGAGGGTCCATCGCCAGTGCCGGATGCAGGGCGCGCACCCGGGCGCGGCTGATGCGGTGCGGCGCACTCCAGCCAGCGGCTGTGCTGGGCAGATGCGAGGCCCAGATGGCTTCGTGCCCGCGCTCGCCTTGCTCCCATGCGGACACAAAACCGCCGCCACCCGCGGCGGCGATCACCACGTCGTAGGCGTTTGCGGGCGAGCGATCGAGCTCCTTGGCGGGCAGCCAGCGCTGCTGCGCCTGGGTCCATCGCGCGGCGAAGATGGCCGTGTGGTGGCCGTCGGGTTGCTGCCATACAGCCACGACATTGCCACGAGTGTCCGCTGCCAATTGCGGATTGGTCGCGTTTCCCGGAACGCCCGGGTCGTCCAGCCTGACCGGGGCCGATCCCCAAACCCCAGCGTTGAGCCTGTTCGCGAAAATCGCGGTGTGCCCGTCCAGCGTCTGGAACCAGACGGCAGTGACACGCCCATGGTCATCGGCGACGAGGGCAGGCACGTTGGCGGCGCCACCACCGCGCAGGTCAATGGCCTTGGGCGCGCTCCAGAAATCGGTCTGGGCTGCGTAGCGGCTGGCGAAGATGGCGTTGCGTTGGCCGTCGCTCTGGAACCATGCCGCCACTGCACTTCCGTTCTTGCCCGCAACCACCTGCGCACCGCTGGCAGGACGACCCACACGATGGGCCGTGCGCGCATCGTCGATTTCCACCGGCTCGCTCCAGGCGCTGCAACCCGTGGTGAACGTGCTGTGCATCGCACGCGAGGCAGCCGCGCGCCGCAGTTGCAGCGTGTAGCGCGTGCAACCGGCAAGCGGTGCGACCGGCTCGAATACGGCGGCCCGCCCCGTCACTTTCACGATCCCGGTCACTGGCGTACCGATCGGTGTGAGTAATTGCAGGGCGCCGCGTGCTGCCGCTTGCGCCTCAGAGGGCGTGGCAAAGCGCCAGCCCGGCTCCAGGACGCGCTCGACTTGGGTTGCGTGAGCGCCCGGTATGGCTTGTGGTGCTTCGGCGGCTGCCACCAGGGGCGCGCTCAGGGCAATGACAGCAATCAGGGCATGGAGCTTGGGCATGGCAAGGCCGTGTGCAGTTTCGAATCTTTGTAGCACTGCCGGCGTGACCCTGCGCGCCCAGGGTTGAGCGTGCGGTTCAGGTGGCGGGGCGTTCCAGGTTTCCGAAGAAACGCTGGTACACCACGAGATAGGCAAGCTGGAACAGCGCAGCCAGGATGAAGGGTGCGGTCAACCAGCCTTGGTGCAGCATGAGTCCGGTGATGGCGGGTCCAATGGCTCGGGGCACCTGGATGGATACGTTGTTCACCGTGGCAGCAAGTCCCTGACGGTGTTGGCGTGTCAGACCCATGGTCAACGCCTGGCGGACACCCAGCGTTCCCTGGTTAAAGGCCGCCCGCGCCGCCCACAACGCGGCCGCGAGGACAAAGACAGGCATGAAAGGCGTGATGAGCATGAGCACCAGACCGACCGCTCGCATGGCCACCACGGTGCGCACGACTCCAAGGCGGGGCACGATGCGTTGGGCGATCTGCGCCCCAATGGCGGCCAGGATGAAACTCACCGCCAAGGCAGGGCCGATGCTGGCGGGGCCGTGACCGAAACGGCGCAAAAACCAGTATGCCATCAGCGGCGCCACCAGCCCGATGCCGAAGCCGTTGAGGACGTTCGCGAATCCCAGGCGCAGGAGCAGGCGGTTCTCGGCTTGGTGGGCCGCCGAAGGGGCGCGGCTTTTGACGGCGGTGAGCGTCGGCGTGGTGCCCACAGCCGGCTTGGGCGCAACCCGCTTCGGGGCCCGGGAGTCCGGCGCCCTCCAGATCAGGATCAACCCGATCACCGAGCCCACAAGCGGCAGGGCGAAGAGGGGGCGGTAGGCCAGGGCACCCGGCAGCCACGCATCCCATAAGGCTGGCAAGCCGCCCAGCAAGGCCCCGACGGCCATGCCCACAAAGCCCAGAGTGGAATTGAGGTTGAACACGCGTGGGCGCTGCGAGGCCGGTAGATTCTGCGCCAGCCAGGCCTGTTCCAAGGGACCGAAGGGCCCGGCAGCGCCGTTGGCACCGCGCCCAAAGCCGCCCAGCACCGCCCCGAGAATGATCACCCAAGTCGCGCTGCTGGCCAACGCAAGCAGCGCACTGGCGATGAGGATCGCCTCGTAGCCCAGCAGGAATTGCTTGCGCCCGAGGCGATCGCTGGCCGGGCCAATGAGAAGCGTCAGGATGACACCCAGGAGCAACCCCGCAGACAGCACCGCCCCGATTGCGGCGGCGCTCCAGCTCAGCGCATGCAGGTACAGCGCAAACCCCACTACCAGTGCGCCTTGCCCCAAGCTGCGCGCAAAGCGCGCGCCCATGATGAGCTTGACGGCAGCAGGCCAAGCTTCACGCGCGCGCAATCCATCGGGTCGCGGAATTGATGTGGACATGGAGCCGGTGTGCCGGGTCGGGCACGAACTGCAGTGGGGCGCTTTCAGCGCGACGCCGCAGCCGGCTTGACCACTTCTGCCGCTGTGTGCATGAGCACGCCGGTTTTCGCGTGCGTGCCTGGCTTGGATGGGGCAGGCCCGGGCATGGCCATGTAGTGCCTGATTTGTGCGATCACGTCAGGTTTGTCCCAATTTTGCGGCCCCAGCGTGCGGGCCACCTCGCGGCCCTGCTTGTCGATCAAGATGGTGGTGGGCGTGCCCAGAATGTCGAGCGTATCGACTGCGTGGGTCGTGGCATCCACGTAAATGGGCAGATGATCGATGAAGTTGTCCTGGTAGAAACTCTTCACCGTGAAAATGCCACCCTTGTCGATGGATAGGGGCACCACGGCGAACTCCTTGCCCCCAAGCAGCGTTTGCAGCTTGTTGAGCGTGGGCATTTCCTCCACGCAGGGCGGGCACCAAGTGGCCCAAATATTGAGGAGCACCACCTTGCCCTTGAATTCAGCCAAGTTCATCAACTTGCCTTGTGCGTTCTCGAACGTCACTTTCGCCAAAGGCAGGGGCCGTGGCGTGGGATAGGGGGTGAATGTGAAGCTGCCGGCCTGCGCAGGCAGCGGCAGCAAAGACGCAGCAATCAACGCTGTCGCGCCGAGAAAGGCTGACATGGACGGTGCGCGGGTAATGAAACGCAGCATGAACGATCTCCGGAAAAGCGTAATGCGCAGCGCATTGAAGCGATGCTAGACAAAAAATGAAGAGGTGGGCGGACTCGCAAGCAAAACCCATTTGGCCTGCTTGCCGGATGTTCGACAGGGTTTGCCAGGAAAAATTCCGCAACGGCTCCGAGTTACCGGCCAGCGCCCGGCAAGACGATGAAGGAGCCGTTGTTTTGCGCAGGAGCCGGGCGCGAACTGGCTACCGGATTGGGCGCGGCGCCCATCGTCACAGGCTGGCCGCTGCCACTGGTCAGTTGGCCGCCCGCGGTGCCCACCGCCTGGGCGGCCGGCGCCGAGGAAGATCCAGCACCAAGGCCGGGCACGGCCGCCGGGTCCAGCGGCGGGTACTGTTGCAGGAAATACGCATTCTTGGGGTTGGGCACGGCGAAGCTTCCAACAGAAGCAAAGCCGGTGGCGGGGTTCACAGGAATTTGGACCACGTCGGGCGGTGCGGCCCACGGGATATCAGGGTCGCCGCTGAGCGCCGTGCGCATGTACTGCATCCAGATCGGTAGCGCCACGCTGGCGCCCTGCTCGCCCTTGCCGAGGCTGCGCGGCTGGTTATACCCAACCCAGGTGACGGTGACGCGATTGTGGTTGTATCCGTCGAACCATGCATCGCGAAAGTCGGAGGTGGTACCCGTCTTGCCGGCCAGGTCCGTACGTCCCATGGCGCGTGCGGCATCGCCTGTACCGTACTGGATCACATCTTGCATCATGCGCGTCAAAAGGTACGCATTGCCGGGGCTGACGATCCTCGGCGCGTCGGCACCGCCAAGGACTGGCTTGGGGGCCTGGTACACAAGATTGCCGCGCGCATCGGTGATTTTGCTGATGAGCATGGGCTGCACCAGGTAGCCACCGCTTGCAAACACGCCATATGCACGCGCCATCTGCAGCGGGGTAAAGGAGCCAGCGCCCAGCACCATGGTGGGATAGGGTGGAATCTGGTTCAGGGGCAGCCCGAACTGCGAGGCGTGATACCGGGCATAGGGCACGCCCACGGCCAACACAACGCGCACCGCGCAGACATTGTCCGAATGCGCCAGCGCAGCTGCAGCAGGGATGGGGCCAGCAAAGCCGTTTTCGTAGTTATGCGGCTGCCATAGCGGCTGACCCGGCCCGGGGTTGATGGCGATGGGCGAGTCATCAATGATGGTTGAAGGTGCCAGCCCTTCAGCCACGGCGGCTGAGTAAATAAAAGGCTTGAAACTGGATCCCGGCTGGCGATAGGCCTGATTCACGTGGTCGAATTTCTCGTGATTGAAGTCGAAGCCGCCCACCCAGGCCTGCACCGCACCGGTTTGTGGCTGCAGCGACACCAGCGCCGATTGAGCCAGTGGCAGCTGCACAATGCCCCACGCACCCTTGGCGTCCTTGTGCAGCCGCACCACGCTGCCGACGCGCAGGCGCTTGGCAAGTGGCGCCTTGCTATTGAGACCAGCGCGGCAAAAGTTCAGACCTGGGCCTGAGATGGTTTCCTGCTGGCCGTCGCGCCGTATGACGACTACGGTGGTTGAATTCACGCTCAGAACCACGGCGGCTTTGAGGCCACCCACGTCGTGCGCACGCTTCAGTGCCCGTAGCGCTGTCTGGGCAGCGTCTTGCGCGTTCGCTGGCAGGCTCACATGCGCCTCGGGGCCGCGCCAGCCCATGCGGCTGTCGTAGGCGAGGAGCCCAGCGCGCACGGCCGCGTTGGCCGCAGTCTGATCGGCGTCTACCAGTGTCGTGGTGACTTTGTAGCCATCGGTGTAGGCAGCTTCGCCGAAACGCGCCACCATGAGTTCGCGCACGGCTTCAGACGCGTAGTCAGCGTCTACGGTGTAATGCAGAACCCCCTGCCCGGCCAGCACGTTCAATGGCGCAGCGAGTGCGTCCTCGTATTGCTGATGCGTGATGTCTCCCAGCGCCAACATGCGCCCCAGCACATAATGCTGTCGCCATACGGCCAGCTTCATGCTGCTTTGCGGGTTGTAGGCCGATGGCGCCTGCGGCAACCCAGCAAGAACCGCCATCTGCGCCAGACTCAGTTCGTTCAGCGGTTTGCCGTAGTAGACCTGGGCCGCGGCGGCGAAGCCGTAGGCGCGCTGGCCCAGGTAGACCTGGTTGATGTAGCGGTCGAGGATCTGATCCTTGCTCAGGGTATTCTCGATCTTGTAGGCGAGAAGCGCCTCGACGAACTTGCGCAGTGGTGTCTTTTCTGGCGACAGATAGAAATCGCGAGCCACCTGCATGGTGATGGTGGACGCGCCCTGAACGGCACCACCTGCGCCAAAGTCAGCCAGCGCAGCGCGAGCGACGCCGGCGAAATCAATCGCCCCGTGCTCAAAGAAGCGTGAATCTTCCGCAGCGAGTACCGCTTGCTTGAGCTGCTTGGGCACTTGGTCATAGGGAACCACGGCGCGGCGCTGAACACCAAACTCGCCGACGAGCGTTCCCTGTGCCGTGAAGACGCGCAAAGGCAGATCAGGCCGGTAGTCCGTGACCTTGCTGAGGTCGGGCAGCCGCGGCCATAAAAGGATCACGCAAAAGGCCAGGAACATCGCGCCTGCAGCGCTCAGCAGCAGCAAGCCAAGCACGATGGACGGCCATAGCCCCAAGCTCCTACCGCCCGACTTGCCGGGGCCTGGCTTACGCTTGGGCGTACGTGCAGCCCGGGATGATGGTTCCCGCTTGTCGGGATCGAAGGTGGGTTCAGTCATTGCAGCGGCATGATAGCCGTCGAGATCCGCGATCCCGGGGCTCGTGCTCTGCCCAAAGGTGAAGGAGTGTATCCGCCGGGCTCAGCGCGCTTGCGCAGATCAAGCCAGACAGGCCTGCTGCGACGGATCGAACTCCAGCTCGGCAACAAGCCAAGCTGGGGGTGGCGTCTTGAGCGGATCAATATCCCGACGGCTGGGCCGGCGGATAGGTCTGCGGCTGTGCAGGATTGTAGGTCGGCTGGGGAGGCGCATAACTTGGTGCAGGCGGGGCATAGCTTGGCGGCGGGACATAGCGCGGCGCTGCATACCCGGGAACCTGGGCGCCCCTGGAGTACATGCACTGCTGGTAGGCAATGTTGTACGCACGTTGTGCGCCGTACTGGGTGTCACTGTACGTGCCAGCGCCGCCTGCGCTGCCGGCCAAGAGGCCCAAGCCCGCGCCGACCCCCGCGCCTTCGCTGTTGCCCCCGATCAGGGCGCCTGCCGCTGCACCCAGCACGGCGCCGGTGGCACCCGACACGACGCCAGAGTTGCTTGCCGACTGACTGTAGCCCGCAGTTTGCTGCGAGGCAAAAGCGCGGCACGATGCATCAATCGCCTGGAACTGTTCAAAAGGCATGCCGGGGGCTGGCATGACGGCAATGGTCGGGCCCATTGGCGCCGTGGCGCATCCGGCTAGCAAAAGCGCTGAGGCTACGCTGCCCAGTCCAACAATGGAAAGTTTACGCATGGTGATCATCCTGCGAGTCGAAAGGAAGAAGGCTACCGTTTGTCGTCATTTGACGTAAATGCGGCTGAGTTGTCTCGAATACAAGGGGTTGTGCTGTTTGCAGCCGAGCTTCGGTCAGCGTTGCACAGGCGGCGTGGCACCCCGGGGCTCCGGAGGCTGCGCCAAGACCTGCGCCCAACCGCCGGGACAGGTTGCAATCTGCGGGTAATAACCGGCTGGATTGCTGCAGTAGTACCAGTAAGCCGGTGGCGCTGGCCCAAGCGGCACGTTCTGATACTCGATGCGCTGCGGAGGTTCCTGCACCACGATCGGGGGCGCATAGCTCCACCCACCCCAGCCCGGACCCCATCCACCGTACCAGCCGTCATCCCAGCCACCACCCCAGCCACCACCCCAGCCGTACCCGTAGACGGGGAACCCAATGCCAATACTCCAATGCACATGGTCGCGTGCCTGTGCGGCAGGCGCCACGGAGGCAAGCACAGCGAGCACAAGGGCAAAAATCCAAGATGGCCGCCGGAGGCCCCACGAAAAATAGGAATGGTTCATGACACACCTCTCAACACATTGACTTTAACGATCCTGATCGCTTCCTGCTGACAGGTCTGGAACAGACGCCCGATGGCGATGCGTCTGGCCTCGAGCCACGGCTGCAGCGCTCGAAGCAATCGCGCCAAGCCACTGGGCGAATTCGAGCGCTTTTGCATGGGCACGCTCCGGTCTTGCCAAGCGCTACAGCGGTCGCGCCTTGCACGCACGCGCGCAGCGTCAGCGGTTATGCGGGCCCTGGTCGCGGCCGTGGTCAGGCCGGCCGTCGCGGTTTCCACCGCGCTGCGGTCCGTGATCGCGACTCGGTCCGTGGCCCTGCTCTTGTCGTTGGCCGCGATTGGGGCCACGGGGATAGCCTCGCTGTGGCGCGCGTTCCCGCTCGGGCCCCGGTCTTTGGGGCATGGGGGCCGCGTGAAAGTGGCGCCAGTGCGGATCGCGCTCATGCTCACGCGCCTGCTCCTGGTAACGGTTCCAGTCGCGGTCTTGAAAGCGGCGCAATTGCGGCGGCGGTCCGCCCAAGGGGCGCCATGGGCCGCCATAGTGCGGGCCTGCATACCAACGTCCGCCGTATGCGTAGTAGTAAAGCCCTCCGAGAAAGAAAATGGGCTGCTGCACACCCAAGGCGATATACACACCGAGCTGTGGTTGCCAAACCATCGCCGGTGGCGCCACGGCCACAGGGGGTGGATACACGGGTTGAGCGTAGTAGGCCGACGGTGCATACATCGGCGGTGGGGTGCCGACACTGAATTGAAAGCTCACGGGAGGGCCATCCGCATAGGCCAGGCTGGCGGCGCCCGAAGATCCGAGCACGGCAAGCATGGCAAGGACGAAAGCGTGGCGCATTGGGTAGCTCGAGTTTGTTTGGCTGGTTTGCATCGTGATGTCCAGTTCGTGGGGTCGTGTTTCGGCCAGATGTCCCGTTTCCCCGTATCTCTATTGTTCTTGCTGCGGAGCGTATCCGCACCTTTTGATCTTGGCCAAGCCTTGTTTCTGCATTGTGTTTGTCCTGCCCAAAGGGGCAGCGGCTCGTTGCGCAATGATCGAAATTGGGCTCTTCCCGGTACTCCCTTGAATGCGCACACTGCGTTCTCAATGTAATCCTTCCCGCCATTGCGCATTCCCGAGACGGAGCGCGCACCCAGCAACGCTTGCAGGACGGCGTGCCATTGACGGGCCTCCAAGGCGCATATGAGCGGGTCCATCGGGGTTTTTGTGCAAGGCCTATACTTCTCGGACGCGCCGATTTGCCCTGAGCTTGCGGGCGCTTAACAAATGCAGCTAAAACAGCGCGCGTCTGGCGGCCGTTTTCGCTGCACCCACTGCAGCAGGAGCAGCCGGTCTTTCCTGGATACGCGCATGGCACCACGTTCTACTCTTCCCGAGCCTGAACCGGCTCACATGACCTTCGACACGCCACTCGCGCTCAAGAGCGGCATGTCGATGCCGAGCTACGAGTTGGTTGTGGAAACCTACGGGAAGCTGAGCGCAGCACGCAACAATGCTGTGCTGGTTTGTCACGCTCTCAATGCCAGCCACCACGTGGCCGGCACCTACGCCGGCGATGACAAAACCCGCGGGTGGTGGGACAACATGGTGGGCCCCGGCAAGCCGGTCGACACCGATCGCTTCTTCGTCATTGGCGTCAATAACCTGGGGTCCTGCTTTGGCTCCACCGGGCCCGCAAGCATCGACCAGACGACGGGCAAACCCTGGGGTAGCCGCTTTCCCGTCGTGACCGTGGAAGACTGGGTGGACGCACAGGCCCGCGTGCTCGACCGTCTGGGCATCACGCGCCTAGCTGCCGTGATGGGCGGAAGCCTGGGTGGCATGCAAGCGCTGTCCTGGGCCATCCGCCACCCGCAGCGCGTTGCCCACTGCGTGGCCATTGCGACGGCGCCAAATCTATCCGCCCAAAATATCGCCTTCAATGAAGTGGCGCGCCGTGCCATCATCACGGACCCCGAATTCCACGGGGGCGACTACTACGCATACGGGGTCGTGCCTCGGCAAGGTTTGTCGGTTGCACGCATGGTGGGGCACATCACCTACCTCAGCGACGACGCCATGGCACGCAAATTCGGACGCAGCTTGCGCAATGGCGCGTTGGCCTATGGGTACGACGTGGACTTTCAGATCGAGAGTTACTTGCGCTACCAAGGCGAGAAGTTCAGCGAGTACTTTGACGCCAACACCTACCTCTTGCTTACCCGTGCGCTCGACTATTTCGACCCGGCTGCCGAGTACGGGGGCGATTTGATTGCTGCACTTTCTTCAGCCACAGCACGCTTCCTGCTTGCGAGTTTCACGACGGACTGGCGGTTTTCCCCGGAGCGTTCGCGCGAGATCGTGCGTGCACTCTTGGCAAACCGCCGTGAGGTGAGCTATGCCGAGATCGACTCGCCTCACGGCCACGATGCTTTCTTGATGGATGAGCCTCATTACCACGATACGGTGCGCGCGTATTTCGATCGCATCACGCACGACCTGCATCTGGAGGGCGCGCCATGAGTGAGCGATTCGACATCATCGCCGCGCGGGTACCACAGGGCAGCCGTGTGCTCGACCTGGGCTGTGGCGACGGGGCGCTTCTGGCACACCTGCGCGACACCCGCAACTGTTCGGTTCAGGGTGTGGAAATCGATCCCGACAAGCTGGTGGCTTGCGCTCGTCGCGGCGTCGACGTCCTGCAACTCGACTTGGAGCAAGGCTTGGCGATGTTCGCCGACGCAAGCTTTGATGTGGTCCTGCTCATCGACTCGTTGCCCAATCTTCGCCACACGGAGGCCGCCCTGCGGGAGGCGGCCCGCGTCGGCCGTATCGGCATCGCCACCTTCGCCAATTTCGCCTACTGGCGCATTCGCTTGCGAGTCGTTTCGGGGCGCCTTCCCGTGACTGAAGAGTTGCCGTACGAGTGGTACGACACCCCCAATTTGCGCGTGGCAACCCACGCGGACTTTGCCGTGCTGGCTGCCAAATGCGGATTGCATGTGCACGATGCCTTCGGCATCCATGCTGGGCGGGAAATACGCACCTGGCCAAATTTGCTCGCGTCGGAGGCGCTGTTCGTGCTCTCTGGCGCATGACCTGCGACGTGCGCGTCCCAAAGTCGGTTGCAGCATTTGGGGCCGTGCGGTTGGTGCACGGGTTGCACGGGCACTGGGTCCGAACAG
>JAKBCY010000182.1 GCA_021807445.1 Pseudomonadota bacterium
GCGCGCCTTCACAAGGCGAGCACGCTCGGCGGCGCGATTCTGCTGCGCAGCATCGGGTACCTCGGCGCGGCGTGGACGTTCCCTGGGCGCGTCGTTGGGTGGGCATCGTCACGGCTGCACGCTAGCCGAAGCAATTGATATTGACAGATTCGCAAACGCAATTAAGAATGAGTCCTATTAAGGCTTACGGAGATTTCTGTGTTGCGATCTTGCATGGCTGGCATGGCAGCCCTTTTCATCATGGAGCTTGCCTCGCTGCAACAAGCCTCGGCTCAGGAATGGAGATGTGACGTTGACGACTACGTGACGAAGGCCATCGGTATCGAAGAGCCTTGGATCGAGAACGCCGGGTATCTGTTCAGCCAGTTGAGCAACAACAAACCTGGTGCGCTCACTCTCGCCCCCGAGATCGAGGGCCGATTGAGTGATCGGCTCGGATTGGAGCTTGATCTGCCGGCTTACACGGAAAACAATCCGTTGGGGCAAGGAAGCAGCGCCCTGGGCCCCTTGGCGGCGGGGCTCAAGGTGGCAGCTGTGCACACGTGCAATATGGGCCAGGGCAAGGCGACCCTGCTAACCATCGAAGTGGAGGGGCAGTACTGGGCAGATCGGCGTCCAGACGTTCTGCCTGGCGCAGGCAACGCCATCACCGTGCAGGCCATGGGGGCGCAACTCTGGTATCCCTGGTTCATGCAAGGCGAGGCTGGGTATACACAGCGCGTCGGCTCCGGCGTCGCGAGTGGCTGGTTTGTCAACACGAGCCTGGGCAAGGCCATCAGCACCGTTTATGCAGCACAGCTCGAGATCGAGCTGGATCGGCAGCTCGTTCAAGCTGATGGTCACGGCGGACTGGAGGGCTATGCCATGCCGCAGATTGCCTACCACGCTCCCCCGTGGCTGCTTGCACTGGGGGAGCAAGCTGCGTTTCAGCAGGGCGATCCCCACACCCAGTGGTCGACATGGGTGATGGTCGAGCGCGAGTTCTAAAGCCAGGAATCAAAGCGATCCGCTCGAGTGGGAAGGGAAGGGCCGTGCCGATCACAGCATCAGCGGCGTCCAGATCCCGTTCGTCGGGCGCGAGCCCGCCGGAGCGAGTGCTTCTATATGTTCATAAATGTTTCACGGGGCACGCCTAGGCTGCTTCCTGCAACAGAAGGTGCATGACGCGCCTCTTGCATCACCCAGGGAGCCTTTAAGTGATTCGAAAAACAATGCTGAGCGCCGCAGTTGCCTGCGCTGCGCTGGGTCTGGCCGCCTGCGGCGGCGGATCATCGACCACCACGGCCACAACTTCGGCCACGACCAGTGCTGCAGTGTCGGTGCAAGACGCGTTGCAGACCGCAACGCCGATCAAGCACGTCGTGGTTATTTACAACGAGAACGTCTCCTTCGACCACTATTTCGGAACGTACCCCAACGCTACAAACCCAACAGGTGAGCCTGTCTTTACCGCAGCCGCCGGCACCCCGGCGGTTAATGGGTTAAGCGCCAGTCTTCTCACAGCTAACCCGAATTTGACCAACACCCGCAACGGCACAGGCGCAGCCAATCCGTTCCGGCTTGACCGCACGCAGGCCGCAACCGCCGACCAGAACCATGCTTATACAGCCGAGCAGCAGGCGTATGACAATGGCGCAGCCGACCTCTTTCCTCTGTACACCGGAAAAGCCACGACCGGCGGCGTCGGAGCATTCGGCACCACGGGCCAGGTTATGGGTTACTACGATGGCAATACCGTCACGGCCATGTGGAATTACGCGCAGAATTTCGCCATGGACGACAACGCTTACACCGATACCTATGGGCCCTCAACGCCGGGCGCGTTGGAGGCAGTCTCGGGCCAGACCAACGGCATGCAAATTGTTGCGACGACCAAAGCGGCCTTCACGACAAGCGCGTATTCCTATTACATCAGCGATGGGCAAGGCGGCTACACGATGATCAATGACGTCGACCCAGGCTACGACCAATGTTCCAGCGCCACGGATCAGGTCATGATGAGCGGAAAGAACATCGGTGATCTGCTCAATGCCAAGAACGTCACCTGGGGTGGTTTCATGGGAGGTTTTAACCTCGGCACGACCAACGCCAATGGCACGACGGGTTGCAAACGCAGCACCTATTCGACCGTGGTCGCGTCCGCCGTGACGGACTACATCCCGCACCACAACTGGTTCCAGTACTACAAGAGCACTGCCAATCCCACGCACGCGCGCCCGAGCAGCACGGCGGCCATCGGGTACAGCACGGAAACCGACGGCAAAACGCCGGAACCGGCCAACCACGAATATGGTCTGAACGATTTCTTCGCTGCCGTGAAAGCTGGCAACTACCCGTCGGTCAGCTTCCTCAAAGCACCTGCCTTTCAAGATAGTCACGCCGGCTACTCCGATCCCTTGGACGAGCAGGCATTCGTGACCAAAGTGGTGAACTTCCTGCAGCAGCAGCCAGATTGGAAGAATACCGCCGTCATCGTGACCTGGGATGACTCCGACGGGTGGTATGACCACGCGTACGCCAACCCGATCACGCCTTCGTTTGACTCGCAAGCTGATCAACTCAACGCTCCCGGAGTCTGTGGCAAAGGCACGCAGCCAATGGGTGTGGGTGGCAATCCGGTGAATGGGCGTTGTGGCCCAGGCACAAGGATTCCTTTTATGGTCATTTCCCCTTGGGCCAAGGCGAACTATGTAAGTCACCTGCAGATTTCCCAGTCCTCCATCGCACGATTCATCGAAGACAATTGGCTGGGTGGGACGCGCCTCGGCGGTGGCTCCTTTGATGCGAGTGCAGGGTCGCTCATGGATATGTTCAATTTCTCGGGAACAGGCAACATCCCCGCACTCTTCCTCGACCCGAACTTGGGCACTGTCCTGAGTGCGCCACCCGCTGGCAGTTCAGCGCCGACTTCAAGCTGAGCATTGCTCATCCGAGGTTTAAGCGCGGTGAGGCCGACGCCAATCGCCAGATGGCGTCGAGCCTCCGAACCCCTGACGCAGGAACCCGAACCGAAGGATTTGACTAAACCGGCACGGGGCAACTCTCTCACGGGCGCGCGCGAAGGCGCACGTCTATGGAGCCTGAGAAATTCGCTTTTGGTTAGCCTTGGCGTGGACCGTCAGGGGGTTGTTTCCCGTCCGGAGAAGTCGAGCACCGGGCGCAGGCCGCCAATGCCCACAGCGCAGTGGTCCGACGCTGTGGCCTCGTCAGTTTGCGGCAATCTCCAGAAGCACAAACGCACAAGCGCGTCGGGTTCAGAGATTGGTCGAGTCCTCGACGCTCGAATTCCAGCCAGTGCTCGCATGGACTGCGGACCTCCTATCCGAACCGGCTTCGTGATGGAGCTGGTTGGGACGATACAAACCTTTCCGGTCGGCGGCTAAAGCACGCCAGCCTAGAGCTTGCGCCGGCGAGCATGGCGCCCTGGGTGAGCGCCAAGTACCTCATGGCTGAATTTGGACGTAACCCTCCTGCACAAGCTGGATGATGCGGCCGACAGCCCCGGAATTGACAAGCACGCCGGGAAGAAGATTTGCATTGCCCCAGTGGTGGGCTTTCATCGATACTGCGCACTCTTCGATCTGCACCCCTTGTTTTTGCAGGCCGGCAATCAGGGGGGCGTAGGGGTTGCCAGTCTTGATGTGCCGAGCAGCGTCGTACGCCTTGTCATTAAGCGTCATATAAGCGGCGGGGCCGTGGAACACTCCGATGATCTTCCCTGTGGTACCCATCTTCTTCATCCGGGCCGCCAAAAGGTGCATGTAATTCATGCCAAAGGGTAGATCGCCGGCAAACGATAAATGATCCATGTTGAAGACGACATTTGCATGCTTCAGGACCACAGGTATGTTGACATGAATCGGATTTGCATCGGGTGCACTCTGCGCTGCAAAGGTCGTCGAGGCCATTGCGAGGGCAGCGGTGCAAGCTAGAACGAGTGTGGAGGTTTTGATCAGTGTTTTCATGGGCGATGTGCAGACTTGTTGTATGAAGTAAAGGGATCAAAAAGGGTCAGTTGGCGACGCTGTTTCTCCTGATGCATGATTGACTGCGCATTTAATGAGGTTTTGTTTCGTGCGCAAAACGCATAGTTTGAATAGTTCTAAGCGATTTTTTAAATTGATGGATGGCGTGGCTGCCTTGAGCCAGACAGGCCGCTGGATCCAAGTTCAATCCCACTTTTAACCCTGTGGCGGTCATTCGGTGTTTCAATCGCAGTGGATGGAGGACTGATCGTGGGAATTCAACGGCTGCTGCGTGTTGTCGAATTTGTCAACGTGGGCTGGATGGCCCTTTTTGTCTTGGCGCCAGCTCTGGTCTCGGGAATCTTTGCTGCCAAGGGGTTCGGCCTGCGCCCAGATGCGCTTGGTCACTATCTGGAGTTTGCCATCATTGTGCAGTTCGCCATTGCGCTTGTCTGGAGCGCGTTGTATGCGATGACGCTGCGCAAGCAAGCGCACGAGCCAAACCGCAAGCCCTGAGCCGATAGGGACGCGAGTCCAGTCATTGGCCGGATGCTCGCGCATTCGACTTCCTCGCACGGCCTGACGCGCAGCGTCACCGAGGCGAATCTATCAGGGCCGGAGGGGTCACGCGGGCGGTTGTTCAGGAAGCTTCCCGAACGCCTCACGCTGGAACGCAAGAGCGGTGCGCAGTCGGTGAGGATCACATCCGAGCGCTTCCGCTTCGTCGCTGTGACCAATCCTGAGAAGCGGCGAGATTTCACGCCGCCTCATGCTCGGCACGAAGACCTTCCCTGTGGGCGCGATACCGTTCAAGGTGTCCGGTGGCTTTAAGGCGCTCGCATCCGTCCGCCTCAGCGTCGAAGCCGGGCGCTGCTTCGTATCGGGCGCGTTCGAGGATGGCGCCCAAGCCCCAACGTTCCAGAAGAGCGCCGACTGGCTAGCGCGGTTCGAACGCGAGGAACTGCGCAAGCGCACCGTGAGCGTGGACCGCGGCGTGGCCATTCCCGCAATGGCGCCCACCAGCCAGGCGTTCCGCTTCTCCGACGTGCACAGACAGCGCATGGCGAAGAAAGAAGCTGGACGGAACGAGCAGCACTTCACCAGTGTGCGAGAAACGTGCGGTGGGACTTTGCGTACCAGACCAGCCTTGCTCTGATCTCCAAGCCCAGCAGGCTACTGCGCGTGCTCGAGGACCCGATGTGCAGCGCATGATGCGCCGCGCCCGAGCGAAGCAGGACGAGCATGGACGCGTCTTGCGCAACGCCTGGGGCAAGACAATAGCGTATTCGACTTACAAGGCGCTGCGCCCGGGCAAGCTGAGTCTTGCCGTGCCGGCGCCACACACCTCGCAAGCATGTGCCGCGTGCGGCCACCTTCACCCGCACAACTGGGATTCACAGGCCCTGCTCGTCTGTCAGCGCTGCGGGTCCACGGACAACCACGACGCCAACGCATCCCGGGTGATTGCGCAGCGCGGCGCGAGACACAGC
>JAKBCY010000183.1 GCA_021807445.1 Pseudomonadota bacterium
CGTCAAGCCATCACGCACCAGGCCCTGCACGATGCACTCACTGACTTGCCCAATCGCCGCGCATTGGATGACTATTTACCCAAAGCGCTGAGCCGCGCGCAGCATCTTGGGTCCGTGGTGGCCGTGGGCATTCTGGATCTGGACGAGTTCAAACCAGTCAACGATACCCATGGCCACGAGGCAGGGGATAAGTTGTTGCAGGAACTCGCTGCGCGCCTGGGGTCGCGCATGCGCTCCACCGATCTGCTGACGCGGTTCGGTGGTGACGAATTCGTGCTGGTTCTCGATGGTCTCGACGAACTCCGCTATTTGGAACAAATCGACACGTCCCTGGCGCGGCTGCACCAGACGGTGGAATCCGCATTCGAGGTCACCCCCGGCGTCTGGGTCAAGGTTGGTATGAGCATGGGGCTGGCTCTTTACCCGCACAGTGGCGCCACGGGCGACGCGCTATTGCGTCAGGCTGATGCCGCCTTGTACCAGATCAAGTCGCGCAAACTCGACCGTGCGCGCTGGTGGCAGCTCGGTGCTGAGGACGTGCCGTTCAGCGAGTCGAATACGCCCGTCGACCCATTTTCCGCGCAGGCGGCTGCGCTCCTGGGTGTGGCCGATGAACTCTTGCGCCGCGTGTCTGAACAGTTTGTCGGGCAGTTCTTGGCCACATTCGTGTTGGAACCCGAGATGCGAGCGGTCGTTCGCCATCTGGACGCTGCGCAGATGCGGGACTTGGCACAACGACAGGCGAACCACCTGGGTCAGATTTTCGATTCCCGGGCTTCGCACGACATGATGCGCGTCAAGGCCCTCAGGATGGGGCAAGTACAGGCCCTGGTCGGCGTTGATCCTGCACGGATGACACGGGTCACGGCACTGTGGCGCCAAATCTTGTCCGAATGTCTGCGAACCTCATCGTTCATGACGCGTGCGCGCCACGAACTATCCCAAGTGGCCGAGGCGCGTTCGCTGCTGGATCTACAAGCGCAAATCCAGGCCCACGAGCACACCGTCAGCGCCTACTTTGCCGTGCTTGATGGCCCTTTGCCGCAGTCTGGGACATCTTGGCAAGATGCCCTCGCTGACTTGCTCCAGCCCCTCGCACAGCTCCCAGGCATGCAGGCCTGCTTCCTGATGCGTCCGGACAGCAAAGGTCGGTTTCAGATCGAGTCGGGCAAGGGACGCTGCGCGCAGCCCGTGATCGATCACCTGCATGCACCCGCCTATCAAGTGCTGGAAGACGAGGACACGCCCGCCGGGCAAGGCCTGGTCAGCCAGGCTTGGCGGCAGGGCACCATCCAGACCACCCCGAACTATGGCACCGACGAGCGGCTTCGGCTCTGGCGCGACGTCATGGTCAGCCTCGGCATCCAGAGCACGGCCGCCATTCCCGTGGCAAACGCCCAAGGCCAACCCATCTTTGTCCTGGTTTTTCTTGGATGCCATCTCAACCAATTCGAGACCCCCTGGATGTCGCAGTTCACGCGCGCCCTGCAGAACCGTGCCACCCAGTTTTGGCAGACCTGTCGCACGCCGACCCTCGCCACCATCCTCCAACACGGCGTGGCGCAGGCTTACCGCAAGCGGCTCTTTGCCGGTGGCTTGCGTCTTGACATGCAACCTGTGGTGGATTTGCACAACGGTGCGTGCAGTCGGGTCGAGGCCCTGGCACGCCTGCACTTGGAGGATGGGCACATCGTGCCGCCCGGCGTGTTTCTGCCGCTGCTCGGCGACAACGAACTCGACCGGCTGTTTCAACAGGTGCTGGATCAGGCGCTGCGCCAAGTGACTGCTTGGCAAGCGCAGGGGCACGATTGGGACGTGGCGGTCAACTTGCCGCCGTCGACCCTGCGCAACCCGCAATGCGTATCCTGGGTGCGCGATGCGCTGTCCCAGCACGGCGTGGCTGCGCAGCGCCTGACGCTGGAATTACTGGAGACCGAAAGCCTGGACAGTGATCTCTATGCGCACACCATCAACGTGCTGCACCACCTGGGGGTCAAACTTGCCATGGATGATCTGGGTTCGGGTTACAGCAGCCTCAAGCGCCTGTCAGAAATGCCGTTCGATACGATCAAGATCGATCAGGGTCTGACCTTGGGTCTGCGCAAGTCTCCCTTGACCGTCATCAGCCTGATCCGCACGCTGCTCGAGTTGGGTGAGAATCTCGACCGCCAAATCGTCGTCGAGGGCTTGGAAGATGCTGGGATGATCGAGGCCGTAATCCAGCTCGGCGCGACCCATGCGCAGGGCTTCGGACTGGCGCGGCCGATGCCTGTGGAGCAGATTCTGGATTGGCGCCGCGGATTCGTGCTTTCTGTTCAAACGGACGCGGTCCACACATTCCTCGGGGCACTGGCATGCCACTGGATGCATATGAACCGCAAGGGGCTACCCCTTCCTTCGCTGGACGCTTGCCCCGTGACCCGCTTTCTGGCTGAGTGGGGCTTGCAGAACAGCCAGGCAGCGCTTTGGCATGCCCAAGTCCATGCGGGTCACGATGTCCAGGTCAGTAGTCAGAAGTTCATGAACTGGCTGATCGAACAGGCGCACAACAGTGGTAAGCGGCTGGCGACTAGCGTTCACGCACCGGACCGCTCAGCGCGAAGCCCGTCGCATCAAGGGGCAGCAGCATGAGGCTGATGTCAACGCAGCAAGCTCCTCCACCTTACGGGTTGGAGTCACCACAAAACTGGAAACCCGGTGCGGTTTAGTCGTGACGCCCAAGGCCCGGGCGAGACCAGGCGAACACGCCTTGGAATAAATGCACGCGACGATCCGTCAATGTGGTTTCAGTCCCTGCCGTACCAACCTCTGAAGGAGCATCCCATGCGCAAACTCTTCCTGTGCAGCGTTGCAGGCATCACCCTGGCGATCCCCGCCCTGGCCTCGGCGGCCCAAGCCCCGACATCCGCCGTGCTCTGGCACGACGTCCAGGCTCTGGAGAAGAGCCATGCCCTGATGCTGGACAGCAAACCCTACCAACTCGGTTCGCGCACTGTGGACGTTTACACCACCGACCTGGCCAACGCCGCGGAGAACGATGCCGTCCGCAAGGCCGGAAGCATCGAGAATGTCAAGCGCTATCCCAATGGAGCCTTGGTGGTCAAGGAGAATTACGACGCTCAGAAAAAACTCACCGGCGTCACCGCCATGCTCAAGCTGGACGGTTACGACCAGGCCGATCGCAACTGGGTGATGGCCGCCTATAAACCCGATGGCCAGGTCGTTGCTTATGGCAAGGTCCAGGCCTGCATTGCCTGCCATGCCATGGTGACGCAGCAGGACTTCGTCTTCGCACCGCCACCCGCGCAACTGCTTCCTGTCGCCGTTTGGAAGGCGTTCTTTCCCAAACAACAAATGTCGCCGCAATACGTCAAACTGCTCGATCAGCACCCCGAGGGGATCGTGAAGTAGCAGCCGCCGCGGCGCGGCTCGCGCAGACATGGAAAAGTCTTACCTGGCCGCGGCGATGTCGCCCAAGACGCAAGTTGTCACCATCGCCTTGGCGGCCCAATCGCGAGATGTCTTCGGCGTGGTCGGCGGCAGCACGGTTGGCATGATGCTGGCGGACGTACTCGTCATCTACCTGGCCAGCCGGCTTGCCAATCGCTTGCATCCGAAAGCCCCGTCCACATCGTGGCGTCCATCATCTTCGTGGTCTTTGCCGGGATTGCATTGAGAAACGCCCTTGTGAGTACGCCACTTCTCCGCTGAGCGCACGGCTTGTGACCGACGATTGGCCCGATATCGGCGACTTCATGTCGCATGCCAATAGGGCGACTTTACTTGACCCTGAGGGTCGCGTGAGATGAATCACGCGTTTCCGGCATCGCCAACATTGCAAGAACCGTGATGACGCTGGCAATCGTCACATACCAGGCTGGCGCGACGGGGCTGCCGGTGACGTGAATCAACCACGTGATGATGAACTGGGTGGTGCCGCCAAACACGGACACGCCGATCGCATAGGCAATCCCCATGCCGAGCGCGCGATGTCGGCGCGGAAATGCCTCGGGAATCGCGACCAGCGACGCCGCACCGCTGATCGCTGTGAGCGTGGCCAGGAAGGCGCTGATAACGACCAGCGTCAGGGGTGTGGGGATGGCGTTGAGCAGCGCGAATGCTGGAACGGTCAGAACCGCCGCGCCCACGCGTGGCCAGAGCATCGTTGGCTTGCGTCCATAGCGATCGCTCAACCAGCCGCCGACGATGGAAAAGATGAGGGTGAACAAGCCGACGGCAACCGTCGCGTCCATGGCAGCCGCAGCCGGCATCTTTAGTGTGGCAATGGCGTAGGTCGTCATGTAGTTGCCGACATAGGTCGAGACCGTGCCACCGAGAATGACGCCTACGGCGACAGTGATCAACTTGCCAGGCGCATTGTGCGTGGTCACGTCAACCTTGTCCGCCTGCTCACCATCGGTATGCAAGGTTTCGGGCATCACACGACGTAGGTAGACGGCTACTGGCACGATGAGCAGGCCGACGAGGAATGGGACACGCCAGCCCCACGCCAGCATGTCCTCGTGGTTCAGCATGCGGCTGAACAGAACACCCATGATGCCCGCGACGAGAATCCCCACCCCCTGGCTGCCGAGAAGCCAGCTTCCACGAAGGCCCCGTTTCCCCGCCGGTGCCGACTCAATCAGGAACGCGCTCGAGGGCCCGATCTCACCGCCGAGAGCAAGTCCCTGAATCAATCGTGCCAAGACAACGATGATCGGCGCCGCGATGCCAATGCTTGCATATGAAGGCGTCAGAGCGACTCCTAGAGTTCCCACCGTCATCAGAACAATGGTCAGAATCATGCTCGCGCGCCTGCCGACACGATCTCCCATGACGCCGAATACAAAACCGCCGAATGGCCTCGCAAGAAAGCCCATGCCGAATACGGCCACTGACATCAGCAAGCTTGCATACGCGGTTTCAGCCGGGAAAAAAGTCTTCCCGATGTAGACGGCAAAGAACGCATAGGTGACGAAGTCGTAGAACTCAAGTGCGTTTCCGGCAACCGCAGCGGCGACGACTGATGGCGTGGCTACTGTTCGGTGTTTTACATCGATGTCACGCACACTCTCGCTGTGTCGGATTCCAACTCTCGACGTTGTATCGCTCATTTCTCTGTCTCCTCTGGTGGTGGTGTTTTGTTGAGTCGTTTCGCCTGGACTGCATACGCCACTGTCAATACGGCCCGATTACCCAGGCTTTCAACGGTCTTGTTCGACAAGGAACCGCTCAGCCAAAAGTGTCCAATACGCGGCTCCGATGGGCAGGATCTCGTCGTTGAAGTCGTAGCCCGGGTTGTGCACCATGCATGCTGGGGCGTTGCCGCTCCCGTCGCCGTTGCCGATGAGCAAGTAGCTCCCCGCAACTTTCTCGAGCATGAATGCAAAATCCTCGCTGCCGCTCAAAGGTGGACCC
>JAKBCY010000184.1 GCA_021807445.1 Pseudomonadota bacterium
CCGATCTAGCCGCTGGGAGACGTCTACATCGACAAGGTGTTTATCGGTTCCTGCACAAACTCACGCATTGAAGACCTGCGTGACGCAGCGCGTGTGCTGGAGGGCAAGCGCGTAGCTGGCAACATCAAGCTTGCACTGGCTGTGCCTGGGTCCGGATTGGTAAAGGCGCAGGCAGAGCGTGAGGGGCTGGATAAAGTTTTCAAAGCTGCGGGCTTCGAATGGCGCGAGCCCGGTTGCTCGATGTGCTTGGCCATGAATGCCGATCGCCTCGAGCCCGGCGAGCGTTGCGCTTCGACATCCAACCGGAATTTTGAAGGGAGGCAGGGTCAGGGTGGACGCACGCACCTCGTAAGCCCTTCGATGGCGGCCGCGGCAGCCATCGCGGGCCACTTTGTTGACGTACGTGGCGTCCGATGACCGCGCGGCAGCTCGCGCCAGCGTTCTTTCCATCGTTTACGGGAGATTGATAGTAAGGTTGTCCCGGCCGCGTCTTTGCCGGCACCCGTCGCGTCTCGTTTCAGCGCGCTCGACGCCGTCAGCGCGATGACTCATTCTGCCGTGTCTGTAGCAAAGACCGCCCACAAAGCTGCCGATTTCGCCAATTAACACATCCCAGCCGACCGAAAGCCGAATCGTTTATGCAAGCCTTCACCATCCACCGCGGGTTGGTCGTACCGATTGACCGTGAAAACGTCGATACTGACGCCATCATCCCGAAGCAGTTCCTGAAATCCATCCGGCGCACCGGTTTCGGACCGAACCTTTTTGACGAGTGGCGTTATCTTGACCACGGCGAACCCGGGCAGGATCCAGGGAGTCGCAAGCCGAATCCGGAGTTCGTGCTCAACCAGCCACGCTACCAGGGTGCGAGTGTCATGCTCGCGCGCAAGAACTTTGGCTGTGGCTCTTCGCGCGAGCATGCGCCTTGGGCGATCGAGCAATACGGCATTCGTGCCGTCATTGCGCCAAGTTTTGCGGATATTTTTTTCAATAACAGTTTCAAGACGGGGCTCTTACCCATCGTCCTGCCGGAGCATGAGGTGGCACGGATGTTTGACGAGGTCTATGCCTTCGTTGGTTACCAGCTGACCGTGGATCTGCCACGTCAGCGTGTCATCAAACCCGACGGCAGCGAACTGCCTTTTGACATCACGGACTTTCGCAAGCATTGTCTCGTCGGTGGGCTTGATGAGATTGGCCTGACGCTTCAAAAGGCCGACAAGATCCGCGTCTTTGAGGCCGAGCGTATCGCGCGCATGCCTTGGCTCGCTCACCGTATCCTGTGACTCGCTCATGTCTATGAAAATCGCTGTTCTTCCCGGTGACGGGATTGGTCCGGAGATCGTCGCCGAAGCAGTCAAAGTTCTCCATCGGCTCGAAGTCGATGGACTGCGATTCACGCTCGAGTGGGGTGTGGTTGGTGGCAACGCTTACGCCAGTCATGGCAGCCCGCTTCCCGAAGCTACGCTGAAACTGGCGAAGGCCGCCGACGCCGTCCTGTTCGGGGCCGTAGGGGACCCACGCTTCGACGCGCTGGAGCGCCACCTTCGTCCCGAGCAGGCCATCCTGGGCCTGCGCAAGAATCTGGGGCTGTTCGCCAATCTGCGCCCGGCCCTGTTGTATGCGGAGCTGGCAAGCGCATCCAGCCTGAAACCCGAGATCGTGGCCGGGCTTGACATACTCATCGTGCGCGAGCTCACGGGCGATATCTATTTCGGCCAGCCTCGCGGTCGGCGCAAGAGCCCCGATGGTGCGTTCCAGGGTGCCGATGAGGCGTTCGACACGATGCGTTACAGCCGCCCGGAGATTGAGCGCATTGCCCAGGTGGCCTTCCAGGCGGCGCGTGCGCGCAAGGCGGCTGGCCATCCGGGCAAAGTCACAAGCGTGGACAAGGCCAACGTGCTTGAAACCTTTCAGTTCTGGAAGGATGTCGTCACGGAGGTGCACACGCAGTATCCTGATGTTCAGCTTGAGCACATGTATGTCGATAATGCGGCGATGCAACTTGTGCGCGAGCCGAAGAAGTTCGATGTGATCGTGACCGGGAACATGTTTGGTGACATCTTGAGCGACGAGGCAGCGATGCTCACGGGCTCCATTGGCATGCTCCCCTCGGCCTCGCTGAATGCTGACAGGCGCGGTCTGTATGAGCCCTCGCACGGTTCGGCGCCCGACATTGCAGGCAAGGGGGTGGCCAATCCCTTGGCCACCATCCTGAGCGCAGCGATGATGCTGCGCTACTCGCTCGGCAACCCCGAGGCGGCGACGCGCATCGAAAGGGCCGTTCAGACTGTGTTGCGGCAGGGCCTGAGGACGGCCGATATTGCCGAGCCGGGTACACGCACCGTAGGTACGGTTGCAATGGGCGACGCTGTGGTGGCTGCGCTGGGGTGACCCACCCTTGAACACCTCCAAATTGGATGCAAAAAGATGGCAAATAAGCGAGTAGGGCTGATCGGCTGGCGCGGGATGGTGGGGTCCGTGCTCATGCTACGCATGCGCGAAGAGGGTGATTTCGCTCACATTGATCCTGTATTTTTCTCGACCAGCAATGCTGGTGGACGGGCCCCAGAGTGGGCCACGACGAGCAAACCGCTGCAAGACGCGTATGACCTGGAGGCGCTACGTGCCTGCGACATCATCGTGACGGCACAAGGCGGTGATTACACCAGCGCAGTGTTTGACAGGCTGCGGGGCAGCGGGTGGAATGGGCACTGGATCGACGCTGCCTCCACCTTACGCATGCGCGACGACGCCGTCATCATTCTGGATCCTGTCAACCGCTCGGTCATCGACGCCTCGCTCGCTCGCGGCGGCAAGAACTGGATTGGTGGAAACTGTACCGTGAGCTGCATGCTCATGGGCGTGGGTGCGCTGTTCAAGGCGGGTCTGGTGGAGTGGATGACGAGCATGACCTACCAAGCGGCATCGGGGGGTGGGGCACAGCACATGCGTGAGTTGCTCACACAATTTGGCACCTTGAACGCTGCGGTGAGGCCGATGCTCGTTGATCCGGCTTCCGCCATCCTGGAGATTGACCGCGACGTCATCGCGACCCAGCGCGCACTGCCGCCCGATGCCAGTCGCCACTTTGATGTGCCGCTGGCCGGTAGCCTGATTCCGTGGATCGACAAGGATTTGGGCAACGGCATGTCGCGCGAGGAGTGGAAGGGCGGTGCCGAAACCAACAAGATACTTGGGCACGCTGGCAGCGCAGCGATTCCGGTGGATGGCATGTGCGTGCGTATCGGGGCCATGCGTTGCCACAGCCAGGCACTCATGTTCAAGCTCAAGCATGACGTGCCCCTGACTGAAATCGAGGCCATCATCGCCAGTGACAATGCTTGGGTGAAAGTTGTGCCCAATACACGGGAGGCCAGTATCAGGGAGTTGACTCCGGTGGCCGTCACGGGCACCCTTTCCATTCCGGTCGGGCGGCTGCGCAAGCTTGCCATGGGCACGCAGTACCTAGGCGCATTTACGGTGGGAGACCAGCTTTTGTGGGGTGCCGCCGAACCGCTGCGCCGCATGCTGCGAATTCTTCTTGGCGCCTGACCCCGGCGATCTTCGCGCTGCGCTTGCCACGGGGGCCCAGGACACCGACTAAGGCTCCAATATGGCCTCAACGCGACATTTCGGCGCGTTTGGGATCTTCAGCGATTGGCCGAGCTTGTCAGGGTAACTAGTGGATGCTATGTTGATTTACCGATCAAAAAGCAGTGTGCCGTGAACAAAGCGAAAGCGCAAATCAGGGGGTTCAAAGTGGCCAAATGGCGTCAAACAGTGGGTCTGGTATGTTTGGCCGCCTTACCAGGGGCAATCTCGCAAGCCTATGCGTTTGGCTTGGGCCATGCCACGGTCAAATCCGCGCTGGGTCAGCCCCTGCGCGCCGATATTGACATTACGCAAATTACAGCGAACGAAGCCTCCTCGCTCAAAGTGGGCATGGCGCCAGCGTCGGCGTTTCAGTCCCGCCATCTGAACTACAGCAGTATCCTGCCGGATGTCACGGTCACGCTGGAACACAGGCAGGATGGGCGGCCTTATCTGCGACTGAGCAGTTCACGCCCAGTACGAGACGCTTTCGTTGATGTGCTGTTGCGCGTCTACTGGGCCAACGGCGAGTTGACGCGGGATTACACGCTGCTGTTTGACCCGGCTAATTTTCAGGAGCCGCAGCCGGCCACGTCCATAGCGCCGACGGCGGGGCCGCAGGTCTCGGAGGGTGTGGCGCAGCCGGCTCTGGTGACACCGGCAGCTGCCCCTGCAGCGCTGCCCCCAGCCGGCGTCGAGCCGCGTACCTACAGGGTGCGCAAGGGTGACACGCTCTCGAGCATCGCTCGCGGGCTAGGTATCGAAACGGTTTCGCTCGACCAGATGCTCACGGCGCTTTACAGGGCCAATAGCGGTGCTTTCATCGACCGCAATATGAATTTATTGCGCGCTGGCGCCATCCTGCGTATTCCAAGTGCCGGGGATGCGCAGAGCATTTCGCCCAAGCAGGCGCAACAGGTGATCATCGCGCAAAGTCGGAGTTTTGAGGCCTATCGGCGTAGGTTGGCGGAAATGACGGGCCAAGCCGCGCCCAAGGCGGAAGCGAACGCCCGCCAGGCGAGTGGCAAGATTCAGGCCGAAGTTCAGGAGCCGACGTCTGCGGCGTCCATGCCCAGGTCGCAGCTCAAATTGGGCCAAGCCAAGGTTGGTGCCACGCAGGGCTTGGCTGCGCAGGCGAGCCTCCTTGCCGCACAAAAGCAGGCCGCGGCCACTGCGAGCAAGCTCAACGAAGCCAAGGCCAACGTTGCCGCGCTCTCCCAACTCGCGGCACGTGCCAGTGCGGCTGTGAAGGCAGCGGCAACGAGCGCCCCAGCTTCGGTCGCCGCAGCATCGGCGTCCGCTGCGAAGGTGCCTACAGCCGTCTCCGCGCCGGCTTCGGCGGCCAAACCAGTGGCCTCAGTGGCCAAGCCAGCGCTGCAGGTTCCGGTGATGGCGGCGGCGCCCAAGCTGGCTAACCACCAGCCGAGCACGCCTGAGCGTGGCTGGTTTGCCAGTCTTCTCGCCAATCCTCTATTCGCGCCGGCCGCAGCGATCATCGCCTTATTGCTAGCGGCTTGGGTTTTCCTGCGCCGCCGCGCCAAGTCCAAGCCGCAGAGGGATAGCTCCGTATTTGACAGTCGACTGACGGCGGCGGACAGCTTCTTTGGCGGTACTGGCGGTGAGCGAGTCGACACGCGCAACAGCACCCTGGGATCATCGGTGGCCTACTCGCCCAGCCAGCTCGACAGCAGCGACGTGGATCCAGTGGCCGAAGCCGACGTGTATCTGGCCTATGGGCGTGACCTGCAAGCGGAGGAAATTCTCAAGGAGTCGCTGAAGAATCATCCCGATCGCAGCGCAGCGCGATTGAAACTTCTGGA
>JAKBCY010000185.1 GCA_021807445.1 Pseudomonadota bacterium
CCGATCTATGGCATCACTGACTTCATCACCGAGGATACCGAGGAGCTGCGGGCGCGTTTCGCGGCTGAGGGCAAGCGCCCGCTGGCAGTCATCGAAGGCCCGCTGATGGACGGGATGAACATTGTGGGCGACCTGTTCGGCCAAGGCAAGATGTTCCTTCCGCAAGTGGTCAAGAGCGCGCGGGTGATGAAACAGGCCGTGGCGCATCTTTTGCCCTTCATCGAGGAGGAGAAGCGCAAGCTCGAGGCTGCGGGCGGGGACGTGAAGCCGCGCGGCAAGATCGTCATCGCCACCGTCAAGGGCGACGTGCACGACATCGGAAAAAATATCGTGACCGTCGTGCTTCAGTGCAACAACTTTGACGTCGTCAACATGGGTGTCATGGTTCCGTGCCAGGAGATTCTTGCGCGAGCCAAGGTCGAAGGCGCGGACGTGGTGGGCCTGTCGGGCCTCATCACACCAAGCCTGGAGGAAATGCAGTTCGTCGCCGCCGAGATGCAGCGCGATGATTATTTCCGCCTGAAAAAGATTCCCCTGCTCATCGGCGGCGCCACGACGAGCCGGGTGCACACCGCAGTGAAGATCGCGCCGCATTATGAGGGCCCGGTGGTTTACGTGCCCGATGCATCGCGCAGCGTAGGCATTGCGCAAAGCCTCTTGTCGGAGCAGTCGGAGAGTTTTGTCGGAGAAGTCCGGGCCGACTACGAGCGCATTCGCGCGCAGCACGCAGGCAAGAAACAAACGGCGCTGATCACGCTACAGCAGGCGCGCGCCAACAAGCTCGCACTGAACTGGCCTGAGGCAGTGGCGCCCGAGCCCAAATTCATTGGCAGGCGTGTGTTCCGAAACATCGATTTGGCTGAAGCGGCCCATTTCATCGATTGGGGTCCGTTCTTTCAGACGTGGGATCTGGCCGGACCCTTTCCTGCCATCCTCAACGATGCCATCGTCGGCGAGCAGGCCCGCCAGGTCTACGCGGACGCACAGGCCATGCTGAAAAAGATCATCGAAGGTCGTTGGCTGCAGGCTCAGGCAGCGGTCGGTCTTTGGCCGGCGAACGCGGTGCACGACGACGATATCGAGGTCTACACGGATGCCACGCGCAGCGAGGTGTTGATGACCTGGTGGGGCCTGCGGCAGCAGACCGAGCGTCCGGTGGTCGACGGGGTGCGGAGGCCGAATCTCGCGTTGGCTGATTTCATCGCCCCCAAGGGCTCCGCACCCGACCACATTGGCGTGTTTGCGGTCACCGCCGGCCTGGGCGTGGACGCACGCGTGCAGGCCTATATGGCCGCACACGACGACTACAACGCGATCATGCTCAAGGCGCTGGCTGACCGTTTGGCCGAAGCCCTTGCCGAGTGGATGCACTTGCGCGTGCGCACGGATCTTTGGGGGTACGCCTCCGCCGAGCACCTGAATCTGGAGCAACTCGTCGCCGAGCAATACGTTGGCATCCGGCCCGCGCCCGGCTACCCCGCCTGTCCCGAGCATTCGGTGAAGGCGGATATCTTTCGCGTGCTTGGCGCGGACGACATTGGCATGTCGCTCACGGAAAGCTGGGCCATGTTGCCGGCAGCCAGCGTCAGCGGATTCTTTCTGGCGCACCCACAGGCCCGCTACTTTCACGTGGGACCGATCGATGAGGATCAGGCGGCCGACTGGGAGCGCCGCAGCGGGCGCAAGCTCCAAGCGGTGCAGCGCGCGTTCGACAGGTTGGTTTGAAGGGTGCGCTCGCGGGCGCCGGCTCCTGGATCAATCGGGACCAGCGCTTGACCTCCTGAGCCCAGACGCGTGAAGGCGGGGTGCCCGCCTTCACGCACGCGGCCGCGATCGATCAGCCGCCGTGTGCCCCGGCCCGGGCGGCCGCGGCCGCGGCCTCCGCCGCTTCATCCTCGCGCAACTTCTCGGCGCGAGCCTCATGACTGTGATCCGCTCCCAGCATCATGTACATGGCCGGGACCATGAACAAGGTAAACAGGGTGCCGATGGACAGGCCGGCGGCGATCACCAATCCCATGTCGAAGCGGCTTACGGCACCCGCGCCGCTCGCGGTGATGAGCGGCATCACGCCGAAGACCATGGCGGCGGTTGTCATCAGGATCGGGCGCAAACGCATGCCGGCGGCATGCTCGATGGCCTCGCGCTTGGTGCGGCCCTCGCGCTGCAGGTTGTTGGCGAACTCCACGATCAGGATGCCGTGCTTGGATATGAGGCCAATGAGCGTGACCAGTCCCACCTCGGTGTAGATGTTGAGCGTGGCTTGGCCAACCCCGAGGTTGATGAACAGCAGCGCCCCGGAAATGGCCATCGGTACCGACACCAGGATGATGATGGGGTCACGGAAACTCTCGAACTGTGCAGCGAGGGCCAGGAAAATGATGATGAGGGCGAAGGCAAAGGTCAGCAGCAGGCCGCCCGATTCCTGCACGAACTGGCGTGAGGGCCCTGCGTAGTCGTAGCTGAAACCTTCCGGGAGGGTGCGCTGCGCGAGCTGTTTGAGATCGTTAAGCGCCTGCCCTTGGGCGACGAAGGGCATGGCAACGCCCTGAATGGTGGCCGAGTTCGCTTGCTGGAAGTGATTGATGGTTTCAGGCTGAACCTGTGTCTTGAGGTGGACCACGGTGGATAGCGGGACCATCGCACCGCTTGCCGTGCGCAGGTAGTAGTTCTTGAGCTGATCGGGGTTGAGCCTGAAGCGCTGCTCAACTTGGGGGATCACCTTGTAGGCGCGGCCGTCGAGCTCGAAAAAGTTAACGTAGCCGCCGCCGAGCATGCTTGAAAGAGCGCTGCCAATGGATTGCATGGTCAGGCCGAGCTGCGCGGCCATGTTGCGGTCAATCTCGATGCGGGTCTGAGGCAGGTCGATGCGCAGATCAGACTGCAGGAACATGAAGTGCCCCGTCTTTTGCGCATCCTTGAGAAACTTTTGAGACACCGCGTAGAGCTTGTTGAAAGGCTCGGTCGTGGTAATCACAAACTGAATCGGCAGCCCTCGCGCACCCGGAAGCGAGGGCGGCTGGAACACCGCGATCTGGGAGCCGGCAATGCGATTGAGTTTATTCTGCAACGCGGGCTGGAGTTGGGTGGCCGTTTTGGTCCGCTGATCCCAAGGCTTCAGCACCATGCCGCCAATGACCTGCGTGGGCGTATTGAGCTGGAATACGTGGTCGGTTTCGGGGAAGGTCTCGTACGCCTGGTAAACCTGGTTGGCGTAGAGCTGGCGCTGGTTGAGTGTGGCGGTCGGATTGTTGAAGGCGATGGAGATGAGCACGCCCTGATCTTCCTGCGGCGCCAGTTCCGATTTTGACGTTGAGTACAGGTAGTAGATTGAGCCGAGGATGAGCATGGCCAGCACGGCTGTCACAGGCAGGAAGTTGAGCGAGCCGTGCAACGTGCGCTCGTAGCGCTTGTGCAAGCGGTCGAAGCTGCGGTCAAGGAAAATGACCAGTCGGTCCTGCCAGCTGTGGCTCTGAGGGTTCGCGGCCTTGAGCAGGTGCGAGCACATCATGGGCGTGAGCGTGAGCGCAATGATGGCGGAGATGATCACCGTACCCACAAGTGTGAATGCGAATTCGGTGAACAGCGCCCCCGTCAGCCCACCCATGAAGCCAATGGGTACGTACACAGAGACGAGCACGATGGCCATCGCGATGATGGGATTCGCCAGCTCGCGCGCGGCGCGCACGGAGGCGTCCTTGCGCGACATGCCCTCTTCCAGGTGCCGACTGATGTTCTCCACGACGATGATGGCGTCGTCCACCACCAGCCCAATGGCCAGCACGATGGCCAGGAGTGTCAGCAGGTTAATCGAGTAGCCTAACGCGAGCATCACCGTAAAGGTCCCGATGATGGAAAGCGGTATGGCAACAAGCGGAATGATGACCGAGCGCAGCGACCCGAGGAAAATGAACACCACGGCGCTCACGATGAGAACGGCCTCAAGCAGCGTCTTGATCACCTCGTTGATGGAGGCATTGACGAACTTGGTCGAGTCGTAGACGATCGCGCCGTGCAGGCCCGCAGGCAGTTGCGACTGGATGTCGGGGAACGCCTTGCGAACGCGCGCGACGACGTTAAGGAGGTTGGCGCCGGGGGCCACCTGGATCCCGACATACACCGAGGTCTTGCCGTCAAAGGCCACTGAGGTGTCATAGTCGTCCGAGCCCAAGGTGACATTGGCCACATCGTCAAGCCGCACCACCTGTCCGTTCTGGGACTTGACAATCATATTCTTGAAGCCGTCCAAGGACTTCAGGTCGGTGTTCGCCGACAGGTTGATCTGCACCATCTGGCCTTTGGTGCTGCCGGTGGAGGCCAAGTAGTTGTTGGCTGCCAGCGCGCTGTAGACATCGGCTGCCGTGAGCCCGTACGCGGCGAGCTTCCGCGGGTCCAGCCAGGCGCGAAGCGCAAAATTCTTCGCGCCAAGGATCTCGGCTGTCTGCACGCCGTTGATGGACTGCAGTTTGGGTTGCACCGCGCGGACCAGATAGTCGGTAATCTGGTTCGGCTTCAGGACATCGCTGTAGAAGCCGATGTACATCGCGTCAATCGTCTGACCGATGCTCACCGATAGCACCGGCTTTTCCGACTGCGGCGGCAACTGGTTGAGAACCGAGTTCACCTTGGTGTTGATTTCGGTGAGGGCCTTGTCGGGGTCGTAGTTCAGGCGCAGGTTGGCCGTGATGGTGCTCACACCCTGGATGCTGCTCGACGTCATGTCGTCGATCCCATTGGCCTGGGCGATGGCATTTTCCAGTGGTGTGGTGATAAAGCTGGCGACGAGGTTGGCGTCGGCGCCGGGGTAGGCCGTGGTGACCGTGACAACGGCGTTTTGCGTGTAGGGGTACTGCAGCACCGGCAGCAGTCCCACCGAGCGCAAACCCAGCACCAGGATCACGAGGCTGACCACGGTGGCAAGCACCGGGCGCTCGATGAAGATGTCCGTGAATTTCTTGTTCATGCGCAGGTCTCGTTGCGGGTTGCCATCAGGAGTTGGGCACCTGAGGGTTCGGGCTGTCGGCTGGTTCCACGGAGTTGTTCACCAGGATCGGCGAGCCATTGCGCAATTTGAGCTGGCCTGCGGTCACGACGGTCTCGCCCGCCTGCAGGCCCTTGACGATGGCAACCTGGTCGCCACGGGTGAGGCCCGTCGTCACAAAACGCTGCGCGGCCACGAGCGTGGGCTTGCCATTCGGGCCTTTGCTTTCCCGCTTGACGACGAAGACCGTTGCGCCATAGGGGTTGTAGGACACCGCGGCATTGGGCAGCGTGATGTAGTCGCGCGGCTGGCCTTCGGACACACGCACGGTGGCAAAGAGTCCGGGAAGCAGCGTTCCCTTCGGGTTGGGCAGGCGTGCGCGCACCTTGAGGTTGCGTGTCGCGGTGTCGATCTGGG
>JAKBCY010000019.1 GCA_021807445.1 Pseudomonadota bacterium
TTGCATGGCCATATTGGCCTCATACGTACCGTGCATCCCCAGCATGCCAAGGAATTTCGGATCCGATGCCGCAATTGCGCCCAGACCCATCAATGTGTTGGTGCAGGGCAACCCAAGTAGCTCGGCGAGTCGGCGCAGCTGATCCGACGCATTGGCTGAAACCACTCCGCCACCGCTGTAGAGATAAGGTCGCTTGGCGCGCATGAGCAACTGCACGGCCTTGCGGATTTGCCCGCCGTGGCCTTTGCGCACCGGGTTATACGAGCGCATTTCCACATGGTCCGGATAATGAAATGGTGTGGCGTTGCGTGACACGTCCTTGGGCACGTCCACCACGACGGGGCCGGGGCGGCCGCTGCGTGCGATATGGAACGCCTTCTTGATCGTCAGCGCCAGATCTTTCACGTCCTTGACCAGGAAATTATGTTTGACGATGGGGCGTGTGATCCCGACGGTGTCGCACTCCTGGAACGCATCAAGCCCGATGGCATGCGTGGGAACTTGCCCGGTGATGATCACCATGGGAATCGAGTCCATGTAAGCCGTGGCAATGCCCGTGACGGCATTGGTCGCTCCTGGACCGGACGTTACGACTGCGACACCGACCTCTCCAGTAGCACGCGCGTACCCATCGGCCGCGTGTACAGCAGCCTGCTCGTGACGCACGAGGACGTGCTGGATGGTGCTCTGCTTGTAGATTTCATCGTAGATGTAGAGCACTGCCCCACCCGGGTAGCCCCAGATGTGCTTGACACCTTCACGCTGCAAGCAGCGCACGACAATTTCGGCACCCGTGATTTCAGCAGTGCCGCTCGATGACTGGTGTGAATTCTGCTGCGAGGCCGCGGTAGCGGCCGATTTCAATTCCGCGCTTGATATATCCATAATCTCACCTCGATGATTTTCTCTAACGAAAAACCGTTGGTGCCTCTCCAGCCAAGCTTGTGGCCTGCTCTTGAGACTCTGTCGCGCGATCTGCGGGTTAGCTGGAGGACGGCATGTACAGGAATGCCCCCGAACGTCGCCACCAGCGGGAAAGACCGACGAAAAGCGTAAGTGTAATGCGGCACCGCATCATGGACAAGCAGAACGCTTTGCCATCAAGTGCCGGCATCCGCCGCGCGGGGCTGGATCAATCTCATGCCACTTGGCGCTGCAGCAGACAAATGGCGCTTGTGGCGATCCCCTCCTGGCGTCCGACAAAGCCAAGGCGCTCGCTTGTCTTGGCCTTGATGTTGACCTGATCCGGCGCAACACCCAACAGCTGCGCGATGGCGTTTCGCATAGGCTCGCGGTAAGGTGCGAGCCTTGGTGCCTGCGCGCGGACAGTGCTATCCACGTTGATGATTTGCCAGCCTTGGGCCCGAATGAATTTCACGGTTTCGCGCACGAAATCGCCCGAATTGGCACTTTTCCAACGCGCGTCAGTGTCTGGGAAGTGCGTACCAATGTCGCCCAGTCCAGCGGCTCCAAGCAGCGCGTCGACGATGGCATGCAGGAGCGCATCCGCATCAGAGTGGCCCAGAAGGCCACTGTGGTGGACAACCTCCACCCCTCCCAACATGAGACGCCTGCCAGGCACCAAGGCATGGATGTCTTCGCCCTGCCCAACACGCCACTCCGTGCGCAATTCAGCCATGCTCATACTCCGTTGGTGCCGGTGTGCCGCGGGCCAGCAGTATCGCCTCGGCCAGCAACAGGTCCTCGGCATACGTTACCTTGAAATTGCTGCTACTGCCGGCAACAAGCAGCGGGCTCAAGCCCATTTGCTCCAGGGCCGAGGCCTCATCCGTAATCCGCGCAAGGTCGCTTTGCTCCAGCGCCTGAAGCAACATACCCATTCGAAACATCTGCGGCGTCTGGGCAAGCCACAGCCCCTCGCGCGGCACCGTCGTGGCAACCTGCGGCACACTCCCCTTGGCGTCAAGCTTCGCCCGCTTCAGCGTATCGGGCAACGGCACCGCCAGAAGTCCCCCCACGGGGTCATGCTCGCAAGCATTGATCAATCGTTCAATGGCATCCGGCGTGACACAGCAGCGTGCGGCATCGTGCACCAGTGCCCATGCATTTGCATCCACGCCCCGGTCTCGCATCCACTGGAGTCCCTTCATCACGCTGTGTGCGCGCGTCGCACCGCCAACCTCTGCCAAGCACAGACGCGGGTGCGCTGGCAAAACCGCATGCGCCAGCGCATCGCCCGACTGGACGACGACGGTAACGTCGGTCACCCTGGGGCATGCCAGGAATGCTCTTACCGTGTGCGCCACGATAGATGCACCAGCCACTTGGCGATACTGCTTCGGCGCGTCGCCGGGAAGGCGCGAACCAGCACCTGCGCTAGGAATGAGGACATGCATGGACATCAGGGCCTTTGCAGCGGCAACAAGCCGCACCTGCGAAAATTCTAGGCATGTCCCAAGATTTCAATTCGCAAAACCTCTTCCTCGCCTCAGGCCTGCCGACACTAAAGCCCGGAAATCGACTGTGGCTATCCCGCCCACCAGGAAGCAGCGATGCACTTTTTCTGGCCGAACTGGCGCAATCCAACGCGCCATTTTCAAGCGGTCGTGGGCCCTGGATTGCCATCACCGCCGATCCTGCCGACGCCCAACGCCTGTTGGCGGAGATCGGCTGGTTTGCCCCGAATTTGCGCGCTGGCGTGCTTCCGGACTGGGAAACCCTTCCCTACGATGCCTTCTCGCCACATCAGGACCTGGTTTCTGAACGATTGGCCACGCTTTGGACCCTGCATCAAAAGGCCCTGGACCTCGTTCTGGTCCCCGCCACAACGGCCTTGCAGCGCTTACCGCCCGCGTCCTTCCTTGCTTCACACACGTTTTCCTTCCAGAAGGGCCAGCGACTGGACGAGGCCGCACTGCGCGCCCAACTGGTGCTGGCTGGCTATGCGCACGTCACGCAAGTGGTCGCACCAGGCGAATATGCGGTGCGTGGCGGCCTTCTCGACCTGCACCCAATGGGCAGCGCCCTGCCCCTACGCGTGGATCTGTTCGGCGACTCGGTGGAATCCATCCACACGTTCGACCCGGACAGCCAGCGAAGCCTGTACACGGTCGACGCTGTGCGCATGTTGCCGGGCCGCGAATTCCCGCTGGACGACGCCGCACGCCAGCGCTTTCGCGCGCAATGGCGCGAGCGTATCGAGGGCGACCCCAGCCGCAGCCCCTTGTACAAAGACATGGCTAGCGGCGTGGCCGGACCCGGAATCGAGTATTACCTTCCGCTGTTCTTCGAGCACACGGAAACCCTGCTGGACTACGCCGGCCCGCATGGCGGCGTGGTCCTTCTGGGCGACGTTGCCGGGGCCATGCGTCAGTTCTGGGTGGACACGAGCGAGCGCTGGCGGCTGCTGCGCCACGACCCCGAGCGCCCTGCTCTTCCACCAGCTCAGCTCTACATGAGCGAAGAGGAGTTCTTTCTGAGTATCAAGCCGCTGGCCCAACTGGGTCTGCGACAGGCGCCGCTCGTCCAACCCATTGATGACGCGCCGACCAAGACCCCACAAGCGGGGCTTACTCCCGTGGGAACGACGATGGAAACGGCCGGCGAGATGCATGCGCCGACACCAGCCAGTTCTCGACATGCACTCGGCGCGCAAGCACTGCCCGATGTTTCCGTCGAGCGCCGAAGCGACAAGCCACTCAGGCGGCTGCAGAGCTGGCTTGAGGCTGGTGGCCGCGAGGCGCGTGGGCCGCTGCGCGTGCTGCTGTGCGCCGAATCGGCCGGACGCCGCGAGACGCTGCTCGAGCTGTTGCACGCATCGCATTTGACCCCGCACATCGTCGAAGACTGGTTGTCATTTACGACGGGCGAAGCCGCGTTTGGCCTGGCCGTTGCGCCGCTGGCTGCGGGTTTTGCGCTTCCCGCCGCGGGCATTGGTCTGCTCACCGAGACCGAGCTGTTTGCCCTATCGCCAAGCCAGAGAAGGCACCGCAAACAGGAGCGGGCCAGTGCCGTGGAAAACCTGGTCAGGGATCTGTCCGAACTCAAACCGGGCGACCCGGTTGTCCACCAGCAGCATGGCATCGGACGCTACCAGGGACTGGCCTCCCTCGACTTGGGTGACGGTCCAGCCGAGTTTTTGCATCTGCGCTACGCGCAGGATGCATCGCTGTACGTGCCCGTGGCTCAATTGCATCTGATCGCGCGGTACAGCGGGGTCGATCCCGACAACGCCCCTTTGCACACCCTGGGCTCCGGCCAGTGGGACAAGGCGCGCCGCAAGGCCGCCGAGCAAATCCGTGACACAGCCGCTGAACTGCTCAACATTTATGCGCGGCGGGCTGCGCGCCCAGGCCATGGGTTTCAATTTGCAGCCCAAGACTATGAGGCTTTTGCCGCGGGGTTCGATTTCGAGGAAACGCCCGATCAGCGTGCGGCCATTCATGCCGTGATTCAAGACATGCTCGCCCCTAAACCCATGGACCGTCTGGTGTGTGGCGACGTGGGCTTTGGCAAGACCGAGGTTGCGCTACGCGCCGCGTTCATCGCGGTGATGGGCGGCAAGCAGGTGGCCGTACTGGCCCCGACGACGCTGCTCGCCGAGCAGCACGTGGAGACATTCCGCAATCGCTTTGCCGATTGGCCCGTGAAAATCGCCGAGCTCTCACGCTTTCGCTCGGCGAAGGAGGTCAAGGCGTCACTGGACGGTCTGGCCACAGGAGCGGTGGATATCGTGATCGGCACCCACAAGCTGCTGTCGGCCGATGTCAAATTCGATCGTCTGGGGCTTGTCATTGTGGACGAAGAACACCGATTCGGGGTACGCCATAAGGAGGCGCTGAAGGCCCTGCGCGCCGAGGTGGACATGCTCACGCTCACGGCAACGCCAATTCCACGGACCTTGGGCATGGCAATGGAAGGTCTTCGCGACCTGTCTGTGATCGCCACAGCCCCACAGAAACGCTTGGCCATCAAGACATTCGTGCGCAATGAAAGCCGCGCCGTCATCCGCGAGGCCATACTGCGTGAGATCAAGCGCGGCGGGCAGGTGTATTTTCTGCACAATGAAGTGGAGACCATTTCGCGCCGGCGCGAGATGCTGACCGAGCTCGTACCGGAGGCACGCATCGAAATCGCACACGGTCAGATGCACGAGCGCGATCTCGAACGCGTGATGCGCGACTTCCACGCACAGCGGTTCAACATTTTGCTTTGTTCAACCATCATTGAAACCGGCATCGACGTGCCTACGGCCAATACCATCGTGATGAGTCGGGCCGACAAGTTTGGCCTGGCCCAATTGCACCAACTGCGAGGGCGCGTGGGCCGCTCGCACCACCAAGCCTATGCCTACCTCCTGGTACCGGACGTGCAGTCGTTGTCCAAGGCAGCGCAACAGAGGCTTGAGGCGATCACGCAGATGGAGGAGCTGGGCTCTGGCTTTTACCTTGCGATGCATGACCTGGAAATTCGTGGGGCCGGCGAGGCGCTGGGCGAAGCACAGTCCGGCAACGTGCAGGACATTGGCTACCAGCTGTACGTCGACATGCTTGGCGCCGCAGTCAAGGCTCTGAAGGCCGGGCGCGAGCCGGACTTGCTGCACCCCCTGGGCGTCACCACCGAGATCAACCTCCATGAGCCGGCATTGCTGCCCGAGGACTATTGCCCTGACGTCCATGCGCGCCTCAACCTGTATAAGCGCTTGGCAAGCGCCGGCAGCGACACACAATTGCAGGAGGTCGCGGAGGAGATCATCGACCGCTTCGGCCGCATGCCAGCCGCGGCGCTCAACCTGTTGGAGACCCACCGCCTGCGCCTTCTGGCCGCGCGTTACGGCGTGCAGAAAGTGGACGCGGCAGACACGCAGACTCTGCTTCAGTTCCGCCCGAATCCGCCCATAGACGGTGCGCGCATCATCTGGCTCGTGCAGAATCACCGGCATGTACGCTTGGCTGGCAACGACAGGCTACGCATTGAGCGCGCGACCAAGGACGGTGCCGCCCGCGCCCGCCTCGTGCGCGAAACCTTGGGATTGCTTGGCGAGCCTCGCGCCGAAGTTCTGGCGCCCTGAAACATGATGCATTTGGTTATGTTTCAAAGCGCGCTTCATCTCGCGTCCCTAAATCCACCTTCGCCTCGACTTTGACTTTTAATCATGCACCACCTTGTCCTGCAAACTGCCGCCCCGACCACCCTGAATGCTGACCTCGTTGCCAGGATTGCCGAACACGTTCAGCCCCGAGGATTGGAAAAGCTGCCAAGCGCGCAAGGTGACTGGGGCCTGCAAGCCGTGCGCCTGCGTTCCATTGCCGTGGATCCCCACGTGGTGCGCGCCCTTATGCCCCGAATCGCGTCCGATCACGCCTTGGATTGGGCCATTGTCCCTGCCGCCATGCGGCTGGCTGATTTCAGACTGCTGGCCCTGGACATGGATTCCACCCTGGTCGCAATGGAGACCATCGACGAACTAGGAGACGCCAGCGGCAAAAAAGCGCAAATTGCGGAAATCACCGAGGCCACCATGCGCGGCGAAATAACCGATTACGGCGAAAGTCTGCGTCGCCGCCTCGCGCTCTTGGCCGGGACACCTGAAAGCGTTCTGCAAGCCGTATATAACCGTATGCGACTCAACCCCGGGGCAGAAACCTTAATCGCCCAAGCCAAGCAGGCCGGCCTCAAGGTGCTGCTGGCCACCGGCGGTTTTACCTGGTTCACCGAAAGGCTGAAAGACAGGCTCGGGCTCGATTTTGTGGCCGCGAACACACTGGAGATCCTTGACGGCAAGCTCTCTGGCCATCTGGCCGGGCCCGTCGTTGACGCCCAAGGCAAACGTCGCGCACTGCTCGACGCGTGCGCCCACATTGGATGCCATCCAACGCAAGCCATCGCCATCGGCGATGGCGCCAATGACCTCGCCATGATGGATGCGGCAGGCTTGAGCGTGGCCTACCATGCCAAGCCAGCGGTGCGGGATGCAGCAGCCGTGGCGTTGACCCACTGCGGGCTCGACGGGGTTCTGCCTCTGTTCGAGGCATGAGCCGTCTCAGGTTTCCCTGTCGTTCGTCAAACGTTCTTCTAACTCGCCAATCGCAGCAGACAACCCGTTGCCGGTTTCGGTCATGTGTTGCGCCTGCTCCTGTTGCAGCCGCTCCATGTGCGTCGTGAGTTCAGCCTTGTACGCCTCGAGCAGCCCTGCCAAGCGGTTAAAACCAGCCTCCAGGCTCTGCTGCAGCTGCGTGATTCGGGAACTCTCGGCCTTCTCGGCCAACTCGCGCTGGCTTCGCAATTCCTTCATCTGCTTGCGGCTTTCCAGCAAAGCGGCGGTCTGGACGTAAAGGGCAAAGGCGAGAAAGACCAGTGCGAGGGCCGCACTAAAGGCCAGCATAACCAGGCCCAGCGGGGCTTGCACGGCACCAAAGCCCAGAGAGAGTGTCGTTGTCGCCGTAAACGCGGCCCAGTTGAGTCCGGCGAAGGCTGCCACCAGAACGAACAGCACAATGAAAACGATGGAGCGCAATCCCATGATGTTTCCCTTTTGATTTGGATTGGCGGCACTGCGCCTTTAGCGCAGACACGCACGCATGGCCTGCGCGAGGTCAGCGATTAAATCGTCCGCGTCTTCCAATCCGATATTCAGGCGCACGACAGGGCTCGCGTAGGCCCATGAGTCACCGCGCATGCCTTTCATATCGTAGGGCACCACCAAGCTGACCGGGCCGCCCCACGAATAGCCAATCTTGAACAGCTGCAGCGCGTCAACGAAGGCGTCGACCTGTCCCTCCTGCACCCAAGGCTTGAAGGTGAAACTAAACAGACCGGCCGCGGCGCTGCAGTCGCGCACCCAGTTGGCGTGTCCAGGACTTCCCGGCAGCGCCGGGTGCAGCACCGTCTGAACCTCGGGACAGGTCTGCAGCCAAGCAGCAACGCGTCGCGCAGATGCATCGTGCGCACCATACCGCAGCGCCAGGCTATGGAGGCCACGCAACACGAGGCTCGCATCGTCACCGCCAACACCCAGCCCCAAACGCATATGGGCATAGAGAAGCCTTTCATGCAAGGCATCGTCTCGGGTTGTCACGGATCCCATCAGCACATCGGCTCCACCAGACTGGTACTTCGTGAGCGCCTGCATGGAAATGTCAACGCCGAGATCAAACGGTTTGAGTGCTATTCCTGCAGACCACGTATTGTCAAGGGCCGTCACGACGCTGTGCTCACGTGCGAGCCTGATCAAGGCAACCAGGTCCGGCATTTCCATCGTGACTGACCCGGGCGCTTCCAGCCACATCAGGCGCGTGTGCTGCGTGATGGCAGCCCGGGTAGCCACCAAGTCGAGCGGATCGTAAATCTGTACCGTAATCCCCCATCCAGTGAGCAGCCGCTCGGCCAACTCGCGGCTAGGCCCATAGACGTTGGCCGGCAGCATGACCGCATCACCTTGGCCGACAAGGGCCAGATCGACCAGCGCGATGGCAGACAATCCCGACGGGCAAAGTATGCAATGCCGCGCACCTTCGATCGCCGCTAACCGCGCCTCAAGGGTGAATGTGGTTGGGGTCCCGTGTAGTCCGTACGTGTACCCGTTCTTTTGGCGCCAGTCGCGGGAACGCATCGCTGCCACATTCGGAAAAATGACGGTCGAGGCACGGTGAGTGGCCGGCTGCACGGCGTTGAACCCGACAGGCGGCTCATAAGACGGATGCTGCAGGTTCGTGGCCACGGCGCTCGCTGGCGCGGGCGTCTCGCGCTTTGTTTCGCGGTTCTGGTCTAATCCGAAACTATGTTCGTAATTGGACATGGGTAAAGGTCCTCCATCGCTGCGCTCTTTCGAGCCTCGGTTCGATATCCAAGCATAGAAGCTGCGCGAGATCCACAAATGCCCGTGCCCTCCGCATTGGACCCAGCCCCTGCACCGTCGCACTGCTTGCTCCTGCTCACCAACACTGGAGCGGTTGGCTGTGCGCGTGCGGCGCCCCGTTATCCTGGAATGCCTTCCATGCGCGCATTGGCGTGTGGTGGGTTGCCTGGCGCGCCTGGCCTTCTTACCTCCTGAGTGCTCCCATGATGACGGAAGTCCTGATTCTTCTCGCTTTGATCGTGCTCAACGGCTTGTTCGCCATGTCGGAAATAGCGTTGGTCACCGCCCGCAGGGCCCGATTGACGGCCATGGCTGAGTCGGGAAGCATACCTGCCAGAGCTGCCCTTCAGCTTACCGAACAACCCACACGGCTTCTGTCCACCGTGCAGATTGGCATTACTTCCATCGGTGTGCTCAACGGCATCATCGGTGAAGCGGCGTTTTCGGGGCCTTTAAGCAGTGTGTTTCAGGGCTTTGGCCTGCTGCCGCAGTTCGCCCACATCGCAGGCACGGCACTCGTCGTCGTTGTCATCACCTATCTGTCGATCGTCATCGGCGAACTCGTTCCAAAGCGCCTTGGGCAGCTGGCCCCGGAGAAGATTGCGCTCGTGATGTCCCAGCCCATGCTAATCCTGGCGCGCAGCGTGTCGGTATTCGTCCGGTTGCTCTCCGTATCCACCGACTTGCTGCTGCGGCTTATGCGCGTGCGCACTGATGCACCGACACACGTGACCGAAGAGGAGATTAACGTTGTGCTGGAGGAAGGTTCAGACGCAGGCGTGATTGAGGTTCAGGAACACGAGATGGTCCGCAATGTATTCCGCCTGGACGACCGCCAGATCGCCTCGTTGATGACGCCGCGCAATGAAATTGAGTTTCTCGATGTTGAGGATCCATTGACCGACAATCTCAACAAGATTGCGCAGTCGTCTCACTCCCGATTTCCCCTGGTCCGTGGCGATTTGGACGACGTGATCGGCTTGGTTTCTGCCAAGGAACTTCTGGGCCGGTTCATACGTCGCGAGGGAATCGAAGACCTCAGCAAGGCATCGAGCCATGCGATTTTCGTACCCGAGAGCCTCACCGGGCTCGAACTGCTGCAGACCTTCAAGCAAAGCCCGGATCACACAGCCCTGGTTCTGGGCGAGTACGGACAGACTCTTGGCATCGTCACGGTACAGGACATTCTGGAAGCCATTGCAGGCGAGTTCAAGAGTCACCCATCCGAAGAACCCTGGGCCATCCAGCGCGAGGATGGCTCTTGGCTTCTTGATGGACTAATTCCCGTAGGCGACCTCAAGGACAAGCTGGGCCTCAAGTCCGTGCCCGAGGAAGAGAAGGCACGCTACAACACCTTGGCCGGCATGCTCATGCTGCTGCTGGCCCGCCTACCTCATACGGGCGACCATATCGATTGGGGCGGCTGGCGCTTCGAGATCGTCGACATGGATGGCAAGCGTATCGACAAGGTTCTGGTGTCGCGCGAGACACACGCGGCAGCCCAAGAGGCAGCGCCAGCGGATGAAGACTGACAACCGGCTAAGGGATCTGCCCACCGGTCGTTTAGCCGGTCGCAGGCTGTGTGCCGCGCAGGCGGGCCAGCAGTTCGCCCACAATGCCTCTTCGGAATAGCAGCACGCACAGCACGAAAATTGCGCCGATCACCATGCTCACCGAGTCGTTGAGCTGGCTGAACCATTGGATCCCAGTGAGATGAACCAAGAAGCGCGCAATGGTTCCCATCTTCTCCTCAAGCACCGTGACAATGATCGCGCCAAGGATAGGGCCCAAGTCTGTGCCCAGGCCACCCAATAGGGTCATGAGGATCACCAGCCCCGACGTCGCCCAATGCACATCGGTGAGCGTTTCGAAGCCCATGACCACCGCCTTTAGCGCGCCGGCCAGCCCCGCGAATGCAGCCGATAGCATGAACACGCCAAGCTTGTAGCGATTGACACGATAACCCAGCGAAACGGCCCGCGGCTCGTTTTCGCGAACAGCCTGCAGAATCTGCCCGAATGGCGAGCTCACCACGCGCCGCATGAACCACCAGCTTGCCACAAACACCGCCAAGACCAGGTAGTACGTCACACGGTCGGAGTGCAACGATAGCCCGAACATGCTGCCTCGCGGTATACCCTGCAGACCGTCTTCACCTTGGGTGAAGTTTGCTTGCAAACAATAAAAATAGACGATTTGCGCTAGCGCCAGCGTGATCATGGAAAAGTAGATTCCCTGCCTGCGCACGGCAAGCAATCCCATCACCAAGCCGATAGCCAGCGCGGTCAGCACACCAAGGAGCACTCCCGCCGGGGTTGGCCAACCCCAAGCGGTGAGCGCCAGGCCGGTGAGGTAACCTGCCCCGCCGAACAGGGCCGCATGACCAAAGGAAATAAGCCCCGCGTATCCAGCCAGCAGGTTGAAGGCACATGCGAACAGCGCAAAGCACATCATCCGCATGCCGAGCACCGGATATAGACCGAGCCAGGGCGCAGCCACGGCCAGAATAAGTGCGGTCCAAGCCACAACAACGGGAATGCGAGTACGCCAGACCATGCTTATCGATCCCTACCAAACAGGCCTGCGGGCCGCGCGGTCAGCACCAGCGCCATGAGAATGAACACGACCGTGGTGGAAATGGGTGCATAAAGAACCTTGGCCAGCCCCTCGATAAGCCCAAGCGCCAAGCCCGAGACGATCGCCCCCACCACAGAGCCCATGCCGCCAATAACCACGATCGCGAAGACAACAATGATCAGATTGGATCCCATCAACGGTGAGACCTGGATGACCGGAGCAGCCAATACCCCGGCCAAGCCCGCAAGCGCTGAACCGAATGCAAACGTCGACGTGACAAGCAGCGGGAAATTGATGCCAAAAGCCTGCACCAGGGCGGGATTCTCGGTCCCCGCCCGCAAATAGGAGCCAAGCTTCGTGCGTTCGATTAATAGCCACGTGCCGAAGCAAACCACCACACTCGCCACGACGGCAAAGGCCAGGTAGGACGGCAGGAACATAAAGCCTAGATTCAGCGTGCTGCCCAAAGTGTCAGGCGGGTTATAGGGCGCGCCCGCCACGCCGAAAAAGGAACGGAAGATGCCCTCAATCAGCAGCGTCAGACCAAAGGTCAACAAAAGACCGTAAATCGGATCCATGCCACGGAGGCGTCGCAGCATCAGACGCTCGACACCGACGCCGATCAATCCGACCAGAACTGGCGCAATCAGCAACATCCACCAAAACCCAAGATCGAAATACTGCTGGCCGATCCAGGTAAACATTGCGCCCATCATGAAAAAGGCGCCATGGGCGAAATTCACCACGTCCATGAGGCCGAAAATCACCGCAAGGCCCAATGACAACATGGCATAGAAAGCTCCGTTGACCAAACCCAGCATGAGCTGACCAAGCAGGAGAGGCAGGGGGAATCCAAAAAATTCAGGCAATCGCGACCTCGATGGATGGTCAATTCATGGCAAGAGGACCGGGCCCGCCGAGAGGACCGGTCCAACTCTTGAAAGCCCTACACCTTTATTTGTCCAGAGGACAGCCGTAAGCGGACGCTGGCCCAAACGCGTCATTGCCAGGGATCGTCTGCACCAATTTGTAGTAGTCCCAAGGCTCTTTGGACTCCGCTGGCGTCTTGACCTGCTCAAGATACATGTCATGGATCATCAAGCCGCTGGGGCGCATGAATCCATCATGCATGAACATGTCGTTAACTTTCATCTTGTGAAGTTGCGACATGACCTTGGGACCATTGGTCGTTCCCGCGGCTTTCACGGCCTTGAGGTAGGTCAGCGTGGCCGAATAGTCCCCGGCCTGCACGAACGTTGGCATTGCATGCATCTCTTTTGCATACCGCTCAGCCCAAGCGCGCGCCTGAGCATCCTGGTTCCAATACCAAGGCGTCGTCAGGTACAAGCCCTGCGCGGCCGGAAGCCCGACTGCGTGAATATCGGTGATGAACAGCAAGAGACCCGCCAGCTTCATGGTCTTGGTCACACCGAACTGATTCGCCTGCTTGATCGAGTTGTCCGAATCGCCACCCGCGTTGGCCAGACCAAGCACTTGCGCCTTGGAGGCCTGCGCTTGCAGCAAATATGAGGAAAAATCGGCCGACCCAAGCGGTGCATACACTTGACCCAAGACCTTCCCTCCGTCGGCTTCGACAACTTTCGCCGCTTCGCTCTCCAGGGATTTGCCAAACGCATAATCCGCGGTCAGGAAGTACCAGGTTTTACCCCCATGCTTGATAATGGCGCTCGCCGTGCCGCGGGCCAACGCGGTCGTGTTGTATGCGTACATGACCGTATACGGCGTGCACTGCTTGCCCACGATGGTCGAAGCCCCGGCTCCAACCACGAAGAATGGCTTCTTGAACTGCGCGGCAATCGGCTCCATTGCCAGCGCCGTGGCGCTGTTGGTGCCGCCGATCAACATGTCCACGCCGTCTTGCGAAAAGTACTCCTTGGCCTTACCCGCGGCGAGATCAGCTTTGTTCTGATGGTCGAAGCTCATGAGTTCAATCTTGCGCCCCAGCACGCTGCCGCCGAAGTCCTTGATTGCCATCTTGATGGCTGCCACGCCTCCGGGCCCATCCACCGCCGAATACACTCCAGACAGATCCGTGATGAAGCCAATTTTTAGCGGCGCCGCGGCTTGGGCCACGGCCACTGTGCCCAATGCCAATGCAAGGGCTACGGTCAGTTTTGAGAGTTTCATGCAAACCTCCTTGTGAATGTATTGACTCAAATACCCAGTAAACCTCTGAGCTCAGCACGGTGCCCATCGAGATCGGCGCGTGCAATTTCCAGAACGATCCGGCCACCTTCCATGACATAAAAACGGTCCGCCAAATTCGCTGAAAATCGGAAATTCTGCTCAACGAGCAAAATCGAAAATCCCTTTCTCTTCAGTTCCTCGATTGCCCGGCCCAACGCCTGCACAATCACGGGAGCCAATCCCTCCGAGATTTCGTCAAGCAAGAGAAGGCGCGCTCCGGTGCGGAGAATACGGGCGACTGCAAGCATCTGTTGCTCGCCCCCCGATAGTCGCGAACCCGGACTGTTTGCGCGCTCCCTCAAATTCGGGAACAGCGCATAAATCTCCTCGATCGCGACACCTGAAAACCCGGTTCGCAAATCTGGTGGCAGGAAAAGATTCTCACGGGTTGACAAGCTTGCAAAAATGCCCCGCTCTTCAGGGCAGTAACCGACCCCCAGGGCCGCCACACGGTGTCTCGGCAACCCGATCACCTCATGATCGAATACCCGGATACTGCCGCTGCGTGCGCTGGTCAGACCCATGATCGCCCGCAAGGTGGTGGTTCGCCCAGCGCCGTTGCGCCCTAGCAGGCATACGGTTTCGCCAGACCCAACGACAAGATTAACGCCATGGAGGACATGAGACTCGCCATACCATGCGTGCAGATTGGCAATCTTCAGCGCTTCCACATCCGTCTTGAAGGCCGCCGCAAAGCTTTCCTCACCAGCACCTGCTGGTGCGTGCTGGGGCGTTGAGACCGCACTCATGCGGCCAGCTCCGCCTCGGAATCACCCATATAGGCGGCGATCACCTCCGGGTTGCGCGACACTTCGGCATAGCTTCCCTCAGCGAGGATCTGTCCCCGCTGCATGACCGTTACCCGATCACAAATTTGCGCGATAACCGACATATTGTGTTCGACCATCAACACGGTGCGACCCTTCGCGACACGCTGGATCAAATTCGTCACCTGTTGCACGTCTTCATGGCCCAAGCCCTGTGTGGGCTCGTCGAGCAATAACAGCTTTGGATTCATTGCCAAAGTCGTCGCCAGCTCCAGAGCCCGCTTATGACCGTAAGGCAAATTCACAGCCAATTCGCGCGCATGCTGCGATAGCCCGACCAAATCCAGAAATCCCATCGCTTCGTCATCCAATTTTCGAAGTACGCGCGATGAGGCCCAGAACTGGTGTGCCAGACCGGCGGCACGTTGCAGACCTACACGCACATTGTCGAGCAAGCTCATGTGCGCGAAAGTTGCGCTAATTTGGAACGAACGAACCATGCCCAGCCTCGCAATATCTGCGGGCTGCATTTTTGTGATATTCCGATTCAGAAAATAAATAACGCCGGAAGTCGGCTCGAGGAATTTACTGAGCAGGTTAAAGCAGGTCGTTTTACCCGCGCCATTTGGGCCCACAAGCGCGTGAATTGAACCTTCCGCGATTTCCAGGTTGACGTTCTGGACTGCCGCAAACCCCGAAAACTGCTTGCTGAGCCCTTGTGCTCTCAGGATGGCCGAACTCGACATTGTTGTTTGATTGTGGGTTTACGACATTCTGCTGTAACGCACAGCGCCTATTCAAGCTGTTTAGCCCTGGGTAAACCCTGAAGGCATTTCCAAAACGCCTCATCATTGCCCATATAACTCATCATAAGCCGGCGTATGTATTTTTCCAGCCACCTTGCCCACCCGCCCATCAAGGGGCACGGGCAAGTCAACCACACCCGACATGGATTTGCACACTCAAAGACAATTCATGCCATGTCAAGCCATCCTCCCTCGCATCGCCCCGCATGCGCATTGCCCTTTACCCAGCCGTTCGCTGAGCTTGGCGATGCCTTTTCTCGTGTTGTACGCCCGCAGGGCGTGCCGGCGCCGCGTTTGTGCTTGGTCAGTCTGGATGCGGCCCGCCTCCTTGCCGTCGATGCGACGCCCCATGAATCGGCAGACGCGCAGGGCTGGGCCGAGCTGTTCAGCGGAAACCAACCCCCACCGGGATGCGATCCGATATGCACTGTGTATGCAGGCCACCAGTTCGGAGCCTGGGCCGGACAGCTTGGAGATGGCCGAACGCACCTACTGGGGGTGGTTCCTGCGCCAGATTCCAGCCAAAACGGAGGCTACGCGCACTGGGAAGTGCAAATCAAGGGGGCCGGGCGCACGCCATATTCGCGCCACGGCGACGGCCGCGCCGTGTTGCGTTCATCCATTCGCGAATTTCTCTGCAGCGAAGCGATGTGGCATCTGGGCATCCCCACGACGCGAGCCCTTTGCCTCGTGGCATCGCCGTTGCCGGTCGCTCGGGAGCGCATGGAAACCGCAGCAGTGGTCACGCGCCTGGCACCGGGCTTCATCCGCTTCGGGCATTTCGAGCACTTCGCCTATACAGGCCAGCTTATGGCTTTGCGTACGCTGACCGATTGGACGATTGCCCAGTTCTACCCGGAGTGCTCCCAAGCCGCCAACCCGGCACTGGAGCTGTTGAAAGCCGTGGTCAGGCGCACCGCGCACCTCATGGCGCAGTGGCAGTGCGTCGGTTTTATCCATGGGGTGATGAACACCGACAATATGTCGATACTTGGATGGACGCTCGACTATGGCCCCTTTGCCTTCATGGATGGGTTCGACCCGGATCACACGCCAAACACCACGGACCGCTTCGGGCGCTACGCCTGGGCACGCCAACCGGGCATCGCACGCTGGAATCTGATGGCGCTCGCGCAGGCCCTATTACCCTTGATTGGACAGCCGCAATCTGCAATCGATGCCGTCGAGGGCTTCAACGCCACCTTTTCAAACAGTATGCGTGATTTGCTGCAGCGCAAGCTCGGACTGGGCGACGTGCGCCCCGGCGACGATGAATTGGTTGACCGTTGGCTCGCCGCGATGGCGGAGAGCCGTGCGGATTGGACACTGGCCTTTCGCCTTCTCGCTCAACTCTCGACAATCCCGGGAGGCCCAGTTCCTGCGGCTTTCCAGTCCGTGTTTGCAACGCGCCCTGAGGGTATGCGTGCTTGGATCGTCGACTATCGCGTGCGATTGCAAGCAAACGAATCCACCGATGCCGAGCGCCGTGCCTCGATGGACGCCGTTAATCCCCGCTTTGTGCTACGCCATCATCTTGCGCAGCACGCCATTGCGCGTGCTGAATCTGGCGATTTCGCGGCGGCGCAGGATCTCATGGATGTACTGCGCCACCCTTACGCTGAGCAACCGGGCCGCGATATGTTCGCCGCGGCGCCACCGCAGGATGCCGATGCTCCAGCCCTGTCCTGTTCATCTTGACCCCGTGCCTGATGATTGACACGGACCTCGAACACGCCTGAGGAGAACCCAATGTCTGACCCAAGTCCCGAAGACGATGCCAAATGGCGCGCGTCTCTCTCCCCCGAGCAATACCGGGTCACGCGCTGCAGCGCAACCGAGGCTCCCTTCACCGGAAAGTATTGGGACCACCATGCTGATGGCAGCTACCGATGCGTTTGCTGCGGCTCGATGCTGTTTGATTCCGCGACGAAGTTCGATTCTGGCACCGGCTGGCCCAGCTTCACCGAGCCTGTATGGGGCGATTCGATCGAGCAGTCAATCGACACCAGCCATGGCATGACACGCACGGAAGTGCGCTGCGCCAAATGCCGTGCCCATCTTGGCCACGTCTTCCCGGATGGCCCTGGCCCGGGAGGCCAGCGGTATTGCATCAATTCCGCTGCGCTTGACTTCACGCCTGGCGTGCATCCGGGCAAGACTCGCGAACTGGGATAATGGCGGTATGAAACTCCTGTTCGATTTCTTTCCCATCATCCTGTTTTTCGTCGCCTTCAAGATCGGAGGCATCTACGTGGCCACCGGCGTGGCCATCGCAGCAACCTTCGCCCAGATCGGTTGGGTATGGTTCAAGGGCCGCCGCGTCGAGCCGATGTTGTGGGTCAGCCTGGTCATCGTTGTGCTGTTCGGCGGTGCAACGCTGCTTCTTCACAACGACACCTTTATCAAGTGGAAGCCTACCGTCTTGTACTGGGTGTTCGCCGCGGCCCTCGTCGGAGGACAGGTTTTGTTTCGCAAGAACCTCATTCAATCCCTGCTCGGTAGCCAGATGCAATTACCCGGCGCTGCCTGGACCCGCTTGAACTGGTCTTGGTCGGCATATTTTGCCATCATGGGTGTCATCAACATCTGGGTTGCATATCGCTATTCAACCGCGGTTTGGGTTGATTTCAAGCTGTTTGGAAGTTTGGGCCTGACCTTGGTCTTCGCAATCATCCAGTCATTGATGATTGCGCGCTACATCCCGCAGAAAAACACGTGATGCACCGCGCTGACCGCATTGAGGAGGCTTTGCGTGCGGCGTTTGAACCCGAGCGGCTTGAGGTCATCGATGACTCGGCAAGTCATGCCGGCCATGGTGGCTTCGACGCACGGGGTAGCCACTTCCGCATCGTTCTCGTCAGCCGAACGTTTACGGGAAAGTCAAGACTTGCCCGGCATCGGCTCGTGTATCATGCTCTGGCTTCGATGCTGGCGCACGACATCCATGCCCTCATGCTCGATCTGCGTGCCCCGGGCGAGATGTCAAATACACCTCGGCACCAAGCCTCAGGCCCTCGCCGGCAATAAGGTGTCGCTTCACCAATTTCCCACTCCCTTCCCCTCCGTCATGCAAAACCCCCTTTTCAAACTCCTGCCTGCCGCCTTGGCGATCGCGTTAATCAGCCCATTGGCGAATGCCCAGACCGCTGCCACGGTCAACGGCAAGCCCATTCCGGAAGCCATGCTCAACACCGTGGCGGAGAACATGGCCAAGCAATCCGGCCAGCCCGTTACCCCGCAGCTGAAGGACCAGATCAAAAAAGAGCTGATCCTGCGCGAAGTTGTGGTGCAGGAAGCGGAGAAGCAAGGTCTGGAGAAGCAAAAGGCTGTGCAGGACGAGCTCCAGATCAGCCGCCAGAACATCCTGATCCGCACCCTGTTTGCGGACTATCTCAAGAAACACCCAATCACCGATGCCCAGATCAAGGCGAAGTATGATCAATTCGCCAAATCGTTCGGTAGCACAGAATATGAGGCCCAGCATATTCTCGTGCCCACCGAGAAGGAAGCTCAGGGCATCATCGCCCAATTGAAGAAAGGCGCAAAATTTGGCGCATTGGCGAAGAAGTACTCGAAGGACACAGCTTCTGCTGCGAACAATGGCAATCTAGGTTGGTCCACCCCGAGCAACTACGTCGAACCCTTTGCCGCAGCGCTCATGAAGCTCAAACCGGGCGAGTACACCGCCACGCCCGTGCAGACGCAGTTTGGCTGGCACATCATCAAGCTCGATAAAACGCGCCCGGCCAAACCCCCGGCACTTGAGCAGCTCAAGCCGCAAATCATTCAGGAACTCCAGCGCGAAGCCGTCCAGAAATACCAACAGGAACTTCTGGCTCAAGCCAAGGTTACGCAATAAGTCTCAACCGCAAGATCAACGCCGGCCACGCGCCGGCGTTTTTCAAGCATGCATGGCAGGTGTTGAACCGAGACCCAGCAATGCATTGAGCTCGGCATCACTGAGCGTCTCCCTCTGCAGCAACTGCCGAGCGCCCTCTTCCAGGATTGCGCGTCGATCCTTCAGAATCGCCTCGGCTCGCGCGAACGCAGTGTTGACGAGTTCGCGCACGGCGCAGTCAATTTCGCGCGCGGTCTCTTCGCTGTATTCACGAGCCTGCGGCATTGCAGGCCCGCCAAGAAACGATTGCGGCGGCTCCTCCAAAGTCATCTGCCCGAGTTTTTCCACCATGGCGTAGCGCGTGACCATGCTGCGCGCGATGTCAGTGACCTTGGCCAAGTCATCGGCCGCTCCAGTGGACCAGTGGCTAAAGACGATGTGCTCGGCCGCCCGACCACCCATCAAGACAGCCATCTTGTTTTCCAGTTCCTCGCGGGTCATGAGATATCGATCTTCGGTGGGGCGCTGGATCGTGTAACCCAAGGCACCCACGCCACGGGGAATGATGGAAACCTTGTGCACGACATCGCTGCCGGGCAGGCTCATGGCCACTAGGGCATGCCCCATCTCGTGGTATGCGACGATGTTGCGCTCCTTGGGATTGAGCAGGCGGTTCTTTTTCTCCAGCCCCGCCACGATTCGCTCCACAGCGCGCGTGAAATGCGCCAAGGTTACCGTCAGCGCGTTCTCGCGCGTTGCCAAAAGCGCTGCCTCGTTCACCAGATTGGCCAAATCGGCGCCGGAGAAACCGGGTGTGAGCGCCGCGACCTGCTCCAGATCCACCGCGGGGTCGAGTCGGATCTTACGCACGTGCACCTGCAAAATCTGCACGCGCCCGATCTTGTCGGGGCGGTCGACCAAGACCTGGCGATCGAAACGCCCTGCGCGCAACAGCGCGGGATCGAGGATTTCGGGACGATTTGTTGCGGCCAAGATGACGAGCCCGGACCCCGTGTCGAAACCGTCGAGTTCGACAAGCAATTGGTTGAGCGTCTGCTCCTTCTCGTCGTGGCCGCCGCCAAAGGGGCTCGCGCCGCGTGCTCGTCCGAGGGCGTCAAGTTCGTCAATGAAGATGATGGCAGGCGCCTTGGCGCGAGCCTGCTCGAACAGGTCACGCACACGCGCTGCCCCCACACCGACAAACATCTCGACGAACTCAGAGCCGCTGATCGAGAAAAATGGCACGCTTGCTTCACCTGCGACGGCACGGGCGAGCAAAGTCTTGCCCGTGCCCGGTGGCCCAATCAATAAGATCCCCTTGGGCGCTCGCGCGCCCAGCCGACTGTGCTCGACCGGATCTTTTAGAAAGTCCACGACTTCCTTGAGCTCCTCTTTGGCTTCGTCCACGCCAGCCACGTCGGCATAGGTCACGCCGGTGCTGTTTTCCATGTAAACCTTGGCGCGGCTCTTTCCAATCGACATGAACCCGCCCATACCCAACCCACCTTGCTTTTCAGCAAAGCGACGCACCATAAAAAACCAAACCCCGAAAAACGCCAGAGCTGGAAGCACCCACGACAGGATGTTCGAGAGCCACGTGTTTTGGTACACGTGGGAATACGTGACCCCATATTTTTGCAACTGGTTGGCCAATTGCGGATCAACGCGCACCGCGACGATCAATTTCTTGCCGTTTGCTCCCGGCGCCTGGAGCGTTCCGGTGATGGTTTGGTCACCCACGACCACATCAGTGAGCTTACCCTGCGCAAGATAGTTCTGGAATTGGCTGTACGGGACCGTCTGCACATTCTGGTAAGACGACCAAATGGCTTGAAGCCAAAAGAAGGCCACAATGGCGATCATCCAATAGATCAGATGTACGCGCGCCTTCGGATCAAGCATTGGCTGCTTTCCAGGCCCTCCAGCGGGGTTCGATGGCGATCGATTCTGTTCAGCGTCCGGCATAGCGCGACTCCCGATGGCTCATGGATCGTCAAGAATAAGGCCAAATGTAAGCCGGCAAGGAATTTCGACGTGAATCGGCGTTCCACCCCAACGCGTCAGCTTTCCGAACTCTCCTCATCCCCGGGCATGATCAGCAACCACGCACTTCGCAACTGCATGGGCAACCCAGCCACCAACATGACCAATCCAGCGTAATGCTGGTCATCCAGCGGACTCAAGTTCCAAAGGCACAGTACGTCCAGATACGGTGTGTACAGCACATGCCCGCTCCACACCCAGACCGCTCCGATGACCATCATGGGCAAGCCTGCCAGCCATCCATAGAGCCCGGCCACCCATCGCCGCCGGATTGCGCGGCTACCGTCCAACATCTGCGCCCAGATCATCAACCCAGCCGACATGACCAGAAAGCCAATCGGCGCCGAATACAGTGCGTCGGCCAACGCGGTATTGAATACGCCCGGCAAATTCACACCCAATGTCAGTAGCACGAACACACTGGCGGCTACCCACGCATCGAGAATCCAAACCGACCATTGGCAATTTGGAGAGTGATGCCATCGGGCGCGCTCAGGAGCTGGGAAGCCAAGCAGCAGAAACGGCGACGCCACCTGCCCCAGCACCATGAGAGCGACGGTATAGCCCGTCATGGAGGCCAAGGGATTATGCAGCCCCCAGACCGCAAGAAGTGTAAGTGTGCAGCCAAGCGCGAATGCCCCAATGCGCCAAAGGCGCCAGCGCCGGCGCCAAGCAGAAATTCCGTACGCTGCCGCGGCAAAACCGACCGCGGCAAACCATCCGCTCCAAGCGGCAAGGGGCCAAGTGGCGGCGCTCATGGCCGGACGAGCACGGCGCGCAGATCGGCGGCCAGCCACGCCGGATCGACAAGTTGCCCATAGCCGTAGCGCGCGCGAAGGTGACCTTGCGGACCCACGAGCGTGACGGCCGCGGTGTGATCGATCCAGTAGTCACCATCTGCGGTGTTGACGCGCCGCCAACTGATACCCCACTGGCGAGCTGATTGCGCCACGTCGCGCAAGGAGCCTCGCAACCCTATTGCCCCGGGGATAAATGCATTCAGGTAGGAGCGCAAAATGGCCGGTGTGTCACGCGCCGGGTCCAGACTGACAAAAATCACCCGGACGTTTCGGCGCAATAAGCCCACGCGGTCCAGGCTCTGCCTCAACGCGGAGAGTGTGAGCGGGCACACATCTGGGCAATAGGTGTAGCCGAAGAACACCAGCACGGCGCGCCCCCGCTCAGCTCGCCACGAAAATGGCATGCCCTGGGTGTCGAGAAGGCCCGAAAAATCGGGCGCCTCTCCCCCTGTAAGCGGTGTGCCGTGTAGCCGCAAGACGGGGTGCTGCAGGCGCGAAAT
>JAKBCY010000020.1 GCA_021807445.1 Pseudomonadota bacterium
CGCACGGGGATTGCAGACCGGATCGGCTCAGCTCATGTGCAGACCGCCATTGATGGACAATTCTGCCCCGGTTGTGAAGGCGCCATCCTCGCTCGCCAGCCATGTGACCAAAGACGCCACTTCCTCTGGTTTGCCCAAACGCTTGACCGGAATGGTCGCGACGATCTTGTCGAGCACATCCTGGCGAATGGACTTGACCATGTCCGTTGCAATGTAGCCCGGTGCCACGGTGTTGACCGTCACGCCTTTCGCCGCCACTTCTTGTGCCAAAGCCATGGTGAAGCCATGCATGCCAGCCTTCGCCGCAGAATAGTTGCTTTGCCCGAACTGGCCTTTCTCGCCATTGACCGAGGAGATATTGACGATGCGCCCCCAGCCTCGTTCGACCATACCATCGATAACCTGCTTGGTTACGTTGAACATCGAGTACAGGTTGGTCTTCATGACTTGGTCCCAGTCGTCATAGCTCATCTTGCGAAACACGGCATCACGCGTGATGCCGGCATTGTTCACCAAGATATCAACCTGGCCATGCTCGGAGAAAACTTTCTGGAACGCGGCGCAGGTCGAGTCCCAGTCGGCAACGTTGCCTTCGGACGCATATACGTCGAAGCCTTGGCCGCGCATGGATTCGAGCCAACTGTCCTTCCGCGTGGAATTTGGCCCACAGCCGGCCACGACCTTGTGCCCGGCTTCGCACAATCGCCGGCAGATTGCCGTTCCAATGCCCCCCATCCCGCCCGTGACGTAAGCCACTTTCTTGCTCATAGCTCATTCCTCCGAAATTGTTATGACGTAAAGGTGCAGACCTTGCAATCAGCGCTCAACGGCTAGGGCAACACCCATGCCACCGCCGATACACAGCGAGGCCAAGCCTTTTTTCGCGTCGCGCCTGCCCATTTCGTGCAGCAGTGTGACCAGAATGCGGCATCCGCTGGCGCCGATTGGATGCCCAATTGCAATGGCCCCCCCATTGACATTGACCTTACTCGTATCCCACCCCATTTGCTGGTTCACCGCAATCGCTTGGGCGGCGAAGGCCTCGTTGATTTCCATCAAATCCAACTCCTGAGGCTTCCAGCCTGCGCGCGACAGACAGCGCGTGGACGCCGGCACTGGGCCCATTCCCATATAAGCAGGGTCGAGTCCAGCATTCGAATAGGCGCGGATGGTCCCAAGCGGCTTCAGGCCCAGGCTCGCCGCGCGCTTCGCTGACATCACCACCACCGCAGCGGCGCCGTCGTTCAGTCCAGAGGCATTTCCCGCAGTGACGGAGCCCGCTTTGTCGAAAGCCGGCTTCAGGCTCGCCAAGCTCTCGGCCGTTGCACCATGACGCACGAATTCATCGATGGCAAAGGCGATCGGGTCACCTTTCCGCTGCGGCAACAGCACCGGCACGATCTCGTCGCCGAAACGGCCAGCCTTTTGCGCCGCCTCTGCCTTGTTCTGGCTGGCTGCTGCAAACGCGTCCTGCATCTCACGCGTGATGCCATATTTCTTCGCGACATTCTCGGCCGTGGTTCCCATGTGGTAGTGGTTGAAGGCATCCCATAGGCCGTCCGTGATCATCGTGTCAATCAGATTCCAGTTGCCCATGCGCATGCCTTCGCGCGAACCTGGGAGCACGTGGGGTGCGGCACTCATGTTCTCCTGACCGCCAGCCACCACGATATCGGCGTCGCCATCGCGCACGGCCTGTGCCGCCAGCATCACCGCTTTCAGCCCAGAACCACAAACTTTGTTAATGGTCATTGCCGGCACCATATCCGGCAGGCCTGCCTTGATGGTGGCTTGGCGCGCAGGGTTCTGGCCACAGCCCGCCTGCAACACTTGGCCCATGATGACCTCGGATACCTGCCCGGGCTCGATGCCGGCGCGTGCCACGGCCGCTTTCACGACCAGCGCCCCCAGATCGACCGCGGAAGTCTTGGTGAGCGACCCACCAAATTTGCCCACGGCCGTGCGCACGGCCGAAACGATCACGATATCTTCACTCATGAATAAATGTCCTTGTTGGCGATAAAGAAGAAGGAAAAAATCAGATGCATTGGACTCAATTTCGTACCGAGGTCAGGCCCGGACTTTGACATAACGGCCGGGAGCTGGCTCGATCGGCTTGTATCCGGAACTGCCATAGGCCTTGGGCGCCGGCTGCATGGGACCGGACTGCCCAGCTAGCCACGCCGCCCAGTCGGGCCACCAACTGCCTGAATGTTCGCTGGCTGACTCGATCCACGCATCCGCGCTTGCCGGCAGCGACGCCCCGCCCGCCACACGGCGCCCTCGAGCAATCGGATCCAACCGCCAATGGCTGCGCTTGCCTTTGGACGGTGGGTTGATCACGCCTGCAATGTGACCACTGGCTCCGAGCACGAAGCGCGTTGGTCCGCCCAGCAGGAGTGCCGACGCGTAGGCGGAATGCCAAGGCACGATATGGTCCTCGCGCGAAGCATAGACATACGCCGGAACAGTAATACGCCGAAAATTCACGGGCTTGCCGGCCACGGCCACCGCATCTGCCACGGCCAGATTGTTCTCTAAATAGGTATTTCGCAAATACCAAGCCAGCATGGGCCCTGGAAGGTTGGTGCTATCCGCGTTCCAGTACAACAGGTCGAATGGCGGCGGCGTCTCACCCTTGAGATAGTTGCCCACCACGTAATTCCAGGTGAGATCGTTGGGCCGAAGGCTCGAGAACGCGGTCGCCAACTCGGCCCCGGTGAGCAGACCGCCCTTGCCAATGGTGGCCTCGCGCATTTGCACCTGGGCCTCGTCGACGAACACGTCAAGAATGCCCGTATCGGAAAAATCGAGCAGCGTGGTCAGGAACGTTGCACTGTGCACAGGCTCGTTGCCTCGTTTTGCCAACACCGCAAGCGCCGTACCCAAAAGGGTTCCGCCCACGCAGAAGCCAAGCGCATTGATGGCACCGTCCCGCGATGGCGCCTGACCCGAAACTTGAGCTTCAGGCTGCGCTGGTTTTTTCGGCTTGGGCTGAGATGCAATGGCAATGTCACTCGCCACGTCGATGGCACGCAGCACACCATGCTCAATGTAATCGTCCCACGTCCAGTGGGCACAGGTCGCATCCGGATTGCGCCACGACATCAACAGCACGCGCTGACCCTGTTCCAGCGCGTAGCGCACCAGTGAATTCGTTGGCTGCAGGTCCAGAATATAAAATTTGTTGATGCACGGCGGCACCACCAGCAGCGGGCGCGCATGGACCTGCGGCACCACCGGCTTGTAGTCGACCAGCTGAAACCAAGGGTTCTCAAACACGACCGCGCCTTCGCTCGTCGCCACATTGCGGCCAACCTCGAACTCGCTTTCATCCGTCTGCGTGAGCTTGCCGCGACGCAAGTCGGCCAGCAAATTGTTCATGCCGCGACGCAGGCTTTCACCCTGGGTTTTCATCGCCGTTTGCATCGCCTCAGGATTGAGAGCCCAAATATTGCTGGGCGCGGCAGCATCCACCCATTGCTGCACGGCGAACCGGATTTTCTGCTTGGTTTTGGCATCGGCCTGTACAGCTTCCACCAATTCGAGCAGTGCACGCGCGTTGAGCAAGTACAACGCTGCGGTGTAGGTGGAAAAACGGTTTTCGCGCCAGCTCTCGCTGGCAAAGCGACGGTCCTTCACCTCGAGCGACTGCACGCTTCCGTTGAGAAGACCCGTCCACAGCTCGACATACTCCTTGGCAAGCCGCGTCTGGATCGCAGTTACGCGGGCGGGGTCAACGTTCACGGCCTGCGCCGCTCCGTCGGTTTTCAGCGCAGCGACAAAGGCTTGCTGCAGACCTTCACCAAAGGCTGCGGTCTGTTGACCAAGCTGCTCTGGGGGCCGGGTCGGTGCAGATGGGTTGGCTGCCATGTTGGATGGTACTTTCAAGTTGCAGTGCCTGGGTCGACAGATCCCAAAGCTGCGGCCGCATTTACATTGATGAATGTAAAGCAGGCACGCGGAGTCATCAGTGTAAGAAAGGGAATATTCAGCAAATGCTGCAAACGACAGGGTGTGATCGCTTCTCCTTGATGTCTTCGAACCGGACCCAGCATTGACGCGTTCGAGCCATTTTTGAGCAACCGCAAGAAAGTGTCAACGCGGTCTGCCCTGCATTTGGGTGTTCGCGCCTGGTGCCGTGATCCATACGAGTCCGGCTTGGCGGCCCGTGATGCCGTCGTGGCGAAATGTGTAATAGCCTTGGCGCTCCGACACTGTGCACACCCCACCACCCTGAACCAAGGAGATGGACACGCCAGCCGCCTGCAGGCGCAGGCGCGCAAGCAAAAAGAGGTCCGCCATCCATTTGCCTGGACGAATCATTCGAAACGCTGACGCCGACTCAGTCTGCCGGTCCACAAACGCTTCGCGCACATCCTCCCCGACCTCAAAGTGCTGCGGCCCTATGGCTGGGCCCAGCCAGACTTGAACTGCTGAGGGTTCGCACTGTGCCTTGCCGCAAACAGCCTTCAACGTGTTCTCCAGCACACCACCGGCAAGCCCCCGCCAACCCGCATGCGCAGCCGCCACTGCCTCGCCATGAGGGGCGGCGAACAGTACAGGCAGGCAGTCGGCCACCAGCACACACGCGGCGAGATCGGGGGTCGTGGTGACCGCCGCATCGGCCCGGAGGACAGAACGCCGGTCCCAGGTGTCGAGATCCACGACATCAGTGCCGTGGACTTGATCGAGATACGCCACCCGCAACCCTCGCGACAGCCCGCCAAGGCGCGCCCGATTGGCTGCGACGGCTGAGGGCTCATCGCCAACGTGGCTACCGAGGTTCATTCCACCCGTGTGCGCTCCGATGAGGCCACTGCCCGCTCCGTAGAGTCCGACGCTGTTGCCGCCGTGTCGACTCGTAAAGACACCACGCACCTGGGCATTCCCCGGCCAGGATGTGGCAATCCAGTATTCAGGCCAGTCCATCGGACTCCCCCCAGTCTCGCGTGTCCAATACCCGAATATCGCCGCCAAGAGCCTGCCACTGTGCAACGATATCCCCCGCCACAGGAGATTCAAAGCGCAATACGCGCTTGCTCGTCGGATGCGTGAGCCGCAGAACTGCGGCGTGCAAAGCCTGACGCTGTAAAGATAGTAAAGGCGCTCCACGACGACCATACAGCGCGTCACCCAAAAGCGGCAGCCCCGCGTGCTGGGCGTGAACGCGAATCTGATGCGTGCGGCCCGTCTCCAGTCGGCAACGAAGCGCGGTGATGGATCCATGCGCCGTGTGCAGTACGGCCAATGGAATCAGGTGTGTCCGCGACGGCTTGCCACTAGGCACGACAGCCATGCGCAGGCGGTCACGGGGATGGCGTCCGATGGCGGCATCTACCGTGATGGCCTGCGCAAGCTCGCCCCATCCAAGCGCCAGATATTGACGTCCCATGCTGCGAGCTTGCAACTGGCGAACGAGATCCGTTTGCGCCGCTAGCGTGCGAGCCACCACCAGCAGACCACTTGTGTCCTTGTCCAATCGGTGAACAATGCCTGCACGCGGCACCCCCGCTGTCTCCGGGAACCGCTCCAGCACGCCGTTGAGCAGGGTACCCGTCCAATTGCCGGCCGCTGGATGCACCACAAGCCCGGCTGGCTTATCGATCACGACCAGTTGCTCGTCTTCCCACACGACCGCAAGCGGCACCGGCTCGGGTGAGAACGCGGCGGCTTCCGGGTCTGGGGGTACCTGAAGGGTGACCTCAGCCATGGCCCGCGCCTTGCTGCGTGGGGCAGCAGGCTTGCCGCCCATGTGCACCATGCCGGCTTCGCACCACGCTTTGAGCCGGCTGCGGGAGAACTGCGGGAACAGCTGAGCCAGCACCTTGTCCAACCGGATGCCCGCTGCGCTTGCAGGAACATGCTCCTGCAAGATGGTCGCAGCGCTATCCTGATCCTCCAGGTCTGAGTCAGGCGACTTGGCGGTCTCGCCGCCCGAAGGGGCGGCCCGCACGAGGGCAACGTTGGATGCGGGTGATTGCATGGCGCCAGCATAGTGCAGCACCTGTCCTCGCAGACATGGTCCGGGGGCACGCGCTCACTCCCCCGTAAAGGCCGCCCACATCCCGCTTCCTATAATGGGCAGCTTGCCGCCACTTCGACGAGTTGCCTTGTGAATTCCACCTCATCATCCTTGGGCATGCGCCTGACTTGGCGCGCCCTCGCCCTGCTGGTCGTGGCCCTGCTTGGCGCCTGCGCGTCCACGCCTGAAAAAGACATCACAGTTGGCTGGTCAGCAGCCAAGCTGTACAGAGAGGCCAAGGACGAGATGAGTAGCGGTGCCTATGACAAAGCCACCAAATACTTCGAAAAGCTTGAGTCGCGCTATCCCTATGGCGTGCTGGCGCAGCAAGCACTTATGGAAACCGCTTATGGCTATTACAAGCAGGATGAGCGCGCCCAGGCCTTGGCTGCCTGTGACCGGTTTCTCAAGATTTACCCGAATAACCCCTATGTTGACTATGTCCTTTACTTAAAGGGTCGCATCAATTTTTACAATAACAACAGTTGGTTCGCAGGCATTTCTGACCAGAAGCTCTATGAGCGCGACCAGCACGCAGCCAAGGAATCGTTCGAGGCATTCAAAGAATTGGTCTCCCGTTTCCCCAAGAGCAAATATGCGCCGGATGCGCTCCAGCGCATGGAGTACATCCGTAACTCCCTGGCTGACTACGATTCCCATGTGGCGCTGTTCTATTACCGCCGTGGCGCCTATGTAGCGGCCGCCGATCGCGCCCAAGAAGCGATCAAGACGTATCCAGACACGCCAGCCACACAGTTGGCCTTGGGGGTGCTCATGGACAGCTATGACAAGCTCGGCCTGACGCAACTGCGCGACGACACCGAGCGTGTACTCAAACTCAATTACCCTCAAAGCCCCTACCTCACTCAGGGCCTGCCGCCGCGAATCGAATCGTGGTGGCGCCTCTGGTGAAACATACGAACGGGTGTTGATGCGATCGTGAGCCCTCGCCTCGCCACCTTCGGCCGGTTCTCGCCCCCCAGAGCCTGCCGAGGGCACCAGTTTTCCGCAAGCCACAATGCGTGTGTGACCGAGCGGAAATGCTGAGCGCATTGCTCACATCCGCACGTTCCGCGCGACGACATTGGACGCCAACAAGCCGGAGCGGCGTGAGTCAGCGTTCCACCAAGAGTCAATCGCGAACTGGCGGCATTCGGCTGATGTTGCGCAGTGGAACCCGAACGCTCCTCACTTTTCCGTAGACGCGCACATCGACCAGACTTGGCCCGAACGCTCCGGTTGCAACACCGGATTGTTGTGCGTCCGCAGGGCACCGATACACACCATCGCGTCGTTTAGGCCGATGACAGCCGCAGACTTATGCAGGATTCGAGAACGGGGCTACCGGCGCCGGCATGAGTCCTCCAGACTTTCGTTTTCATGTCGCTCCAATTGGCGCTGCACCTCAAGATCTCACTGCGGCTGTTGCATTTCCACCTGCACCCACGCCGCGACAACGATGCTTGTCGCACAAACGCGTCAATCGTCAAAGGCGGCATCCTGCTCACCCCTGGGCCCGTCTTTTGCGTTGCCTTGCCTAGGCTGTGTCGAAGGCGCGGACGCGAGCACACCTCGCGAGGCATGGGCCACCAGAAAGTCCACCGCCTGCTCAACCTCCTGCACACGCGCAAATGGTTGCAACGAAGCCAGCAGGCGCTTTCCCCAACCTGTGGTGACCAAGCGCTGGTCGCAGACGGCAAGCACGCCCCAGTCGCGCTCGCTACGCACCAACCGCCCAGCGCCTTGCTGCAGCGCAAGCGCGGCCTGCGGCAGCGAATAGTCCATGAAACCGTTGCGCCCTGCCGCCTCCAGGCGTTTGAGCCGAGCGGCCACCATGGGGTCGTCGGGCGGCGCGAAAGGTAGCTTGTCGATCACCACCAGGGTGAGTTTGTCTCCAGGAAAATCAACCCCTTCCCAGAAGCTATGGCTACCCACCAGCACAGCGCTGGAGTCGATCGAGAACCGCTGCAGAAGCACTTGCTTCGATTCGCTCGCCTGTTCCAAGATCGCCCGTCCCGGCGGTAGCAATTCACGTAAACGCTGGGCAATACGGCCGATGGCGCGCAGCGTGGTCGTCAAGACGAAGCTGCCACCAGGGTTGACCGCAATGAGGCGAGCGGCGAGGTCTGCCACGTGCAAGGCGTGATTGGCGTCGGAGGGATGAAAATCCGTGCGCGGCACCAACAATCGGGTTTGCCGAGCATAATCGAACGGACTTTCAACCCGGAGCTCGCGCAGGCGAGGTGATGAGACGCCCTCCATGGCTTCCAACGCGGCACTGCCCTCGCCCAGTCCAAGCCGCGCGCGTGTGTAACGAAATCCGCCATCCAGCGTGAGCGTAGCGGACACCAACACCCAAGCCTGAGGGCGCTGCGCCAGCAGCGCCGAGAACGCCGCTCCGATGCCCAGTGGTGTGGCCAGCAACCGCAGATGGTGGCTACCCACCTCCAGCCAGCGCACCGCCTCCTGCGCCGCGAGCGGTGGGGTGCTAGCCTCCGGCTCGGTTGTGGCATCCCGCTGCCAGTTGCCGAGAAGCTCACGCTGCTTCTGGCAGCGTGCGATCAAGCGCGCAAACTCGGGAGCCAGCGCTTCGAAAGGGTCAAGAGAGGCTTCCAGTGCGGCCAGCTCCGCCTGCCACTGCCTCAGCGCATCAGACCAGCCAGGCAACCCCTGCGCTTGTCGCCAGTCCATTCGGTGCTGCCCTGCCGGCGCGGTCAGGCGCTGGTCGCGCACGGCCTTTTGCAGCCGAGCGGACAAACTCTGCCAATCGGCGAGGCCGCGTGCCAATTGCGTTCCACAAGCGAGAATGTCGCGCGCCAAGTCGTGCGCTTGGGCAGTACCGACGGCGGTGCCGAGAAATTGGGCCCCGATATCCGAGAGCTGGTGTGCCTCGTCCAGCACCACAGTGGTTGCGCTGGGCAAGAGCTCGGCTACACCTTCATCGCGTAGGGCGACGTTGGCGAAGAAAAGATGATGGTTGATGATTACGACGTCCGCTGCGAGGGCCTCGCGCCTCGCCTTCATCACATAGCACTGTCGATAGTCCGGGCAGTCGGAGCCCAAGCAGTTGTCACGCGAGGACGTCACAAGAGGAATGATGGGCGATCGCTCGTCGAGCCCCGACAGCGCCGACAAGTCGCCATCGGTTGACGTGCCCGCAAAGCGGGCCACACGCCGTAATTCCTGCACCGCACGACGGGTGTCAAGCAGGCCATCACTTTGCGCGCGCCTGAGGCGGTAGTGGCAAACATAATTGGCTCGACCCTTCAGGACGGCTGTGCGCACCTGCATGCCCAGCACTTCGCATGCCAGCGGCAGGTCTTTGCGCGAAAGTTGATCCTGCAAGGCTCGTGTGGCTGTGCAGACGATCACACGCTCGCCGTGCATCAGCGCCGGCACGAGATAGGCCAGAGTCTTGCCCGTTCCAGTACCCGCTTCGGCCAGCAGGATGCCGCGCTCGCGAATGGCACAGGACACGGCAGCAGCAAGCGTGCGCTGACCGGGACGCTCGTGCCACTCGGGCAGCGCCGTGGCAAAAAGACCGCGCTCACCCCACACGGCGTCGGAGAGCACAAAATCATCGTCCCTCGGGCTCGCCTCCGCCATATCCGCACAGGGGAGCGCGCTGATCTGCCTAAAATGCTCAGGCGCTTGTTCGAGAGGATTCAAGCGGGCTCATCCGGCTGCGAGGCCGATTCCAGGAGTGCGATGTGATCGCGAAGTTGCAGCCGCTTCTTTTTCAGCCTGCGCAACAGGAGCTCCTGCTCAGGAGCATGGTGCGCCAGCCGGTCGATGGTGTCGTCCAGATCGGCATGCTCCATGCGCAGTTCAATCAATCGCCTGTTGGCAGAACGCAGGTTCTCTTCCATCGGTCTTACCGCATGCGTGCTTGGGATGGCATGAGTCCATTGTATGAATCCCGGCCAGCGAGGACGGCCGAGTATCACACATTGACTGGTCGATGAGTCCGACACACGTTCGTCTCCAGCTGCAGGCTGCCACGGGCATCCATCGAGGCGATCGCCAGTACCAGCAGGATCGCATCGAAATCTTCCCCCACGCACGCGTGCCCGGCCTGGTGCTGGCAGTGGTGGCCGACGGCATGGGCGGGCGTAGCGGCGGGCGCATGGCAGCCGACCAAGTCATGCTCACTGCGCAGCAGCTATTTGACCGGTATGTGCCCAGCCAGGAAGATGCGCGAAGCCTGCTGCACAGCATCGTGCGCGAGAGCCATCTGATGATCAAGCTCAGCGCAATTTCTGCGGAGCAGGAGCCCCATTCCACAGTGGCCTGCGCGCTTGTGGAACCCAATGGCAACTGCCACTGGGCGCACGTAGGTGACTCGAGGGTGCACGTCTTTCGCGGCGGGAAGCTCGAGACTCGGACCAAGGATCACTCCTACGTGCAAGAACTGGTGGACGCTGGAGCGCTGAGCGAAACCATGGCACGCAACCATCCGATGAGCAATGTGTTGACGGCCAGTTTGGGCGCGGACGAGGATCCTCCATTCCACTACGAGACCATGCGGCTGAAACCGGCTGACGTAGTTCTGCTGTGCAGCGATGGATTGTGGCATTACTTTGTTGATGCCGAATTAGGCTCCGCACTCGACCGGCTCGATCCACGCGAATCGTGCGAGTTTCTCATTGCAAAGGCCAGGCAGCGAGCCGTCGGCGGAGGCGACAACCTGTCTTTGGCTGTGCTCAAGCTGCTGCGCAGTGATCCCCGATCAACGTCAGCGCCTCGCACGGCCAAATCCCGATAGGGATCGCGCGGCGGCGGTTGATGCATTACCGCCACAGGCGAGTGGCGCGCAATCAATATCCAGGCGGTAAAGGAAGCGGTGGCGCCGGTGCCTTTTGCTGTGCGCGTCGGGCGGCGTCGCGTTGGCGGCGCTGGTAGTCGGCAAGCTTGGCCGCATAGGCAGCCTCTGCCCCACTGGCATGTCCAGGGGACGCTGGTGCGCCGGAGCGCAGCCTGGTATGCGACTGAGGGCTGCGCTGCAGCCTCTTGCTGACCTGCTCCTGCTTGGCTGCATAAGCCGCCTCATGCGCCGCATCCTGCTCCAGGCGCCTAGCCCGGCGACGTTGCTTGTCGGCCTGCTTCTGCTCAAGCCCGGCGCGCCGCTTTTGGATGGCTTGCGTGTCGGGTCCCTGGCGCTCGCGCAAATGACGTTCAACTCGCGCACGCTCGGCTGCTGCGCGCCTTTTGCGTTCTGCAAGATCAAGGGCGTTAAGCTGTTCATCCAACGTCTCAGTCGCAGAACGATAGCGTCGCGAGGCATTCTTCAAGCAATCGTTCACAAAGAATTGTCGCTGGCAGGAACTCTGTTGGCGCGCATATGCAGCGTCAAGGTTGCGACGCTGCTGCTCGATCTGCCTGCGTGCAGCCGCGCGTTCAGGCGCGCCTGAATGCGCGGCTGGCGAAGTGGCTCCGGGCGACGGACTGGGCACGTCTGCGGCCGCCTTCGCGTTGCCGCTGCTCATCCATGCGGCCAGCATCACCAAGCAGACCGCCATCAGGGCGGCGTTCCGCCTGATGCCATAGGTAAGCTCGCGCACAGCAAGCGCATGACGCCAATAGGGCAAGCGTTTGATCATCAAGTCAGCGCGGTCTGGACCTCGCGTCGTCCTTTGGCAAGATAATCCGACGTCTGCATTTCCAGCAGGCGCGAGACCGTTCGCTCGAACTCGTACGCGAGAGGGCCCGACGTATACAGAGCGGCTGGGTTGACTTCAGCCGAGAGCACAAGCTTGATGTTACGGTCGTAAAGCACGTCCACCAACAATGTAAAGCGGCGTGCGGCACTTGCACGCTCTGGGGTCATGCGCGGCACGTCCGAGACCAAGACAGTGTGAAAGCACGCGGCGATTTCAAGATAGTCGTTCTGCGACCGCGGTGTATTGCACAGTGATTCAAAGTCGAACCAGATGACGCCACCCGCCCGCCGCAATGCAACGAGTTCGCGAAATTCGATGTGGAGCGTGGGGTCCTCCTCGGCCGCTTCCGCGAGACATTCAAAGGTTTGCTCCATCGCCACGTCGGCCCCTGGCCCCAAGGGCGTGTGGTACAGGCTCATACTGCGCATGGCTCGGAGCCGGTAGTCCCTGCCTGCGTCCACGTGCTGCACGTCCATGTTATTTTTGATCAGCTCGATTGCCGGCAGGATACGGTCGCGGTGCAGGCCGTCTGGATACAGGGCATCCGGCTCGAAATTGCTGGTGGCCATCAGCATCACGCCATCTTCGAATAAGCCCTGTAGAAGGCGATAAAGGATCATCGCGTCGGTCACGTCGCTGATGTGAAACTCATCGAAGCAGATCAACCGGAAGCGCCGCGCAATGCGGCGTGACAGCTCCTGAAGAGGATCCTGCGTACCCTGCAGCGCAGCCAGCTCGCGGTGCACCTCACGCATGAACTCGTGGAAATGCAACCGCGTCTTGCGCACCACCGGCACGGTGACGTAAAAAGCATCCATCAGAAAGCTCTTGCCTCGCCCCACGCCACCCCAGAGGTACACGCCGCGCGGAAGTTCGGGATGAATGAGCATGCGCCGCACCGCCGTAGAGCGGCGCGACTTGTAGGCCACCCATTCATCAAAGGCGCACTGCAGACGCGCGATTGCGGCACTTTGTGCAGCGTCAGGCTCGAAACCCCGCTCACCCAGCGCTTGCAGGGCGTATTCCGTCACGTCCATGAACGCGTTTAGAAGTTCAGGCTTCGTCCGTCCGTGGCAAGGGCAGCTTCCTTCAGCGCCTCTGACAGCGTGGGATGGGCGTGACAGATGCGCGCAATGTCTTCGGCCGCCGCCTTGAACTCCATGGAAACCGTCGCCTCGGCGATGAGCTCGGAAGCCAGCGGCCCGATGATGTGCACGCCCAGAATGGTGTCCGTTTCGGCATCGCTCAGGACTTTGACAAACCCTGTCGTGTCACCCAGCGCTCGTGCCCGGCCATTAGCCAAGAAGGGAAAGCTTCCAGCCTTATACGCTCGGCCCGCAGCCTTGAGGGCCTGCTCGGTCTGTCCGACCCACGCGATTTCCGGACTGGTGTAGATGATCCAAGGCACCGTGTTGAAGTCGACGTGCGGCTTCTGACCTGTGATGCGCTCGGCCACTGCCACACCCTCCTCTTCGGCTTTGTGTGCCAACATGGGACCGCGCACGACATCGCCCACGGCCCAAACCCCGGAAACTGATGTCCGACACTCGTCATCGACCGGGATGAAGCCTCGCTCATCGGGCTGCAAACCGACGGCCTCAAGGTTCAGTCCTTCGCTGTGCGGAATGCGGCCGATAGAAACGATAAGCCGATCCACCTCGAGTTCACGGGCTGCACCCTGGGCATCGGCATACTGAAGCTTCACCGTTTTGCCCCGAGCCTTCACCTCGGTGAGCTTGACCCCGAGCTGGATGTCAAGACCCTGCTTCTTGAACTGCTTGAGTGCCTCCTTGGCTACTTGGGCGTCGGCAGCGCCTAGAAAATCGGGAAGTGCCTCAAGCACAGTGACTTCCGCGCCAAGGCGCCGCCACACGGAGCCCATTTCAAGCCCGATCACACCGGCGCCGATCACGCCAAGACGCTTGGGTACTTCGGTCAGAGCCAGCGCTCCGGTATTGGACAAAATCCTGTCCTCATCAAACGCCACGCCAGGCAGGGCGCGGGGGCTCGAGCCCGTGGCAATGACCACCTGTTTGCCGGTGTAGGTCTGCGGTGCGGGACCATCGACCTGCACCTGGAAGCCCTCCTCAACCTTGCCAACAAAGGACGCACGCCCGTGCACGAACTGAACCTTGTTTTTCTTGAAGAGGTAAAGGATGCCCTCATTGTTCTGTCGCACAACCTGATCCTTGCGCGCAATCATGCGTGCAAGGTCAAGGCCAAGCTCCTTGATCTGGATTCCGTGGTCTGCAAAAGCGTGCCCGGCGTGCTCGTAATGTTCGGATGATTGCAATAGCGCCTTCGACGGAATGCAGCCTACGTTAGTGCACGTTCCTCCCGGGGCTGGCCCGCCCCGGGCTCCCATCCAGGCGTCGATGCAAACCACCGATAAACCAAGCTGTGCGGCGCGAATGGCCGCAATGTACCCGCCGGGGCCGGCACCAATGACGATTAGGTCCGCTGTTTGTGTCATGATCGTGCTCTCACAGGTTCAACAGCAGGCGCGCCGGGTCTTCAAGCGCTTCCTTCATGGCCACCAGGCCCAACACAGCCTCACGCCCGTCAATAATGCGGTGGTCGTAACTCAGCGCAAGGTAATTGATCGGACGGATCACGACCTGCCCGTTTTCCACCACAGGCCTTTCCTTCGTCGCGTGCACACCGAGAATGGCCGCCTGCGGTGGGTTGATGATTGGCGTAGACAGCATCGAGCCGAACACGCCGCCATTGCTGATGGAGAAGGTGCCGCCAGTGAGATCTTCGATCGCCAGCTTGCCATCGCGCGCCCGCACCCCGAATTCAGCGATCTGCTTTTCGATATCGGCGAAACTCATCTGGTCGGCATTTCGCAATATGGGCACAACCAGCCCACGCGGGCTACCGACCGCAACGCCTATATCAAAGTAACCGTGGTAGATCACATCGTTGCCATCGACCGAGGCGTTGATGATCGGGTACTTGCGCAGCGCGTGCACTGCGGCCTTCACGAAAAAGCTCATGAATCCAAGCTTGACGCCATGCTCCTTTTCGAAGCGATCCTTGTGGGCGTTGCGCAAGTCCATCACGGGCTTCATGTTCACTTCATTGAAGGTCGTGAGGATGGCATTTTCGGCCTGCGACTGCACCAGGCGCTGCGCAATGCGCGCGCGCAATCGACTCATGGGAACACGCTGCTCCGGACGCTCGGCGTAAGCCGAAAGGTCGATATCGGCGTCCACCTGCGGTAAAGCCTGGGGAGCCTTGGGCGATCCAGCCTGGGGAGCCCGCGCTGGCGAGGCGGTTTGCGCTGGAGCGCTTGCCGCACCCAGAGCGTCTGCCTTGGTGATGCGACCGCCGCGGCCGGTGCCGTCCACGCTCGCGGCATCGATTCCCTTCTCGGCCATGATCTTGGCTGCAGCCGGCATGGCCGGCGCCGTCTTCGCAGCGGCTGGCGTCGCCGCGACCGGCGCTGCGGGAACAGCCTGAACCGGCGATGGGCTGACTTGCGGTTTAGCCTCCGTGTCGATCTTGGCGATCACCTCGTCGGCCACCACGGTTGCGCCGTCAGGTTTGACAAGCTGTGCCATGACACCGGACGCCGGCGCCGGAACCTCGAGGACGACCTTGTCCGTTTCAATCTCAATCAGGATTTCATCCTGATTGACGGCCTCTCCTGGTTTTTTCTTCCACTGCAACAAAGTGGCCTCAGCCACGGATTCGGATAATTGGGGAACCTTGACATCGATCAGTGCCATGGTGGTATCTCGCTAGGAATGTGAACGGGTTGTCGCTCCGCGCGCAGCCAGTTGGGCACGCTTATGGCCTGCCTGGACTGCGGCGCGGAGAGCCTTGGGCTATTTTGTAAGGATGAAACCCTTGAGCTTGCCGAAGGCCGCTGCAAGGAGTTCCTTCTGCTGCTCGGCATGTTTGGCGTAATAGCCAACTGCGGTGGATGCCGAGGCTGGCCGCCCGGCATAGCTTAGGCGCTGCCCATCTTGCAGATTCTCGTGAATGTGGTGCTGGATGAAAAACCACGCCCCCTGATTTTGTGGCTCATCCTGACACCAAACGACATCACGCAATTGCGGATAGCGCTTGAGTTCGGCGGCAAAAGCCTTGTGGGGGAAGGGGTAGAGCTGCTCAAAGCGCACGATTGCCACATCCTGAAGGTCCCGCTGCGTGCGCTCAGCCAGCAGGTCGTAGTACACCCGACCTGTGCACACGACCATGCGCTTGACTTTCGAGGCGTCGAGGTCGCTCTGTTCGCCCAACACGGTGTGGAATTGCCCATTCGCCAAGTCGGCCAGTGGAGAACGGGCCTGTTGGTGGCGCAGGAGAGACTTGGGTGTCATCACCACCAGTGGTTTACGAAATGGTCGAATCATCTGCCGGCGCAACAGGTGGAACATCTGCGCCGGGTTTGTCGGCTGGCAAACCTGAATGTTGGTCTCTGCGCACAGCTGCAGATAGCGCTCAAGCCTCGCCGACGAATGCTCAGGCCCCTGGCCTTCATAGCCGTGGGGCAAGAAAAGCGTCAGGCCCGAGGCGCGGCCCCATTTCACCTCCGCCGCGGAGATGAACTGATCGATCAGCACCTGGGCACCGTTGGCGAAGTCTCCGAACTGGGCTTCCCAGATCACCAAGGTGTTGGGATCCGCCGTCGAATATCCGTACTCAAAACCAAGTACAGCCTCCTCCGAGAGGATGGAGTCGATCACCACGAAGGGCGCCTGCCCCTCGGACACGTTCTGCAGCGGTACATAGCTGCCCGCGTCCCAGCGCTCGCGGTTTTGGTCATGCAGCACTGCATGGCGATGGCTGAAGGTACCTCGCCCGCAATCCTCGCCCGACAGACGCACCGGGAAACCGTTAGCCACCAGCGAGGCGAACGCCAGGTGTTCACCCATGCCCCAGTCCAGCGACAACTCCCCCTTCCCCATCTTGGCTCGGTCCGCGATGACCTTTTCCACCAATGGATGCAGCTTCAGGTCCTGCGGCAACGTGGTGATGCGATCGGCCAGACGCTTGATCTCGGCAAGTGGCAGCGCCGTGTCGGCGTTGTCGGTCCATTTGCGGTTCAGGAAAGGAGCCCAGTCGACTGCAAACTTGCTTTTGTAATTCGAAAGCACAGGCTCCAGTGCGCGCTCGCCGTCCTCCATGGCCTGTCGATAGGCCAGCACCATGGCGTCGCCCTCGGTCTCGCCAATGACGCCTTGGCTGGCCAGCCTGTCCGCATAAAGCTTGCGCGTGCCCGGATGGGCCGCAATTTTCTTGTACATGAGTGGCTGCGTGACAGCCGGGGTGTCCTGCTCATTGTGGCCAAGCTTGCGGAAGCACACGATGTCAACCACGACATCGTGATTGAACTCGGTGCGAAAATCGACCGCAAGTTGATGGCAAAGTGCGACCGCCTCAGGATCATCGCCATTGACGTGCAGAACTGGCGCTTCGATCATCTTGACGACATCAGTGCAATAGAGCGTCGAACGGGTGTCGCGCGGGTCGGACGTCGTGAATCCGATCTGGTTATTGATCACGATGTGTACCGTGCCACCGGTGGAGTAGCCGCGCGTCTGGGCCAGCGCCAGCGTTTCCATCACGACGCCTTGGCCGGCGAAAGACGCATCGCCGTGAACCTGCACGGGCAGAACCTGCAACCCCTTCTTGTCGCCACGGCGCTCTTGGCGTGCGCGCACCGAGCCCTCGACGACCGGATTGACAATTTCCAAATGCGAAGGGTTGAATGCCAGCGAAAGGTGGACCGGTCCCGAAGGCGTCGAGACATCGCTTGAAAAGCCTTGGTGGTATTTCACATCGCCCGATGGCAGGTCGTGCGCGTGCCGTCCTTCGAACTCATCGAAGAGATCCTTGGGACGCTTGCCCAAGGTGTTGACCAGAACGTTCAACCGTCCACGATGGGCCATGCCGATGATGACTTCCTGCGCACCACGCTCGCCACTGCGCTGAATGATTTCGTCCATACCGACGATAAAACTCTCGCCACCTTCGAGCGAAAAGCGCTTTTGCCCGACATAACGCGTGGCCAGGAATCGCTCCAAGCCCTCCGCCGCTGTGAGCTTGTCGAGGATTTCGCGCTTTTTCTCGGCGCTGAAGCTCGGCCGTGTACGGATGCTCTCCAAACGCTGCTGCCACCAGCGCTTCTGGTTCTGGTCGCTAAGGTACATGAACTCCGCGCCGATGGAGCCGCAATACGTTTCATGCAAGTTATTAACGAGCTCGCGAAGGCTCATGCTCTCCTTGCCGAAATACGTGTTGCTGGTATTGAATACCGTTTCCAGATCCGCATCAGTGAAACCGTAGAAAGCGGGGTCGAGATCGGGAATTTCCGGACGCTCGGTGCGCTTGAGCGGATCCAGATCGGCCCAGCGCACGCCGACGTTCCGGTAAGCTGCAATTAGTTGCTGCGCCGCAACACGTTTGCGCGATGTCTCGACGTCGGATGCGAGCGTGATGGCTCGCGCAGGGCCCGTCTTGGCTCGCTGCGCAAAGGCCGACACCACGGGCGCGTGGGGAATATCGCGTGAATTGCTGCCGTCGACAGCCGGCACGTGCTGTAGAGCATCAAAATAGTCGCGCCAATGGTCCGGCACAGCACCGGGATTCGCGAGATAGGTTTCGTACAACTCCTCGACGTAAGGAGCGTTGCCGCCGAACAGGTAAGAGTTGGCGCGTAGCTGCTGAATAGTCATGGTGGGCTCACTGGTTCGCCGGGCATCCCGGCATGAAGTGGGTGAAACACCATGCGCCAGCGTGGGTACCCCATGACGGCGCACAGCGGTCCGATGACAAAAGACCAGTATGAACTGTACCAGCCGATTTGATGCAACGCAAAATCGTTCGCCGCCGGCCGCCACCGCATTCGGAGCCATCAGCACCCAATGTCAAGATCCCTCAAGCGACGGTTATCGCGTCTTGCGTAGCGCCCGCAATAAAAAACAGGCTGGAATTGCTGCCAGCCTGTTTTTTCCACTTTGTCAGATACCAATGAGTGCTAAATCCGACAGTTACATCATGGCGTAATCCGCCAGGCCCGGATTTCCCTTCATACCGATCAGCTTGGGCTCATTTGGCTTGAGCGGCTTAATGACCTTCTGGTGTTTGAGGTATTCCTCCACGATATCCCAGATGGGCGGATTACTCGCATTGGCCGATGCCTGCTGCACCGGCGCCCAGCCTGCGACCTTGTAGGTCTTTTTCGGATCAAGGGGCTTGCCCCCCAAGCGCATATCCTGGATGCGATTGCCAATCTTCTCGTTCGGCGCACAGGTGTATTCCAGCGCTCCAAGCCGGACCATGTCACCACCCTGCTGATAGTAGGGGTCCGGGTTAAACAGGTTGTCCCCGACGTCTTCCATGACCGACTTGACGGTCTCCCCCGTCATATCGGTCAAGGTGCAGTATGGATAGGTGATCGCGAGCTGGGTCATCAGCGCTTCGCGGGTGATGGGCTCGCCCGGTAGCAGGCTGCCGCCCCAACGGAAGCCAGGCGAGAAGGCCAGATCACCGCCGCGCACGGTCAGCATGGCGTCCAGCACGAGTTGGTCCCAAGTACCGTTGAAGTTGCCACGCCGGTACAACACGCCCTCCGTGTGTGCCAGCACCTCATTCATCTTGGTCTCGTAAGGCGCGCGGTGCTTTTTGATCAGAGCGCTCATGTCAGCGTCGGCGGCCAGGAGCTCTGAGAACACGGGCAGCAGGCGATACTTGTAGCCGACCATTTTTCCACCGCGCACGTCGAAGTCCATCACGGCGAGGAACTTACCGTGCGACCCGGCGTTGGTCACCAAGGTCATCCCACCCGATGGGCGCCGAATTTCCACAGCGACGGCTTCGCCGTCGTGCGTGTGCCCACCAAAGATGCAGTCGATACCCTCAACCAGCGACGCCATCTTCCGGTCCACATCCATCCCATTATGGGAGATCACGACCACCAGCTGAGCACCCTTCTTCTTGACCTCGTTGACCGTCTTTTGCATATGACTGGTGTCGATGCCGAAGGTCCAATCGGGAATCAGGTAGCCCGGATTGGCAATGGGCGTGTATGGAAATGCTTGGCCAATGATCGCGACCTGCACCCCATTCATCTGCTTCATCACGTAATTGGGAAACACTGGGTCGCCAAAATCCGCCGTCTTCACATTCTGAGCAACGAAATCGATCTTGCCCTTGAAATCTTTATTGATAATTTCCTTCACGCGGTCTTGGCCGTAGGTGAACTCCCAATGCGCAGTCATCACGTCCACGCCCAGCTGAAGCTGGGCGTCAACCATGTCCTGTCCTTTGGTCCACAACGACAGACCGGTGCCTTGCCAAGTATCACCTCCATCGAGCAACAACGCGCCGGGGCGTGACATTTTGAGTTTCTTGACCAGCGTAGCGATATGTGCATAGCCGCCCATCCTGCCGTACTGCTTGCTGGCACGCACGAAGTCCAGATACGTGAACGCGTAGGACTCACGCGTGTTCGGCTTGAAACCCACACGCTTGAGGTAGTTCGCACCCACAAGGTGAGGAAGGTGCCCCTCCATCGTCCCAACCCCGATGTTCACGCTCGGCTCGCGGAAATAGACCGGCTGCAAATGCGCGTGACTGTCGGTCATGTGCAAGAAATGCACATTTCCCGTCACGGGTGGGCTGTACAGCTTATCCACCTCAGCTGCGCTGGCTTCGCGCATCATCGGAAATCCGCTGACACCGGCAGCAGCCAAAACACTCAAAAACTCGCGGCGGGAAATGCTCATTGTCGATCCTTGAGAAAGAAAAAGCCCGCCAATCGGCAACGATGAGGCGGGCAGGTCAGACGCAGCTGATCGGCTGTCGACCAGCCTCGAAGCTTTGCGATTATTTGTTGACCGGCGAATTCGGGTCCATGAGCAGCGCCATCACATCCTTCATCTGCTGCGCGGTCAGGATTTGATGGGCGCCAAACGGTGGCATATAGCTGCAGGCATTAAACGCCTGCGAGTCATAGATGCGCGCCCAGGTGTACTTCAGAATGGCGGCGCTGTTGCCACGCAATTTGGCGTAGTGGTACAGCTCGGGGCCGATATTGCCCTGGGATGGGTCATTCGCAATCATCTTGTGACACGCAAGACAGTTACCGCCACTGGGCGAGCCAGGCTTGTCACTCCACTGCATGCCTTTACCGTTTTCGGCGATCTTCAGGCCAGCCTTCCAATCGCCAAGGTATTGGCCATCCTTCGGATAGACAACTTTGTCGGCGGCCGCCTGTTCGAGCTTTTTCTGTAAATCCGCCGGCATAGCCTGGCCGAGGTACTCATACTTCGAGCACTCATATTGATGTGGCGTCTGCTTCAGGCGAGAGACTTTCGCTTGGCCCTTGCTGACGAAATCATTCTTGAGCACGCTTTGGAAGGAGGCGGTTGCAAATGGATTGCCACTGTCGGCCGAAGCCGTCGTATGCATGCCCGCGCAACCACTCAGGAGTGCCGCGCTCGCTGCTGCAAGGGTAAAGGGAATCAATTTTTTCATGTCGTCTCCTCGATCAACGCTTGAATGTGGGCGTGTGGAGCGTGGCGCCATTCGAATTCACACCCATGTAGGTGATCAGATCGATCACAGCGTTGGAGGTAAATTTGGGAGCCGGCCACCGCTGCTGACGCTCGCATGCGAGCATGCGCCACTCGAGGGTGCGGGCGACGCCTTGCGAGTTCGGATACGCTGGCCACGTTGCATATGACACGGCCGCTTCGGCGTTTGTCAAGTTCGGCAAGGCTGATATTTTGATGCGCTTTCCAGTCTCGGCGTGGCAGGCTGCGCACGAGAAGTTGAACGGTCCTGCGCGATAGAAAAACAACTTCTTACCGTTCTCGTAGGCCTTCTTTTCCAGCGCATTGCTCTGTGGAATGTCAATCTTCATTCCATTGGACGCGTGCGCCACATACATCGCAAGGTTTTCCAGCGGGGAGGCGTTGCCACCCTCCTTGGCAAAGTGCTGCTTATCAGCTTCCTTCGCGCTGAAACCCTGGATGGTTTCCATGCACGTCACTAAACGAGATTCGAGATCCTGGACTTTGCCCGTATCGGGAAAATACCGCGGCAGCTGGGCGTATGCGCCTTTCACCACGCCAGGGCCAAGGCCCAGATTGCACTGTTCGAGGGAAACGTTTTTGGGGCCGCGCTTTTCACTCCAAAGCTTCTTGCCATCGTCAATGTTGAAGTCGGCGGGGTTCCCGCCCATTTCATTCATCAGTTGAAGGTAAGCATTGCCTTGTTGGGTTTCTGAGGCCGCGTGCGCCTGATTCACGCCAGCGCCGATCAGCATCAGGGCGGGAAGAATCATCCCGACCTGTGCGGCGATTCTTTTAAGTCGTAGTTTCATAGTCTCCTCGCGAACAGTGCGTACTGCTTCAAACAAGTTGCGAACACTCAAACACCGAGTGATCAGGATACCGTGGTGCTGTCCGTCTGGGTCTCGCCCTTGTTATCCAGCCAAGTCACGGCCACTTTATCCCCTGACTTGCCGCCCTTGAAGCGGAATTCAAGGAACGGGT
>JAKBCY010000186.1 GCA_021807445.1 Pseudomonadota bacterium
AGCGCCTCAATGCTGACCTCAAGCACGTCATCCGAAGCAAGGTTCCAGCGCCCAGCAAGGCAAGGCTTCGCGCTGCGACCGAGGCACACATGGCCGTCATCGGCAGTGAACCCGAACGCGTCAAAGCCTACTTCCGCGACCCCAACGTCAAATACGCCGCCTGAGACTGTTTAAGGGCCTAATCAATAAGGCCCTGCGGCGCCTCGTGATCATGGTCGTGATCGTGGCTCACGGCCTTGCGCGAGGTATGGGTGGCACGCCGATCCGCGCACGCAGCAGATCCTCGAGGTCTTCGGTGCGCGGCAGACCTTGTGCAAGCAAAACGCCATCTGCCAACAGCGCCGGGTCGCGCGTGGTCCCCGCGTCGACATGCCGTTGTGCCAGCCATGCAATATTCTGCTAGGCGAGGCCCGACATGCGCTCCCTTGCGCGGCTCACACCTGCCTGAGCAGGATCGCATCGATCTCGATGTCGATACCGTCCAGATTTGGCCCACTTGGAGGGCGACGCTGTAGGATTCTGCGGGTAGGGGCGCACGATCAGGAATCGCCTTCCCGTCAACGGCGATACCGCTCGATCATTTGCGCGATGCGCTCTGCCGCCTGTGTCGATGCTGAACGGTTTTGGGAAAAGTTCAGTCGGATGGCGTCCGTGGCGTGCGGGTCAAATTCCGTGCCCGCGGTCACTGTCACAGCGGCCTGCTGTCGCAAAGCGAGTACGAACTGATGCAGGGTAAGGTCGAGTTGTGGCAGGCAGGGAAAAAGGTAGCTTCCGGCTTCAGGCGTGCGCACCGCGAGGCCAGGGACCTGGCGAAGCACGCGCAGCAAATCATCGCGAATAGCCGCATGTTGTTCAATGCGATTCTGCATCCATCCGGCCGGTTCCGCGAACCAGGCACGGAGGACCGCCTGACAGTAGCCGGCGGCGCGCAAAGATACGATGGCCTGGAGTTTCTCCATGCGTTCGATCAGCTTGGGCGCGCCGAACGCAGCGCCCACCCTGTAGCCACTCAAGGACTCGGTCTTCGATGGCCCCATGATCGTCAGGACGTGGTCGGGGTCGATTTCCGTGGCACGCAGATGGGTGTACGCTTGGCCTGCATAGAGCAGGCGCGCATACAGTTGGTCCACGATGACAGTCGCACCATACCGATTGGCTAGCCTGGCAATCTCGCCAACTTCCGCGGGGGAGTAGACGACACCAGTTGGGTTATTGGGATTGGAGAATAGGAAGGTTCGCACCCCGGTTTTGAATGCGGCCTGGAGTTGTTCCAGGTCGATCCCCGCTGCGTTTTGCCTGCCTAGGAAGTCAATGCGAATAGGGACCGCCTGCGCACCGAGGAAGGCAATGATCTTTCGGTTTGCGAAATAGTCTGGCGTTGCGATCGCGACTTGGTCTCCTGCAGTGATCGTCGCTGCTGCGGCCAGAAACAAGGCACCTTGCGTGCCCGGTGTAATGATGATCTCGCTCGTCCCCGTTAGAGGCGCTCCCGTGAAGATGGCGAGCTTTTTTGCGAGATCATCACGCAGGTCCGCACTGCCGCGATATTCGGTGTAGGCCTGCTGGCCGCGAGCTGTGCCTTGGACGAAATGTTCGAGTGCGCCTGGAAGCGGGGTGAACGCGGTATCGCCGACATCCCCGTGGGAGAAATCAACCGGGCATCCCGGTAGGACGTCGCCGCGCAGTTGGCTCTTCGCCAGCGCGGCTTGCTGTCTGATCTCCTGGCCAGGCGCGTGGTCGACACCCAATGCATTGAATTTTTTCTCGATCGCTGACATGTGCTGCGCTCCTTGGGAAGGGGGAGATCGGTGGTGGGCGTGCCGACTCGGTTGCGGTGCAGGCGACACAAAGGCGAGTGGAATTGCACAAGCTGTGTCCGTCAAGTCGTACAAATTGGTGGTCAGGGCTGAAGTTGGGAGATGAGTCAGGCGGCGAGTTGCATGGTAGTTTTTTGTGCGCCCTGAGCCGCTGCATGGTGATATAGCGGTTGTCCTCCAGCCAGGCCTCGCGGGGTTCGGCTCAAGGGGCACGCACGAGGCGCAAGCAAGATTGGGGACTGGGAAAGATGCGAACGGCGTGTGCGCGGCGTTCGTGATCTCCCCGTTGAGTCGTTTGACAGGTTCGTGCTCTTGGCGGATATGTCTTTCCGACTGGCTGATTTCCTTGGAGGAGAACGATATGAACATGTGCCCGCGCATTCCCCTTCCTGGTCCGGCCCGACACGCACTGTCGCCTAGGCAACGCCGTCCGGTCAGGAGGGGGTCAAGCGGGCGGTTTTCGCTTTTTCGCCTCGGACTTGCGCGCGTGTTCCACGGTTCCTTGCGCATCGACGTAGGCGCGCACCGTTTCCTGGTGACGTAACAACGCCGCAGCCAAGTCCGGACTCAACGCCGCCATCCTGGCGTCGAGCTGGAACCGCATCAAACAGTTCAGCGTCTACAAGGCGCTGTGCGCGGGCAAGCTGTGCTTGGACGTGCCCGCGCATCACTCCTCGCAGGAATGTGCCGCTTGCGGCCATCTTCATCCGGAGAACAGGACCACACAGGCCCTGTTCCTCTGCCAACGCTGCGGGCATCAAGACAACGCCGACGCCAATGCCTCGAAGGTCATTGCTCGGCGCGGAGTCGACCTGGTTCGATCGGGCCAGCACAGGGCCAAAGACCGCCGGCGCATGATGCGCCGGCGCGCAAAGCAACAACGAGGTCCGGAGCGGTCCGAAGTTACGCCTGGGGAGTCGCGCGTAAGTCACGGCACTGGAAACGGTGCCGCGCTGCTGACGCAGAACCAGGAAACCCCCGCTACAACGCCCTGCGTTTAGCGGCAGGAGAGTTCATATGCCTCGACCGCTGAGAGGCTCCTGTGTAGTCGTTCGCACACCAAGCCTTAATTACAGAGGACGCTAAACACCTGGCTGCTCGGAACCGTTTGTATTGTCGTTGCGCCGTTGCTCGTGACCTCCAATGTCGTGCTGCCGTCCGAATTGGCAGTCACCAGTTCGCTCGAATTCAGTCCAGTCAACAACGCCGAGCCGCTCGATGGATAAGAGCAGCCGAGGCCAGCGAACGGTTGGTTCGTCTGAACGACAAAGACACTTCCATTATTGTTGACCGTCGAGTTCTGAGTGAACCACCAGGACTGTTGCGTGACGTCGTTGTAGTCAACATAGTCGAGGTTTTCGAGCGAGATCGTCCCGGCGGTGCTGCTGGTCACCGTGAAGCCAGAGCTCTTCAGTTCAACCTGCGAGGTGGACACGGTGTAGTTGGTGGATTGCAGGTTGACGCTCACCTGAAAAGTGCCATTTAACGACGCGTAGTTGCTGCCTTGCATCGCAGTGAAATTCGTTACACCAAGCGAAACTGATGCCGAAAAGCCACTCGCATCATTTTGGGCAATGCTGTCGATTTGCAGAATGAGGCTGCCATTGATGGTGACGCCACTGGTCGCGTCTTGGCATGAGTAGGCGGTTACGGCGAGGCTATCACCGGGTTGCCACGTGGAGCCCGCCTTGGTGACAATTGCTGTGAGCGTGCCGCCTCCAGAACATTGAGCTGTGTTGGATAGCGAGGCCGCCGCTCGCGCCAGGGGGGACTGAGGGGGCGTATAGACACGCGTCTGAAGTTCATTCGCAATCGTTGCAGAAACGATCGAAAGCACGTTGACGGGCTGTCCAGTGGCCGTCGACTTCAAAGCCGTGGTGGACCCACTTAGCCGTGAAAAACCTGCAGTTCCATCAAAGGCAGTGCTTGCAATCTGTGTCGCATTGGACGTCGTGATCGCGGCTGTCGGCGATGCGATAGCCGAACTGGTGGTGCCCCCACCACCTCCGCCACCACACCCAGCCAGCGCTGCAGTGACACCGATCATTGCGATGACAGTCTTGATACGCGGCGCGAAAGCGAAAGAGGTCATTGATTTTCCTTATGAACGAGCAATTGCTCGTGCGCCAAGACTACGCTGGAGCAGCACGCCGCGCAATTGGCGCACGTGGACATTTCACCCGGCATTGAGGGGGTCTTGCAGTAACTAATTGCAACGATGCCTTGATGGGCCCGGCAATGCCGGTGGTGGTGCGGTCGAGGGGGCCCCTGTGCCACCGGAGCTCGTGGATTGTCCCGCTTGATCTTCCCACGGCGATCAGCCGATCCGTCTCATTGCGGATCGGCTGCGCTGCACGCCGCCGGCTGATTGTGGTCCTCAATAATGCGGGCGTCCCGGCAGACGCCATTTGTGCGCAATGGCGTTGCACTCAATGCCGCTGATTGACGGGAACGGCTGCGCACCGTGATGCAGCGGGATGGACCAATGGCCTCAAACCGCGTGTGAGAGGTCCCTGCGCACTGCTAACTCGCTGGTATTCGTCAAAAGACGCCAGCGCCAGGCCAAAGAGCGCATCGACCTGCGGCGACAGCTTGATGCCATTGGCGCCGTTGAGGCGCGTGATTGTCACCCGAGTCCCCGAAAAGCCCCGTCCTTCAGAGGCTGTCGCAAAACCGATTTGGCGGGTTAGCCACTGAAGGCGGGGCGTAGATAGGATTGTTGGGGAAAGGCGTTGGGTCGGCGTGCACGTTGGGAAAGCGCGTGTGCGGCGTGGCGCAGGCGGCGCAAGACGGCATGCAGGAAGGCCAACAACACCGCCAGCAGGGCGATGGCTCGGGACAGGTTGTGCGCCAACACATGCAAGGCGAATTCGCGTCTGACGGCCTGGAGCCCACGGCGCCGAAAGCAGTTCAGCCCCTGCCCAGTCAACTGCTGCGCATCGAACACCGCGACGAGATCGTGTCGGGGCGGTGCCCGCAGGGCCACGCCCTGCGTCGCCTCGGTGAGGAGATCCGCGAACAGCTCGACTGCGAGCCCACGCGATTCTTCGTGCACCGGCACATCCGTGGCAAGTATGCCTGCGCGTGCTGCCAGACGGTGTTGGCAGCGCCCATGCCGGCCCAGATCACCGACAAGGGCATCCCCGCTGCCGGCCTGCTGGCGCAGGTGGTTCTGGCCACGCATGACGATCACCTGCCGCTGTACCGCCAGGAGGAGATCGACCGGCGCAGCGGCGCGCACATCCCGCGCTCGAGCATGGCGCAGTGGGTGGGCATCTGCGGCGTGCGCCTGGAGCCGCTGGCTGCAGCAATGAAGGCGCACGTGCTGAGCCAGCCCGTGCTGCACGCCGATGAGACCCCGGTGGCCGAGCTGGCCCCGGGCACCGGCAAGACGCACCGCGCCGATGTCTGGGTCTACCGCAGCGCGGGCACCCCTGCGGTGGTGTTTGACTCTTGCGC
>JAKBCY010000187.1 GCA_021807445.1 Pseudomonadota bacterium
ACTTGCTTCCGCCGTTGGCGGTTGGATTGCAGGCTTGTTTTCTGATCGCTACGGACGTGTGCGAACACTGCAGATCACAATCCTCTGGTTCTCGCTGTTTAGCTTCCTCTGCGCCTTCGCCCAAAATTTTGATCAACTGATGGTGCTGAGGGCCCTGCTCGGATTTGGATTTGGTGGGGAATGGGCAGCAGGCGCGGTTCTGATGGGAGAAGCCATTCGGCCACAATACCGTGGGCGGGCCGTGGGCAGCGTCCAATCAGCTTGGGCTATTGGATGGGGTATCGCTGTCATTGCGCAGGCAATCATCTATTCAGTTTTGCCAGCGGAAACGGCGTGGCGCGCCATGTTTGCCGTCGGAGTGATTCCAGCCCTGATGGTCCTGTTTATCCGGCGAAATGTGCCTGAGCCCGATATTGCAGTGGTGGCGCGCAAAAATACGGTTCGCCCAAGAATTCTCGCAATTTTTGATTTTTCCGTATTACGGACAACGATCTTGGCCTCTCTTCTCTCTGTTGGTGCGCAGGGCGGCTACTATGCAGTTATTTTTTGGTTGCCGGCATTTCTTCATACGGATAGACATCTCAGCGTCGTCGGTAGCACTCCGTACCTTGCCATTCTCATCATCGGCAGCTTTATCGGCTATTTGATCGGCGCTTGGTTAGCTGACCGGCTTGGCCGTCGTATGTTGTTCATTTTGTTTTCCATTGGGGCCATTGCAACCATTCTTGCTTACACGCAACTCCCCATCCCCAACGAAGTAACTTTTATCTTGGGATTCCCGCTTGGATTTTTTGCAAGTGGATATTTTTCAGGAATGGGTCCGTTCTTAACAGAGCTTTTTCCAACAAGTATTCGCGGCTCAGCCCAAGGGTTTACGTATAATTTTGGACGTGCCATTGGGGCACTATTCCCGGCACTCATCGGCTACATCAAGTATTCGGTAGGATTTGGGAATGCCATTGCGATCTTTGCTGTTGGCGCATATGCCCTGTTTTTCATTGCCGCACTCGCTCTGCCAGAAACGAAAAATCGCGTATTGATATAGGTAATGTGCTTCAGGACGTGGTGTAAGTCTCTGAGAGCAAGGCAAGCCGCGGAAGGCGTAGCCCGAAGCGGCTTCCTTGCCTCGGTCGTTCCTGATGATGGGTGCGGCCATCGTGCACACGCTAGGTCTTGGCATGGGTTTGGTCCAGGGTGGCAAGTTGCTCGGTGAGTACTCCGAGCAACTGCTGCATTGCGCGCTTAATGGACTGCGTCGTCCGTTGCGCCAAGCGCGAGGCGCGCAGTCTTTCCAGCACTGCATTGCAGACCGAGGCATTGGAGATGAACAGGTGCCCGCGCATTCCCCTTCCTCGTCCGGTCCGACGCACAGCGTCGCATAGGCAACACCGTCCGGTCAGGAGGGGTCAAGCGGGCGGTTTGCACTTGTTGTTCCTTGTGCCACGCTGCGTTTGGGCCGCGGAGTCGAGGCCATGTCGCTCCGCGCACGCGGGCGGCACCGCTTCGGGGTCGAGGCCAGACCGAACGACATCACGCTCACGCGCAGGAACAAGTACTGCTTCGTGTCGGTGACGATGCGCGTCCCTGATGATGCTTGCGCGCGTCAGCGCACGAGCGATGCGCGCCGTGGCGTGGACTTCGGGATCAACGACTGGGCCACGTTCGACGACGGTCAGTCCATCGCGAACTCGCGCCGGGTGCGCGAGGAACTGCCGCGCCTGGCCGCTTTGCAGCGCAGCCGCGCACGCAAAAAAAGCGGTCGCCGCGCTTCAAGCGCCTTGGCAAGCGCATCGCGCGGCTGCATGATCGGCTCTCGAACCTGCGGCGCGACTTCCTGCACAAGCAAACATCCCGCATGGTGCAGTCTTGCGCCGTGCTGGTGACGGAGCAACTTCAACCCAGGACCATGAGCCGCAGCGCGAAGGGCACGGGGCAAGCACCGGGCCGGCGCGTGCGGCAAAAGGCCGGACTCAACCGCGCCTTTAGCCTTCGCCGCCTGGAAAGTCGGCCCCGATGGTCGTGGATTCCCATGCATCGAAATCGCGGCCCATCGCTTCGAGCTTTTGGCGTGCCAGCTTGAGCGCCGCTTCGCCCAGCAGCAGGCGCAACGGGGGCTTGTCCGACAGCGCAGCATCGATGATGGCTTGCGCACCACGCACCGGATCGCCGGCCTGGCTCCCGCTGCGCGCCGCGGTCTGCCTGCGGCGTTCGCCGGCCGTGGCGTCATATGCATCGATGTGCGTTGCCGACTCCTTGATCGACGGCCCCGCCCAGTTGGTGCGAAATGGCCCGGGCTCCACGATCAGCACATCGATTCCCAGGGGCTTGACCTCGATGGCCAGCGACTCGGACATGCCTTCCACAGCGTATTTGGTGCCGTGGTAATAGCCGGTTGCGCCAAAACTCGTGATGCCGCCGATCGACGACACATTCACGATCAGGCCGCTGCGCTGCTCGCGCATGATCGGCAGCACGGCCTTGGTCATGTTGATGAGGCCAAACACGTTGGTCTCGAACATCGCACGCACGGCTTCGTCCTCGCCCTCCTCGATCGCGGCCAGATACCCATAGCCCGCGTTATTGACGAGCACATCGATGCGCCCGAATTTGCGCTTCACGGCCGCAACCGCTTCGTCAATCTGCGCCGGCTTGGTGACATCGAGCGGCAGCACCATCGCCCGGTCCTGGTGAGCTTCGGCGATGTCGGTCACTTTCGACACATCGCGGGCGGTGACCGCCGCTCGCCACCCTCGTGCGAGCACGAGCTTGGCCAGCTCACGCCCAAAGCCTGTGGAGCAGCCCGTAATCAGCCACACCGGATCATCGCGACGCATCATCGTTAAAGTCCTTTAATGGAAATAAAAAAAGCGAATATGGAAAGCAACATGCGCGCATCTCATTGCAGCAGCAGGCGACGCGTCAGCGCCGCCACAGGCCGCTCGGCCCAGCGCTGCAGCCGGTTGCTCAATTGCAGGGGTTTCATGACCATGCGCACGGCCAATTCGATGGGATACTCGTGCGCCATCATGGCGAACACCCGCTTGCTCATCGCCGCATAGTCCTGGGGCGCATGGCCGAAGCGCCAGGACACGGCATGGCGCAGCGCAACGTCGGCATCGCTCTGGCGCAGCTCGGCCACCCGGCGCCAGAGCGCTGCGGCCACTTGCCAGCGCTTGAGTCCGTCGCGCTGCCGGTACTGCAGGAAGTAGTGGTAGAAGTGCTTGTAATGCTGCACCTCGTCGGTGCGAATGCGCCAGGTCAGGTCGCGCAAAACCGGCTCGCTGCATACGGCATTGAGCGCCTGGTAGTAGGTCGTCGTGCCCATCTCGACGACGCAGCGCGCGGCCATCTCCTGGCCCCGCGTGGGCTCCAGCTCCTCGACGGTGCACAGCTTGCCATATTCACTGAAAAAGTCCGCATACGCTGCCTCCCAGTCGAATTCCGGCCACACGTGCTGCACATAGGCCTTCAGTGCGCGGCCGTGCTGCAGCTCCTCGGGTTCCCAGTGATCATTCAGCCATGCGGCAACGGGTGGATCATCCGCGAAGTACTCGATCAGGTTGCGCGTGTAGGTGCCGCTGCCGCTTTCCATGAAGGACGCACTGCACAGCAAGAGGAACAGCTCATCGCTGGCCCGCACCTGCTCGACATCGATGCTGGCGTAATCCAGATCCTGCCAATGCCAGCGCATGCCCTGCCCGCGGCTGTCCTCAGCCATGGACGCTGCCGCCTCGGCGGCAGGCCTCGAATCCGTTGGGGTTACCACGTCAGGCCTCCGTCGCTGCTGCCGCCGCCCGTGCGACACGACCGTCCCCGGGCGCGTGAGCCGCTGCGCCTCCTGTCGCCTTATCCCCATACATGTAGCTGCGATTGAACGGATAGACGCTTTGGGTGGCACGCAAGGAGCCTGCCGCGTGCTCGCGGGGCTGCACGACGCCATCAGGCCGGGAGCCAAGGATCTGAAACAACGAAATCCACCCCTGCTCGAAGCTCATGGCCGATCCTGCCAGATACAGCCGGTAGGCACGAATGACGCGGTCGGCGTCCGCCCCCAGCACCTGGCGCGCTTGACCCTCATGGGCCTCCAGCGCATCGGCCCAGTGCCAAAGCGTCTGCGCGTAATGCGGCCGCAGACACTCGACGTCCAGGGGTTCGAGGTTGCCTCGCGCCATCGTCTCAAGCATCACGCTCACGTGCACGAGCTGGCCACCGGGAAAGATGTATTTCTCGATGAAATCCCCCATGCCCCCGTCAAGCTGCGCGTTATCGGTGCCGCCGGCCGTGATGCCGTGATTGAGCACCAGTCCACCCGGCCTGAGCAAGCGGCGAATCTTGGCGAAATACATGGGCAGGTTGAGACGCCCCACATGTTCGCACATGCCCACCGACCCCACCTTGTCAAAGCCCTCGCTCTCATCCACGTCCCGATAGTCCTGCAACAGCATGCGCACACGCCCCTGCAGCCCTTTTTTCTCGATGAGGTCATTGACATAGGCATGCTGGTTTTTCGACAGCGTGATGCCCGTGGCATCCACCCCATAGTGCTCGGCCGCCCACAGCAACAGGCCGCCCCAGCCGGCGCCGATATCAATGAAGCGCTCCCCCGGCTTGAGCATCAGCTTCCGGCAAATAAGCTCGAGCTTGGCCTCCTGCGCCTGCGCCAACGACATGGCAGGGTCCGCGAAGTAGGCACAGGAGTACACGCGCCGCGGGTCGAGCCACAGCGCATAGAAGTCGTCCGAGACATCGTAGTGATGCTGGATCTGTGCCGCATCGCGCGCCTGGGTGTGGCTCATGCGCTCCCACAGCGCGCGCTGGATGCGCTGCACCAGGCCCGCGCGCTCATGCGTGGGATCCCGGCCGAGCAGCGCAGGTGCCACGGCCATCAAATCGCGCAGTCGACCTTCGATGTCCAGACGGCCTTCCACGTAGTCCTCGGCCACACGCCCGATCGCGCCGCGTGCCAGATGCAACAGCGCATGCATGTCACGGACGATCAGTTGCAGGCGGGGCTGCGCGGCGCCGATGCGCTGGCCCCCGGGAAGCTGCACCGCGCAAGACACCGGCAGACTTAAAAGCCGCTGCTCGGTCGACTGCAGCCAAAGGCGGTTAATCGATCCCAACGTGATCCTCCCTCGATCAATCGTGCAGCAGCCCTGCACAGGCAGGCCAAGCCCACTCACCTCCAGGAGTAACCATCTTCAACGCTCCAGGCGCAATGGGCGGCACGGCGCCACCTCACTTCACCACAACCCTGG
>JAKBCY010000188.1 GCA_021807445.1 Pseudomonadota bacterium
CAACAAGCGCAAACCGCCCGCTTGACCCCCTCCTGACCGGACGGCGTTGTCTGTGCGACACTGCGCGTCGGGCCGGACGAGGAAGGGGAATGCGCGGGCACATGTTCAAGGCGGGAAAGTGTCGCCGGGACGCCACAGGCACCCTTGCTGGCTTGCGATTGGTTCGCCAAGTGCGGTCGACTCATCCGTCATGACGGGCGGGGCACGCCTGCGCCGGAGGAATTTCGGCCTTTCCACGCCATCGGTGGTGAAAGCCCGGGCGCTGAGGATATCGAACTCGTGTCACCGTAGCGGCGTGCGTCACGGGTGAGCCCTACCATCATGGCATGTCTGCCACTGCCTTCCTCATCCTGCTGGCCGCCGCGGTCCTGCTCGTCCCGCTCTTCAAGCGCATGGGTTTGGGATCGGTGCTGGGGTACTTGGTGGCGGGAATGGCGGTCGGCCCCTATGGGCTGCGCGTGGACAGCCGGCCTGAAACCATCCTGCACACGGCAGCGCTCGGCGTCACCCTGCTGATGTTTCTCATCGGCCTGGAGCTGCAACCCAGCAGGCTGTGGGCACTCCGGCGTCAAGTATTCGGCCTCGGTACGCTGCAAATGGCGGGGGTCGCGCTACCGGTCGCTGCCTTGGGTGCCGCCTTGGGCCTTCGTTGGGCAGCCGCCGCGCTGGTCGGTGTGGCCCTTGCCATGTCATCCACCGCTTACATCCTGCCCCTTCTCGCAGAGCGGCGTGAACTCACCACGCGCTTCGGGCGCGAGTCCTTCGCAATTTTGCTGTTCCAGGACGTCAGCGTCATTCCGATCCTTGCCCTTTTGGCCCTTGCGGGCGGCGGCGGCAAGCCGCCGGGCTGGTCGGCGCTGGCCGCGCTCGGCCTCCTCGCGCTGCTTGGAAGGCCGGTGTTGGCCACCATGTTTCGTTATGTTGCGCGATTCGGAAGCGGAAATCGCGAATTGTTTGCGGCGGCGGCCCTGCTCGGCGCCGTGGGCATTGCGGTGGGGCTTAGCTCCGTCGGCTTGTCCGCCTCGCTCGGAGCGTTCCTAGCCGGCGTGCTACTGGCTGACTCGGAGTTTCGCCATGAGCTTGAAGCGGCGATTGAGCCCTTCGAATCCCTCCTGCTCGGTTTGTTTTTTATTGCCGTGGGGATGGGAATCCAAATCCCCTTGCTGGTCGCGCAGCCTTTTCTTCTGATCGGCATGGGCGCCGGTCTCCTGCTGCTCAAGGCCGGCATGCTGTTCGTCTGGCGCCGCGCCGTGGGCGGGGACACCGCGGCCAACCTGACGCTGGCGGTTTTTCTCGCCTGCGGAGGCGAGTTTGCGTTTGTGCTGCTGGCCAATGCGGGGGACGGAGGCCTGCTGCGCAAACCCATCGTCGAGCTCCTGACTGCTGCCGTGGCCGTGTCCATGGCTCTGGCGCCATTTCTGCTGATGCTGCATGACAGGCTGCTCAAGCCGTGGATGCAAGCGCGGCAAGCGCCCCCCTTCAGCTCCATCGATACACCAGGAGAAGCTGCAGTCATCGCCGGGTTTGGCCGCGTTGGCCAAGTCGTCGGACGCATGCTCAACGCGCAGGGCATCGCTTTCACGGCACTCGATGCCAGCCCCGAGCAGGTGGATTTTGTGCGCCAATTCGGCAACAAGATTTACTACGGCGACGCGAGCCGCTTGGCATTGCTGCACGCTGCTCGCGTTGGCGACGCCAAGCTGTTCGTTCTTGCCGTGGACGATGTCGAGGCCAGCATGAAAATTGCTGAGCTCATGCGCCGGCACTTCCCCCAAGTACCGCTGCTGGCGCGTGCGCGCAATCGTGCTCACCTCATGCGCCTGCGAGAGCTTGGCGTACGCAATGCAACCCGCGAGACATGGGGGTCGAGCGTTGAAATGGGCAAGCAGGCGCTGGAGGCCCTACGTCCTGGGCTCGATGTGCAGCGTATCGCGACCGTGTTTGTGGCGCACGATGAACGCCTACTTGAGCGTCAACAAGCTGTCTCGCACGACCAGTCGGCCCTGATCGCGCTATCGAAAAGCGCACGGGCGGAGTTGGAAAACATCTTGCAGGACGATGCGCAGCTGGCGCTGCACGCCCATGATGCTGGAGGGCCACCGGCAGGCGATACGACGACCTCCTAACCGGCCCCTTTTGGGCGGCGCTGCCAGCTGGCTTACCACGTGCCGTGCATGCCCCAGTAAATAATGAAAACGGCGACGAGGGTTGAAATCGCCCAAGCCCAAGGCGGCATCATGAACCACAGGCGCTCGACCATGCTGTCTGGCATCCTGGCGGACTCGTCGCCCCGGGCATTGCGCTCAAAACGGCTGAAAAAATCCTCTATCAGCCCTTTGACGGCCAGATCCACCGTGCTTTGCCCCATTTGCGCGATCGCGCCACCGACCTCGGCGCTGGCTTGGTAGTTCATCTGCGTGCCGCCGTCGCTGGGCTGCAGCGCGATCAGCGCGCGCCCCAGACCGAAGCCGGCATTGCCCCCATTTCCCTCAAATCGCAGGACGTAGCTGTGCGGTGGGTTGACGTCCTCCAGTGTGAGCGTGCTGGAGAAACGGGTCTTGTAGTTCGCGATATTGAGCACCTGAACCACCTCGTACTGCCCATCACCGGTTTGCGTGACCGATTCACAACCCGGAATGCAAAATTTGAGCATCCTGGTGGAATTCAACGCTTCCCAAGTTTGGGCTGGGGTGAGCGGAATGGTTCGTTTGCCTTGGACGTCCATGGTGTTCTCGCTGGTGGAAGAGGAGCCGGTGGGGCGGGCGCGGTGCGCCTGCTGCAGTATTAATGTGTACTTATATTCCCTGGACACCCCAAGTTTCAAGCTGCAGCGCAACAAATCGCGGGAAAGTCCTTTTAGGGATTTCATCCAAGCCCGTCACGGGGACACGGGACGCGTTGGCCGCTACAGTTACGCCATGCAAATCGTGATTCTGGATGACTACCAAGACGCCGTGCGCAAGCTCGCATGCTTTGCGACGCTCAGCGGACACGAGGTCAAGGTCTTCAACAACAACGTCAAGGGCGCGGGCCAGCTTGCCGTGCGACTGCGCGACGCGCAGGTTGTGGTGCTCAACCGTGGGCGCACCGCGCTTAGCCGCGCAGTGCTGGAAAAATGCCCCAAGCTCAAACTGGTCGTGCAAACGGGCCACGTTGGCGCTCACCTAGACGTCGACGCCTGTACGAAACTCGGCATCGCGGTCATTGCGGGCAAAGGAGACGCCGCCCCGACGGCCGAATTCACCTGGGCGCTCATCATGTCGGCCGCGCGGCGCATCCCACAGTACGTTGCAAACCTCAAACAGGGTGCTTGGCAGCAGCCGGGGCTCAAGTCCCAGTCCATGCCGGTGAATTTCGGTTTAGGCCAGCGCTTGGCCGGCAAGACGCTCGGCATCTGGGGCTATGGCCGCATCGGCCGCATCGTGGCTGGCTATGGACAGGCCTTTGGCATGCGCGTGCTGGTCTGGGGCAGCGAAGCATCGCGCGCGGCCGCCGCCGAATCAGGCCTGAATGTGGCGGCCACCCGAGAGGCCCTTTTCGTCGAAAGCGACATCCTCAGCCTGCACCTGCGCTTGAGCGAAGCCACGCGTGGCATCGTCACGCTCAGCGAGTTGTCCCACATGAAACCGCAGGCCATCCTCGTCAACACGGCGCGCGCCGAGCTGATCGTTCCCGATGCCCTGGTTTCCGCGCTCAACCGGGGCCGCCCGGGCATGGCCGCAGTGGACGTGTTCGAGGCGGAGCCCATCATGCGAGGCAATCCCTTGCTCCGCTTGGAAAACGCCATTTGCACGCCCCACCTCGGCTACGTTGAACTGGAGCATTACGAGCACTTGTTCGGACAGGCGTTTGAGGCGATCGCTCGCTTTGCCGCAGGCGACACCGCCCACCTCGTTAACCCGGGAGCCACCGAACAACTGCGCTGAGCGAGCAGCGCGCACTCAGCCGAACCACGTCAATTCGGGCGTTGTCCCGAAGCGGTTGCGGCCGGGTGACCGACCTCGGCCATCGGCTCCTCCATCGGCCGCGGCAGCTGCGTGATCTCGGTGGGCGGCGCCGCAGGCGAGGGCGAATCGCTTGCCTCGGCCTCGTGCATGCCATCCTTAAAACCCTTGACGGCCTGGCCCAGGTCCGAGCCAATGTTCTTGAGCTTCTTCGTGCCAAACACCATCATCACGATGACCAGCACGATTAGCCAATGCCAAATACTGAATTCGCCCATTGCAATCTCCGTTCGTGGACGCCGTCTTCTATCTTCTATCGCGATAGACGCAGGCTCCTAGGACTGAATTTTCGCGCAAATGTTCCCGGCCATGTTCACTTGCCGATGCAGAATCGACTGAATATATCGCCGAGCAGCTCATCGGCCGTCACCTCCCCGGTGATGGCCATCAGCTCGCGGTGAGCGAGCCTGAGATCTTCGGCCAACAGATCGAGTGCGGGATCAGATGCCGCGAGCACGGCTTGCGCCACCTGAAGATGCTCTAGACAGGCCCCAAGCGCCTGCACGTGCCGGGTGCGCGCGATAAACACGCCCTCGGGCCACGCCTGCCAACCGCAGGCCCGCAGCAAGGCCTGCCGCAGTCCATCGAGGCCGGCATGGCTGCGAGCTGAGAGGAGAAGGTCGTTGCGCGTGCCGTCTGCGCCATGCTGGCGAGTGAACGCTGCGACGCGCGCGAGCGCCTCGCCCGGGTCCAAGGCATCCACTTTGTTCCATACATGCAACAGCACCGCGTGGCGTGGCGCGTGCGCCGCCAGCAGCTCGGCAAGCCGCGCCTCATCTTCGGCATAGCGGCTTTCGTGGACCCGGGTCAGGTCGTGCAGAAACAGCACGGCATCTGCATCCGAAATCGCGTCCCAGCTTCGCTCAACGCCGATGCGCTCGACCTGGTCAAGCGTTTCGCGCAGGCCCGCCGTGTCGATGATATGCAGTGGCACGCCCTCGATCTGGATGGATTGGCTCACACGGTCACGCGTCGTGCCGGGAACATCGGTCACGATCGCCAACTCCGCTCCCGCCAATGCGTTAAGCAAAGAGCTCTTGCCCACGTTGGGCTGGCCGGCCAGCACCACGCGCACACCCTCACGCAGGAGCGCTCCCTGCCGCGCGCGCGCCAAGATGTCGGCCACCTCGGCACTCAGCCTGCGCAGACGCTCAGCGACGCCGGCCGCGCGGATGAACTCGATG
>JAKBCY010000189.1 GCA_021807445.1 Pseudomonadota bacterium
CGATCAGAAAACAAGCCTGCAATCCAACCGCCAACGGCGGAAGCAAGTAATGTCAGTGTTGCCGAAAGGCCGGCCGGACCCGCGCCAACTGACCACTGATGCATGATCGTCACAATGATTAATGGATAGAGCATGAAATCCAATCCATCAAGACCCCACCCCCCAGCGCACGCCCAAAAGGTCCGTCGCTCTGTGGTAGTCATGTTTCTGTAGAAACTTGAAAGACTGCTACTTGCGGCGGAAACCTCGGGTATCGTCGCGGAATTTTCGCTCATCACCACTTCTCCATTGTGTGAAACTCAAAAAATAGACCTCGATTTGGAACGATTATTTTTTTAATAAATCATGGGCTGCGTTATTGGGCATTGCATTCATATGAATCCTTCGATGGTTTGTTGGCTTGCTTTGACTTTAATGTATCCATTGAGTCTGGCAATTCTTGATTTTTTCAATTTCAAATTCTGAGTACACGGCCACAAAACTGCGATTACATCGCCGAGATTTTGTATCACTTGGCTGGAGGGCGTACGACAGCACACCACCCGATGAAGAGCCGATGGTCTTGATCGATCGAGGCTAGACCCGATCGCTTGACGCCGTTTGCAATTCCCGTAAAACGTTAATAAAATACAAACAAGATCGCAGCGAAACGTTAGCGACAACGAATTGTGTTCTTATCAATTTTCTGTGCAATAGGTGATAACCCTTATGAAGATCTCTCCTGAAATTGAAAGTAAGCAAAGCACGGGGATCGTCTCGTCGTCTCATCTGGCGTCTCCACGTGGCCTCACGGCTTCCGAATTCGAGTTCGGCCTGATCGTGAGCTGGAATGCGTTTTCGCGCTGGGTGGTCCGCTGTATGGCGGCTGCAGGCTATCGCGAGCTCACCATCACGGACGTTTTGCTTCTGCATCACATCAACCACCGCGCCCGCAACAAGAAGTTGGCCGACATCTGCTTTGTTCTCAACTATGAGGACGTCCATGTGGTGGCCTACGCGCTCAAGAAGTTGGTTGCCGTCGGCTTGGCACGCACCGAGAAGATCGGCAAGGAGGTGTTCTACAGCCCGACGCCTGCGGGCGAAGATGCTGTGAACAAATACCGAGAGGTGCGGGAGCAGTGTTTGATCGCCAACCTGGATGTGCAGATGACCCAGGATCTCGGTGAAACCGCGCGCATGCTCCGAACCATGAGCGGCCTCTATGACCAAGCGGCGCGCGCTGCGAGCTCACTCTGAAGCTGTGCGGCATAGCGCGTCGCGATGCACGCCGCCAAATAGACAACATCCCTGAGGCAACCATGAACGACTATCACATGAGCACATCCGAGCGTTGGCAATTCTGGGTCGACCGTGGCGGCACTTTCACCGATATCGTGGCCCGCAAGCCCGATGGCACCCTTGTCGCCCACAAGCTGCTGTCGGAGAATCCGGAGCAGTACCGCGACGCAGCTGTGGCGGGCATCCGGGAACTGCTGGGCCTGGCGCCTGATGCGCCGATCACGCCAGATCGGGTGGAGTGCGTGAAAATGGGTACGACCGTGGCGACGAACGCGCTGCTGGAACGCAAGGGCGAGCCGGTGGCGCTGGTGACGACGCGCGGCTTTCGCGACGGGCTGCGTATCGCCTACCAGAACCGGCCGCGGCTGTTCGACCGCCATATCGTGCTGCCCGAGTTGCTGTACCAGCACGTCATCGAGGCTGACGAACGCCTGGGTGCTAACGGCGAGGTCGTGCGCGCGCTGGATGAAGGGGATCTGCGCACACAGTTGCAGGAGGCATTCGACGCCGGCTTGCGCGCAGTGGCCATCGTATTCATGCATGGCTATCGCTACGCTTTCCATGAGCAGGTGGCAGGGAAGATCTCCCGCGACATCGGGTTCACACAAGTCAGCACCTCGCACGAAGCCAACCCGCTGATGAAGTTTGTCTCGCGCGGCGACACCACTGTGGTGGACGCTTATCTCTCGCCGATCCTTCGTCGCTATGTCGACCAGGTCGCGGCCGAGATGCCGGGGGTGCGGCTGCTGTTCATGCAGTCCAGCGGCGGTCTGACCGAGGCGCATGCGTTTCGCGGCAAGGACGCCATTCTGTCGGGCCCGGCGGGCGGCATCGTCGGCATGGCGCGCACGGCGGAAATGGCTGGCCACCAACGGGTGATCGGCTTCGACATGGGCGGCACCTCCACCGATGTGTCGCATTACGCCGGTAGCTTCGAGCGCGCCTTCGAGACGCAGGTGGCCGGGGTGCGCGTGCGTGCGCCCATGATGAGCATCCACACGGTGGCGGCTGGCGGGGGGTCGATGCTGCACTTCGACGGCGCGCGCATGCGCGTGGGGCCGGATTCCGCTGGGGCCAACCCGGGGCCGGCCTGCTACCGGCGCGGAGGACCCCTCACCGTGACCGATGCCAATGTGATGCTTGGCACAATCCAGCCAGCGCATTTCCCCTCCGTGTTCGGTCCCCAGGGCAATCAACCGCTGGATGGCGAGACCGTGCGCCGCCGCTTCACCGAACTTGCGGCGCAGATCGAGCGAGACACGGGCCGAGCCCAGACCCCCGAGGGCGTGGCCGAGGGCTTCGTGAACATTGCGGTGCAGGCCATGGCTGGGGCCATCAAGCGCATCTCGGTGGCGCGCGGGCACGACGTCACGCACTACACCCTGCAATGCTTTGGTGGCGCCGGGGCACAGCACGCCTGCCGTGTGGCCGACGCGTTGGGCATGGAGCGCGTGTTCATTCACCCCCTGGCCGGAGTGCTGTCGGCCTACGGCATGGGGCTGGCCGAACAAACGGTGATCCTGGAGCGCAGCGTGGAGCTTGAACTCGACGCTGATGCGGGAGTGCGCATCGACGAAGCGCTCCGGGACTTGTCTGCCGCAGCCCGCGAGCAGTTACTTGAACAGGGGGTCGCACTCGATCGTATGCATGTCCTGCAGCGCGTGCATGTGCGCTACCAAGGCACGGATTCCGTGTTGGCGATTGAGATGGGTAGTCTCAAAGAAATCACGCAACGCTTCGAACAAGGCTATCAACAGCGCTTCGCACACCTGCTGCCTTCGCGTCCGCTTGTGGTGGAGTCCGTATCGGTGGAAGCAGCCGGCGGCGGCGACGCCATACACGAGAGTGCGATCGAAGAGGCCGTCGAGGATGCAATGCCGATCCGGAATCGGATCCAACTCTACAGTGGCAGCGTCTGGCATGACGCCGCGCTTGTATTGCGCAACACCGGTGCACCCGGCCAGCGAATTGATGGGCCCGCGATCATTGCCGATGCCAACACCACGATTGCCGTTGAACCGGGTTGGCGAGCGCGCATCACCGCGCTGAACCATCTGGAACTCACGCGCATCGCACCACGGACCGCCGCTTCGACGCACGACACCAAAGCGGACCCGGTGCTGCTGGAGGTGTTCAACAACCTGTTCATGAACATCGCCGAGCAGATGGGCGTGCAACTGCAGAACACGGCGGTTTCGGTGAATATCAAGGAGCGGCTGGATTTTTCCTGCGCTCTGTTCGATGCCGAGGGCCAGCTCATCGCCAATGCCCCGCACGTGCCGGTGCATCTGGGCTCCATGGGCGAGAGCATCAGCACCGTCATGGAGCGCAACGGGGCTGGCCTGCGCCCCGGTGACGTGATCATGCTCAACGACCCCTACCACGGCGGCACCCACCTGCCCGATGTGACCGTGGTCACGCCCGTGTTCGATGCCGCTGGCGCAAGCGTGCTGTTCTTTGTCGCTTCGCGCGGCCACCACGCCGACATCGGCGGCATCACGCCCGGCTCCATGCCGCCGTTCTCCCGCAGCATCGAGGAGGAGGGCGTGGTGATCGACAACTTCATGCTCGTGGCGCAGGGGCATCTGCGCGAGGCCGAGACGCTGGCGCTGCTGGGCAGCGGCAACAACCCGGCGCGCAACCCGCAGCAGAACCTCGCGGACCTCAAGGCACAGATCGCGGCCAACGCGAAAGGCGCACAGGAGCTGCAGCAACTTGTGGCCGACTACGGCTTGGCGGTGGTGCAGGCCTATATGCGCCACGTGCAGGACAACGCCGAGCAGGCCGTGCGCCGCGTCATTGGCGCCTTGCATGATGGCAGCTTTGCGCTCGATCTGGACAACGGCGCGCGCATCGCGGTGGCGATCCGCGTCGACCAGGCCGCACGTAGCGCCGTCATCGACTTCACTGGGACCTCGCCGCAGCAGTCCAACAACTTCAACGCGCCTCGTGCGGTGACCATGGCGGCGGTGCTCTACGTTTTCCGCTGTCTGGTGGACGACGACATTCCGCTCAACGCCGGCTGCCTCAAGCCATTGCAGATCCTCATTCCTGAGGGCTCGATGCTGGCACCCGCATTCCCGGCCTCGGTCGTCGCCGGCAATGTGGAAACCTCCATGTGCATCACCAATGCTCTGTTCGGGGCCCTTGGCGTGCAGGCGGCCAGCCAGTGCACGATGAACAATTTCACCTTTGGCAACGCGCGCTACCAATATTACGAAACCATTGCCGGCGGTTCTGGCGCAGGCGGCGTGTTCGACGCGCAGGGTCGGCTCACGGGCGGCTTTGACGGTACGTCGGTGGTGCAGACCCACATGACCAACTCGCGCCTGACCGACCCCGAGGTGCTGGAGTTCCGCTATCCGGTGCTATTGGAGAGCTTCACCATCCGCAAGGGTTCGGGCGGCGCGGGGCGCTGGAGGGGCGGAGATGGCGGCGTGCGGCGCATCCGCTTTCTGGAACCGATGACCGCCTCCATCCTGTCGAATGGCCGGGTGGTGGCGGCATTCGGCATGGCGGGTGGTCAGCCAGGTGCGCTGGGCGTCAACCGCGTCGAGAGGGTCGGGGAGGTCCAGCAGCTGGGTCCCACGGCCAGCGCGCAGATGCGGGCGGGGGATGTGTTCGTCATCGAAACACCAGGTGGAGGGGGTTTCGGCGAAGCGCTTGTTTGAACACATGCCCGCGCATTCCCCTTCCTCGTCCGGCCCGACGCGCTGTGTCGCCCAGGCAACGCCGTCCGGTCAGGAGGGGGTCAAGGGGGCGGTTTGCGCTTGTTGTTCCTTGTTTAGCTGGATCAAGGACCGGGATGCAGCGCCGCAAGGTCACGCTCACGCTGGACCCCAATGCCGCGCCGTCTGTGGAGAGGCGGTGCGTTCAGGCCCCTCGATGA
>JAKBCY010000021.1 GCA_021807445.1 Pseudomonadota bacterium
GCAAGAGTGCGACCGCGGACAAGGCACCCGATTCCAGGCTGCCTCCGCACGCAGCGGCAAGTCAAGCCGCGCAGAGGCCGCGCCTTCCTGCCTCGAAGCCGGTGAGGACAGCATTGACTGCCCGGCCCTGAACCCTGTCATCGTTAGGCCTCGTGGCCCGTTAAAGCCACGGGTCCGAGTATTCCGGAGAACACCATGATTCGAACAATTAAAGCAGCGTTCCTGCTCCCGCTCCTTGCCTTGGGTTTGCTCTCGGCGCCTGCTGCGCGCGCTGAGACGCCGGCGCCCGTGCAAGTCATTCAAAAGCTATCCGAGTCCGTGATGGACGCGGTGAACCACGACCCCGCGCTGAAGTCGGGCGACCCGCGCAAGGTGATGCAATTGGTCGAATCCAAGGTATTGCCCTTCGTCGACTTCGAGCGCATGACGGCTTCGGCGGTTGGCCGCTATTGGCGACAAGCGTCGCCTGAGCAGAAAAAGGAACTTCAAGAACAGTTCAAGCTGTTGCTCATCCACACCTATTCGGGTGCCGTAAGCCAGATTAAGAATCAGCACATTGAATATCTGCCGTTTCGCGCCGCACCCGATGCCACCAACGTTGTAGTGCGCACGCGCGTGATGAACAACGGCGAGCCTGTTCAACTCAACTACCGGTTAGTTAAACGTGACAACGACTGGAAGATCGCGGACGTGAATGTCATGGGCATTTGGTTGGTGGATAACTACCGTGGTGTGTTCGCCCAGGAGATCGGGCAAAAAGGCATCGACGGCCTGATCAAGACGCTGGACACGCGCAACAAGCAATTGGCTCAAGGTGGCCAAGGGCAGGGTTGAGCGCTGTGTCCACATTCGCACTGCCGCGCCGTGTCACCGTGACGGAGGCGGGCGAGGTTGCCCGCGCGGCGCTCATGGCTCTTGGTACTGGTGAGCAGCCAAGCGCTTGGATCGTCGATGCTGCTGCGCTGCAGACCTTTGACTCGTCATGTCTCGCGGTCATGCTGGAGTTGCGGCGACATGCGGGTACGCGCTCTGTGGAACTCCGCAGTGTGCCGCCGCGGCTTGAGCACCTTGCGGTAGCCTACGGCATGGAGTTCGCCCTGGGCCAGAGCCAGTCCTCCGCGGACGCGACCGCCAAGCCGTTGCGACCCTGAGGCACTACGGCGTCGGCCAGCGCAAGCGTCCGGGGCCGATCCACGCCTTCTTCTTCCCTGTTCTGTCCTGTTGTTGTCCTTCCTTGCCTGCAATCGCCTCCACCTTCTCTGCCGTTCGCTTTGATTCCATTGTCAAGCGTTATGCCAGCCGCGCTGTGGTCGATGGAGTGAGCCTGTCGATCGAGCAGGGCGAATTTTTTGGGCTGCTTGGCGCGAACGGCGCTGGCAAAACGACGTTGATCAGCATGCTCGCCGGACTTTCGCGGCCGACTGCGGGCCGCGTGCACGTGCTGGGGCATGATGTCAGCGTTGATCCCATCACGACACGGCGCTTGCTCGGGGTCGTGCCGCAGGAGCTGGTGTTCGACCCATTTTTCAGCGTACGCGAGACACTGCGCCTGCAATCGGGCTATTTCGGCCTTGCGCGCAATGACGATTGGATCGACGAACTGCTTCACCATCTAGGTCTGACCTCGCAAGCAGGGCAGAACATGCGTGCGTTGTCTGGTGGGATGAAGCGCCGCGTCATGGTGGCGCAGGCGCTGGTCCATAAACCCCCGGTCATCGTGCTCGACGAGCCGACTGCCGGGGTCGACGTGGAGCTGCGCCAAAGTCTTTGGCAGTTCATTACTGAGCTCAACCGGCAGGGCCACACGGTGCTGCTCACCACCCACTACTTGGAAGAGGCCGAAGCATTGTGCAGCCGTATTGGAATGCTCAAGCTCGGCAGGATTGTGGCTCTGGACTCCACATCCGCCCTGTTGTCGCGCTTTGCTTCAACGCAGATGGTGTTTCGTCTGGTTGCCGGAACCTTGCCTGCGGAGTTGGCTGTGCGCTGCAAGCGCGATGGCAACCGTCTCGGGTGTGTGGTCCGCGACGCGGCTGAGGTCGAGAACATTCTCGCCGCGTTGCGCGCGGGCATGTGTGAAGTGGACGAATTGGAGGTGCGTCGAGCGGATCTTGAAGATGCATTCATGCAGATCATGAATGGAGCTGGTCCTCAGCCCATTCCACAGGGTGGGGCTCGCACGTGACTGGTCTGTCCACCTTGTTTCGCAAAGAGCTGTTGCGATTTTGGAAAGTCGCTCTGCAGACGGTGGCGGCTCCCGTCCTCAGCAGTTTGCTGTATTTGCTGATCTTCTCGCATGCGATGGCTGCGCACGTTAAGGTCTTTGGGCGCGTTCCTTACACCGCCTTTCTCATTCCGGGCCTAGCCATGATGAGCGTGTTGCAGAATGCATTTGCCAACACGTCCTCCTCGCTCATCCAGTCCAAAATTACCGGCAACCTCGTGTTCGTGCTGTTGTCGCCCCTCAAGTCCTGGGAATTGTTTGTGGGCTATGTTGGGGCATCCATGGTGCGCGGTCTTACCGTAGGCATGGGACTGCTCCTGGTGACCGTATGGTTTGTCCCGTTGCAGTGGCAACATCCGCAATGGATTGCCGTGTTCGCCATTCTCGGCGCAAGCATGCTCGCCGCGCTGGGCATCATCGCCGGCATTTGGGCCGAAAAGTTTGACCAGATGGCCGCCTTTCAGAATTTCATCATCGTGCCGGCAACCTTTCTCTCAGGCGTTTTCTACTCCGTCAAGACCCTGCCGCCATTCTGGATGGGCGTGTCTCGCTTTAACCCGTTTTTCTATCTGGTGGATGGCTTTCGTTATGGTTTTTTCGGGGCATCCGACATTTCACCCTGGGTCTGCCTGGCGGCGGCGCTGATTGGCAATGCCATTTGTGGTGGCATGGCTTGGGCATGGCTTCATCGCGGGTATAAATTGCGCAATTGATAATTGATTCTTGACATTCACCATCGCTTGGCACACATCATGGCCCATCCCACCCCTGAATCCCTGCACGATCTAATCGCCGCTGGCCTGACATGCACGCATTTGGAGGTGCAGGGGGATGGTCGGCATTTTTTCGCAACGATTGTTAGCCCAGCCTTTGCGGGGCTCTCGCGCATCGCCAGGCACCGGCTCGTGTACGCTGCGTTGGGCGAAGGCATGCGCGCCGAAATTCATGCCCTGTCGATGCGCACCCTTGCCCCCGACGAGCCCTTGGCCCAATAAGCAGCCAGTCACGCGCCGCCTAAAATTGCCTGCTTTGGCCCGGCGTTGCCGGGCCAACCAACTCGATTCCCATGGACAAACTTCGCATTGAGGGCGAGCGCCCGCTTCATGGCGACGTGCAGATCAGTGGCGCAAAGAATGCCGCGCTGCCGCTGATGGCCGCCAGCCTTCTCACCGACCAGCCGGTCGTGCTTCTCAACGCGCCAGAGCTCGTGGACGTCCGCACCCTGAGTCAATTATTGACTGGCATGGGCCTGCAGGTGGACAGGGGCGAGGAGCGAATCCGGCTGCAGGCCGATCGCATCACGGTGTGCGAGGCGCCGTATGAGCGCGTGAAAACCATGCGGGCCAGTGTGCTGGTCTTGGGGCCGTTGGTGGCGCGCTTTGGGCATGCGCGTGTGAGTCTTCCGGGGGGCTGCGCAATTGGCGCTCGACCGGTGGATCAGCACATCAAGGGCCTGCAATTGATGGGCGCGCAGGTGCAGGTCGAGCACGGCGATATCGTCGCCAGTGTGCCTAGCGGACGACTCAAGGGGGCGCGCATCAGCACGGACATGGTCACGGTCACGGGTACCGAGAATCTGATGATGGCCGCGGCTCTCGCTGAGGGGGAAACCGTGATCGAAAATGCCGCTCAGGAACCCGAGGTGACCGATTTGGCGGCAATGCTCGCCAAAATGGGTGCCTGCATTGAGGGTGCGGGAAGCTCACGCATCCGTATCCAGGGCGTCGAGCGGCTGCAGGGCGCCGAGCACGTGACGGTTCCTGACCGCATTGAAGCCGGCACGTTTCTGTGTGCTGCGGTGGCCACGCGCGGCGATGTCACGTTGAAGCGCTGCGTGCCTGAGCATCTGGACGCCCTGCTGGATAAACTGCGCGAAGCCGGGGTCACGATTACCACCGGTGCCGACTGGGTGCGCGTGCAGGCCGATGCACTGGCCGGTGGGCGGGTCAGGGCGGTTTCGGTACGCACCTCCGAATACCCGGGCTTTCCTACGGACATGCAGGCTCAGTTCATGGCCGTGAATTGCCTGGCCATGGGGGCCGCGCATCTGACTGAGACCATTTTCGAAAACCGCTTCATGCATGTCCAGGAGCTGGTGCGCCTGGGCGCGAAGATTGCCATCGAGGGCAATACTTGCGTGGTGCAGGGCGTCGAGCGGCTTTCGGGGGCAACTGTAATGGCCACTGACTTGCGCGCCTCTGCGGGTTTGGTCATTGCCGCGCTTGCGGCTGAAGGGACGACCGTGATTGAGCGTATCTATCACCTTGACCGGGGTTATGCCGGCATGGAGCACAAGCTGGCCGCTCTGGGCGCGCGCATCGCACGCATCAACTGAATTCGGCCTCGCCCGGCCCGCCGCTATCACTCTGCAGTCCGCAAATCAGCCAGCATCCAGTAATCTTTCGCCATCATGCTCACACTTGCGTTGTCCAAAGGACGAATTTTCGACGACACGTTGCCACTACTGGCACGTGCAGGAATCACCGTTGCCGAAGACCCCGAATCCACACGCAAATTGATTCTCCCCACCAACCGTCCTGACTTGCGCGTGGTTCTTGTCCGCGCAAGTGACGTGCCGACTTATGTGCGCTATGGCGGAGCTGACTTTGGCGTGGCGGGGCTGGACGTGCTGCTTGAGGCGGATGCCGCACAAGGCGGCGATGGACTGTACCGCCCAGTGGATTTAGGCATCGCTCGCTGTCGACTCAGCGTTGCCGTTCCGCAGGGCTATGACTACGCGAACGCTGTGCGCCAAGGCGCGCGCTTGCGCGTGGCGACCAAATACGTCCATCTGGCGCGTGAGCATTTTGCGGCGAAGGGCGTCCATGTGGACCTGGTCAAGCTTTATGGGTCGATGGAACTCGCACCACTCATTGGCCTGGCCGACGCCATCGTCGACCTTGTCTCCAGCGGGGGAACCCTCAAGGCCAATGGCCTTCTCGAAGTGGAGTCGATCCGGGACATCTCGGCCCGTCTCATTGTTAACCAGGCAGCATTCAAGACCAAGACCGCCGCGCTTAAACCCTTGGTGGACGGCTTGCGCGAAGCCGCCACGGTCCTCGACGCATCTCCGCACGCATGAGCACATCCCCATCCGATTTATTGCTGCGCCGGCTTGACACCAGTTCCCCGGACTTCGAGGCGCAGTACGCCGAGCTCTTCGCTCGCATGGCTCAAGAGAATGGTGAGATTGACGGTCGCGCGGGCGACATTTTGGCTGCGGTGCGCGAGCGCGGCGATGCAGCGGTTCTGGAGTACACGCGGCGGTTCGACCGCCTCGATGCCCCCGAGATGGCATCGCTTGAAATCTCCCAGGGTGAACTGCGGGCCGCGCTGCAGCAGATTCCAACAGCGCAGCGCGAAGCACTTGAATACGCCGCGGGGCGCGTGCGGGACTACCACGTGCGCCAGATGCAGCACGTGGGGCAAAGCTGGGAGTACCGCGATGCAGACGGTACGCTTCTGGGCCAGAAGGTCACCCCGCTTGATCGTGTTGGCATCTACGTGCCTGGCGGCAAGGCAGCGTACCCGTCATCCGTGTTGATGAATGCGATTCCAGCGCATGTGGCCGGTGTGCAGGAAATCGTGATGGTTGTACCAACGCCGGGTGGTGAGCGTAATCCGCTGGTATTGGCTGCTGCTGCCATTGCAGGTGTAAGCCGAGCATTCGCGATCGGTGGCGCACAGGCAGTTGGGGCGCTGGCGTATGGGACAGCCACGGTCCCCAAAGTGGACAAAATCACCGGACCTGGCAACGCCTACGTGGCCGCGGCCAAGCGCCGTGTATTTGGCGTTTGTGGCATCGACATGATCGCTGGACCGTCGGAAATCCTGATCATTGCCGACGGAGCGACTCCGCCCGAATGGGTGGCCATGGACCTGTTCAGCCAAGCGGAGCATGATGAACTTGCCCAAAGCATCTTGCTGTGCCCAGACGCGGCGTACATCGATATGGTGGCTGATGAGATCCGCCGCCTGTTGCCGGGCATGGACAGACGCGAAATCATCACGGCATCGCTTTCCGGTCGGGGTGCGTTGATTCGCGTGCGCAACTTGGAGGAGGCTGGTGAACTGGCCAACCGGATTGGTCCAGAGCATCTGGAGATTTCGGCCGCTGACCCGCTTCCTGTTGCCGAACGCCTGCGCCATGCCGGGGCGATCTTCCTCGGTGCCTACACCTCGGAGGCACTCGGCGACTATTGCGCTGGCCCCAACCACGTGCTGCCCACCTCGGGAACTGCGCGGTTCTCGTCGCCGCTCGGGGTCTACGATTTCATCAAACGAACCAGTCTTATCGAGGTGAGCCATGCGGGCGCCCAGCGGCTGGGTCGTGTGGCATCAGTACTCGCGCACGGTGAGCGCCTACAGGCGCACGCCTTGGCAGCAGAAATGCGGCTCGATCATGAGCAAACGGAAGCAGCCAAACCATGAGCAAGTACTGGAGTGACGTCGTGCATGACCTCACCCCCTATATCCCAGGGGAGCAACCCAAGATAACGGGGTTGATCAAACTCAACACGAACGAATGCCCATATGGCCCCAGCCTTCGCGTGTTGCAGGCCATTCGCGAGGCTGCTGGCGAAGATCTGCGGCTGTACCCGGACCCTGATGCGCGTGCTCTGAAAGAGGTAATTGCTGCGCACCACAATCTGCAGGCAGAGCAGGTGTTCGTTGGAAACGGCTCCGATGAGGTCCTGGCCCATGCATTTCATGCGCTGCTCAAGCATGATGCGCCTCTGCTGTTCCCAGACATCACCTATAGCTTCTACCCTGTCTACGCGCGTCTTTACGGGATCTCGTCGCGCCAGCTTCCGCTGGATGCAGAATTTCGCGTCGTGGTGGACGATTACCTTGCGGCCCATGCAAAGGATCGTGTGGGTGGCATCATTTTCCCCAATCCCAATGCGCCAACAGGGATCGCGCTGGAACTGGACGAGATCAAGCGTTTGCTTTCGGGATGTCACGATGCGGTCGTTGTGGTTGATGAGGCCTATGTGGACTTTGGCGCTGAAACCGCGGCGACGCTCATCAACCGCTACCCCAATGTGCTCGTCATCCGCACGCTTTCGAAGGCACGCGCGTTGGCTGGCCTGAGGGTGGGCTATGCGCTGGGCTCTGCACAGCTCATTGAGGGGATCACAAGAGTGAAGGACAGTTTCAACTCCTACCCTCTGGACCGTTTGGCCATGGCGGGGTCGATCGCTGCCATACAGGATGAAACCTGGTTTGCACACACACGCGAGCGCATCGTCAACAGCCGTAATCAGCTCACCGCCGGCTTGCGCACTCTGGGCTTTCAGGTGTTGCCCTCGGCTGCAAATTTCGTGTTTGCGCGCCACCCAACGCGCGACGGCGCGGAACTTGCTGCCCGACTCCGCGAGCAGCGCATCCTGGTGCGCCATTTCCGGCAACCTGAGCGCATTGCGCCGTTTCTGCGCATCACCGTCGGCACCGATGCGCAATGTGAAGCATTGCTTCAAGCACTGGCCGGTATCGTGCAAAGCTCGCCGGCGCTTCTTGGTTAACATCGTAGGACGATGCAGCACAGATCCGCATCTTTTCCATCATCTCCAGCATGCGCACCGCCCAGGTCACTCGCCAAACCGCTGAAACCCGCATCACCGTCGAACTTGGTCTCGATGGCACCGGCCATTCCCAACTTGCCACCGGTATCGGGTTTTTCGATCACATGCTGGACCAGATCGCGCGCCACGGGTTGATCGACCTGTCGGTCCAAGCCGACGGCGACTTGCACATCGATGCTCACCACACGGTGGAAGATGTGGGCATTACCCTCGGCCAAGCGCTGGCCAAATGTGTCGGCGACAAAAAGGGAATCCGGCGCTACGGACACGCCTACGTGCCGTTGGATGAGGCGCTGTCGCGTGTCGTCGTGGATTTCTCGGGCCGTCCCGGGCTGATTTGGCAGGTGCCATTCACGCGGTCGATGATCGGCGCTTTTGACGTGGATCTGGCGCACGAGTTTTTTCAGGGCTTGGTCAATCATGCCTTCATCACCTTGCACGTGGACAACCTGCGCGGCGACAATGCGCACCACCAGTGCGAGACGGTGTTCAAGGCATTCGGTCGCGCATTGCGCATGGCCGCAGAGCCTGATCCGGGTATGGGTCAGGTGATACCCTCGACCAAGGGGTCGCTATGATCGCGCCGGTATTGTTGACGACTGCGTTCGCGTTCTGCTGATTCGCCACATCTCTCTATCGTTCCTTCAGACGTCCGCATGAAAACGGTCGCCATCGTCGATTACGGCATGGGCAATCTGCGCTCGGTCTCACAGGCCGTGCAGCATGTGGCCATGGGCCAACGCTGGCGCGTCCTGGTCACATCTGATGCGTCCGAGGTTCGCCAGGCTGATCGCGTCATCCTGCCGGGCCAAGGCGCTATGCCCGACTGCATGCGCGAGTTTCGAGATTCGGGGCTTAAGGATGCGGTGTTGGCGGCTGTCGATGCAGGCAAGCCGCTTTTCGGTGTATGCGTAGGCATGCAAATGCTGCTCGATCGAAGCGAAGAGGGACCGACGCCTGGGCTTGGCCTGATCGGCGGCGAGGTGCGGCGCTTTACGCTCGAAGGACAGACCCAACCGGATGGCAGCCGCTACAAGGTTCCACACATGGGCTGGAACTCGGTGCGCCAACAAGCGCATGAAGGCCGGGCCCATCCGCTGTGGGCGGGCGTGTCTGACGGTGCGGCGTTTTACTTCGTGCATAGCTTCTACGCCCGTCCATCCGAGGCGCGCAACATTGCAGGCAGCACCGAGTACGGAGTGACGTTTGCCAGCGCCATTGCGCGGGATACCATTTTTGCCACACAGTTTCATCCTGAAAAAAGCGCTGCGGAAGGCTTGATGCTCTACCGCAATTTCCTCGATTGGAATCCTTGAACCGGACAACCGGCAGGATGCCCTGAACTCGTCCTTTTCTTTTCTCATCCCATGTTGCTGATCCCTGCGATCGATCTCAAAAACGGCCAGTGCGTGCGCTTGGAGCAAGGTGAAATGCAGGCCGCCACCGTGTTTTCGTCCAAGCCCGCCGAGATGGCGCGCCACTGGGTGAACCAGGGCGCTCGCCGCCTGCATTTGGTGGACCTCAACGGCGCTTTTGCCGGTAAACCGGAAAATGAACCGGCCATCCGAGCCATCTTGCGAGAGGTGGGCGACGATATTCCCGTGCAGCTCGGCGGCGGCATTCGCGATTTGGAGACCATCGAGCGCTATCTGGATGATGGTCTGAGCTTCGTCATCATCGGCACTGCCGCGGTGAAAAATCCGGGCTTCCTGAAAGAGGCATGCAGTGCTTTCGGGGGGCACATCATTGTGGGTTTGGATGCCCGTGAGGGCAAGGTCGCGACCGATGGTTGGAGCAAGCTGACCGGCCATTCAGTGATCGACCTGGCGCGCAAGTTTGAGGACTATGGCGTTGAAGGCGTCATCTACACCGATATCGGCCGCGACGGTATGCTCACCGGGTTGAACATCGAGGCCACCGTCCGCCTGGCCGAGGCGCTGACCATCCCTGTCATCGCGTCCGGAGGATTGGCGGGCATGGCCGACATTGAACGGTTGATCGAGGTCGAAGGTAGCGGTATTGAAGGCGTTATCTGCGGTCGTGCCATCTACACTGGCGCCCTGGATTTCAAGGCAGCGCTCGCGCGCGTTGGCGAAGCGGAAGCCTGATTTTTGTGCACTGGATCGACGGACGCCATGCTGTTCAAACGCATCATTCCCTGCCTCGACGTTACAGGTGGACGCGTCGTCAAAGGTGTGAACTTTATCGGATTGCGCGACGCCGGCGACCCGGTGGACGTTGCTGCGCGTTACAACGAGCAAGGTGCGGACGAGCTGACTTTCTTGGACATCACGGCCACGTCTGACGATCGTGACCTGCTGTTGCACATGATTGAGGCAGTGGCGGCGCAGGTATTCATTCCCCTGACGGTCGGTGGTGGAGTGCGCACGGTTGAAGACGTGCGTCGTCTGCTCAATGCCGGGGCTGACAAGATAAGTTTCAATTCCGCCGCGGTGGCCAATCCGCAGGTGATTGTTGAGGCGTCAGGCAAGTATGGAGCGCAATGTATTGTGGTGGCCATTGACGCCAAGCGGCGCGCGGACGACGAAGTGCGGTTACGCGGAGCTGGGTGGGACGTGTATACCCACGGCGGGCGGCGCAACACCGGGTTGGACGCCGTGGAATGGGCGCAGCGCATGAGCGGGGCTGGAGCCGGCGAGATCTTGCTTACAAGCATGGACCGTGACGGTACCAAGGCCGGCTTCGACATCGAGCTGACGAAGGCAGTGGCTGACGCGGTGCCGGTGCCAGTGATTGCATCCGGGGGCGTTGGTAGCTTGCAGCATCTTGCCGAAGGCATCACGCTGGGACACGCGGATGCCGTGCTGGCAGCGAGCATCTTCCACTACGGCCAGCACACGGTGGGTGAGGCGAAGCGGTTCATGGCGAATCTGGGCATTCCGATGCGGCTGGAAGCGGCGTCGGAATGAGAGGTAAACCATACGGGCGCGCTGGCGTCACTACACTTGGCATATGAATTGGCTTGATGACATTCACTGGGATAAGGACGGTCTCGTTCCAGCCATCGCGCAGGAGAGCGGCACCAAGGACGTCCTGATGGTGGCGTGGATGAACTGCGAGGCGCTTAGGCGCACCCGCGAGCTCGGCGAGGCTGTTTACTGGTCGCGTTCACGCAAGCGCCTGTGGCACAAGGGTGAAGAATCGGGACATGTGCAAAAAGTCGAATCTATCCGGTTGGACTGCGACGGTGATGTGATTTTGCTCACGGTTCGGCAACTCGGCCATGAGCCCGGCATTGCCTGCCATACCGGCCGACATTCCTGCTTCTTCCGCCAGTTGCAGGGTGAGCTGTGGCAGAACGTCGAACCCGTCCTGAAGGACCCCGAGCAAATCTACCGATGAACACGATGACTCCAGCACCCGCGGACGCAGCTGAGCTTCTTGATCGCTTGGCGACTGTCATCGCAAGCCGCAAGCAGGCCGATCCGTCGACATCCTATGTGGCGAAATTGTTTGCCAAGGGCGAGGATGCCGTGCTGAAAAAAGTAGGCGAGGAGGCCACCGAGTTCGTCCTCGCGGCGAAAGGAGGGCAGCGCGGGCAGATCGTGTACGAGGCTGCGGATCTATGGTTCCACACGATTGTGGCCCTTGCTGCGCATGACATTCACCCCCGAGAGGTATTGGCGGAGTTGGCGCGCCGCGAAGGACTTTCGGGCCTCGAGGAATTCGCGAGCCGCACCCCGACCTGATTCGCCGGCCCAAGGTCGGGCATTCTTGCACTCAGACTTCGCGTGATCACTGGCGCACAACGACATGCACGATCCAAATTGCATTTTCTGCAAAATCATTCAGGGAACGGTCCCAAGCAAGAAGCTCTATGAGGATGACGATATCCTGAGTTTTTTCGATATCAATCCGGCATCGCCTGTGCATTTTTTGCTCCTGCCCAAGCGGCATATTCCCACATTGCAACATGTGCAAGGTGGAGACGGCGCCTTGCTCGGTAAAATGCTGTTGTTAATTCCGCAGTTGGCCGAGCAGCAAGGGTGTGGTGACGGCTTCAAGACCGTCATCAACACTGGGCCAAATGGCGGGCAGGAGGTTTACCACCTGCACATTCATGTTCTGGGCGGCCCTCGCCCTTGGAAACGCGCGACAATCTGAAGTCGCCAAGGAGTATCAAAATGGGCTCATTGAGTATCTGGCATTGGTTGATCGTTCTGGTCATCGTGATGATGGTGTTCGGCACGAAAAAGCTGAAAAATATCGGTTCCGACTTGGGCTCAGCGGTCAAGGGCTTCAAGGAAGGCATGCGCGACGGTGATGCGAATGCCGCGTCCGGAACGCCGTCTTCGACTGACAATCAGATAGCCGGGCAGTCGGGCGCCGCGAAGAAGGACGCTATCGACGTCGAGGCCAAGGAAAAATCCTGAATTCCGCGCAGCGGCTCTGGGCCGGCCCTTTAGCCGGCTTTTTTCTTGCCAGTCTTTGTGTCCGATCCAGATTCACAGCCTGACAAACCAGCATGTTCGACATCGGCATTTCTGAGCTCGGGGTCATCGGCGTCGTCGCGCTTATCGTGCTTGGCCCGGAGAAGCTGCCGAAGGTGGCGCGCACCGTTGGCAATCTGCTTGGCCGTGCGCAACGCTACATGGCCGATGTCAAATCGGAAGTCAACCGGCAGATGGAGCTCGAGGAACTGCGCAGTATGAAGGCCACCGTCGAATCCGCTGCACAGAGCATTCATAGCACGGTAGCTAAAAATATCAGCGACGTCAGCGAGGAATTTGATTCGGCCTGGAAGGAAGCCACAGCCGGCTTACAAGGCGCCACGCAAAGCTCAGCCGACTCCCTCGCCTTCAGCGGTGAAGCCGGTCTTGCGGAAAGCTACAAGCCTAAGCGTCTCAAGAAATCAACCGGCCCGGCTCTCCCGCTGTGGTACCGGCGTCAAGCCCGCGTCCGCACCCACGCCCTGTCTGGTGCCGCACGCGTGGCCCGCCACCGCCCGCGTTCAGGCACGTAAGCGCGTGACCGCATAACTCCATGTCTCTCCAGTGACCAATCCCAAGCCGTCCGACTCCCAGGATCCGGAAGCCGAGCAGCCCTTTGTGACCCATTTGATCGAGCTGAGAGATCGGCTGATTCGGGCGATCGCGTCTGTGGCAGTGGTGTTCATCGTGTTGGCCATCTATCCGGGGCCATCGGGTCTTTTCGATTTTTTTGCCAAGCCGCTTATCGCACATCTGCCGCATGGCTCGACCATGATTGCCATTGGTGTGATCACGCCGTTCTTGGTGCCGCTCAAACTCACGATGCTGGTGGCGCTGATGGTCGCGTTGCCGGTGGTGCTTTATCAGATCTGGGCTTTCGTTGCGCCGGGCCTTTACACGCATGAAAAGCGCTTGGTCGCGCCGCTGATCTTCATCAGCACCGTGTTGTTCTACCTTGGTGTGGCCTTCGCCTATTTCATCGTGCTGGGCCGCCTGTTCACCTTCATTCAGGACGTTGCGCCGAAGGTCATCACCGCTGCACCCGACATCGAGTCCTACCTGAGTTTCGTGCTGACCTTGTTTCTGGCGTTTGGGACGGCCTTTGAGGTGCCCGTCGTGCTCATCCTTTTGGTGCGCTTTGGTGTATTGACCATCGAGCAGCTCAAGGCGTGGCGCGCGTATTTCATCGTCGTGGCCTTCATAATCGCCGCCGTTATTACCCCACCCGATGTGTTTTCGCAGACGTCGCTGGCCGTATCCATGATCTTGCTGTACGAGGTGGGCATCGTTGGCTCGCGCATGCTTGGGAAGTACGCGCAGCCTCCCGGCGATGGCGAGGATGGCGGTCAAGGTGCCGCACCACCGACGTGACCGGCGAAAAGCCAGTCTGAGCTCGGGGTACACGGCGGCGTAAATTGCACCCACATTACGGGGCAGTGCTGTCAGCCCCGGGTGAGGTGTCTGCCAGCCGGGGGCGTGTTCCGATCTTGACACGCAAGAGCTTCTCGCGCCCGCTTGCGAGCACGCGCGTCGCTGCGGTGCTGCCGGGTTTGAGCCCCGCGACAGCGTTGAGCAGCTGGCCTGTGTTGTGCACGGGCTGGCCGCCGATATCAAGGACCACGTTGCCCGCCCGCATGCCGGCCTGGTCGGCAGGGCCACCCTTCAGCACGTAGGCTGCAATAACCCCGTCCGTCACTGGCAAGTTCAAGGCCTGAGCCAGCTGCGGCGTGATGTTCTGCGGCTCCACACCGATCCATCCTCGCACAACGCGGCCATGTGCGATCAGTTGCTGCATCACATTGTGCGTAAGCGTGGCCGGCACTGCGAAGCCGATGCCCAGCGAGCCACCCGAGCGTGAGAAGATGGCCGTATTGATACCGAGCAACTTGCCATGGACGTTCACCAACGCACCACCGGAATTGCCCGGGTTGATGGCGGCATCTGTCTGAATGAAGTCCTCAAACGTGTTGATGCCCAACTGGGTGCGACCAAGGGCGCTGATGATGCCCTGCGTCACGGTTTGGCCGACGCCGAAGGGGTAGCCAATTGCGAGCACCACGTCGCCAACCCGTGCTTTCGTGTCGTCGGCGAATGCCAGCGTCGGGAGGTTGCGTAGATTGATTTTCAGTACAGCGAGATCCGTGTCCGGGTCACGACCCACCACCGTGGCCGCTGCTTCGCGTCCATCGGCAAGTTTGACCTCGATCTCCTCGGCGCCCTCCACTACATGGTTATTGGTCAGCACATAGCCATTCGGGCTTACGATCACTCCCGAACCAAGGCCAACCGTGGGTCGGCGCGTCCTGGAATCGTTGAAAGACCGCTCTAGCGGTGAATCGCCTCGCGGACTGCTCAGCCGTGTCGTGGTGACCGAAACAACGGCGGGCATAGCCCGCGACGCGGCAGCGGCGTAGGATCCGACAGCCGTGGCGTTGGGCAGGCCGCATGGATCCTGCCACTGTTGATGGCTTACGCCCGGCTTGGCCGTATGCTCCAGCCATTGCGGTGCCAGCATCTGCATCGCGAACACCGCGCCCAAGGCTAAAGTCGTTGCCTGAGCGAAAATCAACCACAACCTGCGCATAGCCACCTTTCATGAACACGATCAACCGCGATCAGCTGGCGGTTTACCTGCACGATTTTCTGCGTGCCGATGGTTTCGAGGATTATGGACCAAACGGTTTGCAGGTTGAGGGAGCGTCCGAGGTCCGACGCATTGCGAGCGGTGTGACGGCAAGCCTGGCACTCATCGAGCAGGCGATTGCGTGGCAGGCGGATGTCATCCTTGTGCATCATGGGTGGTTTTGGCGGGGCGAAGACCCGCGGGTTGTGGGCCAAAAGCAAAAGCGGCTTCGAGCCTTGCTCGCAGCCAATATCAATCTCTTCGCGTACCACCTTCCATTGGACGCTCACCCGCTGGTGGGCAACAACGCGCAACTCGCAGCCCGCATGGGCTGGCAGACCGAGGCGCGGTTCGGCAGGCAAGATCTGGCATTCGTCGGCAGCGGACCGCATTCCACACTGGGGGATTTGGCCGCCGCGCTGGCGACTGCTTTGGGGCGTGCGCCGCTGCTCGTGGGTGACCCCACCATGCCCGTGGGGCGCCTGGCCTGGTGCACCGGAGCGGCCCAGAGCTGGATTGAACAGGCCCATGAGGTCGGGGCTAATACCTACATCAGCGGCGAGATTTCCGAGCCCACTGCGCATTTCGCACGTGAGATGGGTATTGCCTATCTCGCGTGTGGGCACCACGCGACGGAACGGTATGGCGTGCAGGCCTTGGGCGAGCACCTGGAGCGCAGCTTCGGTATCGATCACCGTTTTTTCGACATCGACAATCCAGCATGAACACATTGTGCTCGTCGGCCCCTTTGGCCCTTTCCATGGGTGATCCCGCGGGCATCGGGCCGGAGGTGATCGTCAAGGCTTTCTCCATGGGCGCGGCACACGGCTGCGTGGTATTCGGCGATGCGCGTGTGATCGCGCAAGCGGCTGCAAGCTTGCACTTCGATCCTGACACGCTGCGCCCGAGCATCGCGCGCATGGACGCGTTGGATCAATGCAGCCATGTTCCGCCCGGCACGATTCCCGTGCTGCAGGTGCCAGGCATCGCACCGGGTTCTCTGCACGGCTTGGTGCCCGGACAAGTCGATGCCCGTGCAGGTGCCGCTGCCCACGCAGCTATCGTCCATGGCGCACAGGTAGCGCTGCGCGGCGAGGTCGCAGGCTTGGTTACGGCGCCCATTCACAAGGAAGCCCTGCATGCTGCAGGTGTGCCATTTCCGGGCCATACCGAGTTGCTCCAGCACCTTTGTGGCGGCGTTCCGGTGCGGATGATGCTAGCCAATGACGAGCTAAAAACAGTCCTTGTGACCATTCACGTGAGCGTGCGCAAAGCCATTGATGCGATCACCACGGAAGGTGTCCTTCAGACGATTCGCATCACGCACAGCGCCCTGCAGCGTTGGGGGCTGCAAAGCCCGCGTATTGCCGTTGCGGGGCTCAATCCGCACGCAGGCGAGGGTGGCCTATTCGGCGACGAGGAGTTGCGGATCATCGCCCCGGCGCTTGCGCAGGCGCAGGCCGAAGGCATACTGGCCAGTGGTCCGTATCCGCCGGATACGGTGTTCATGCAGGCGCGCAACACATCGCAGCGTCCCGGCACCTACGACGTTGTGGTGGCCATGTTGCACGACCACGGCCTGATTCCCGTCAAATACCTCGGCCTTGACGCGGGGGTGAATGTGACGTTGGGCCTTCCCTTCGTTCGCACCAGCCCTGACCATGGCACAGCATTCGACATCGCCGGTTTGGGCGTTGCCGATCCAGCCAGTCTCGTCAGTGCAATCACACTGGCCCGAAAGCTGGCTGGCCTCAACACCAAAGCTAAAGGCGCCGAGCTCAGTGCTTGACTGAGTCGCGGATTTCGCGCAGCAGAAGGATATCTTCCGGTGTGGCCGCGGGCGGGGCCGGCGGCTCCGCGCGCTTGAGTTTGCTGATCAGCCTGACCATGAGGAAAATCACAAAGGCCAGAATCATGAAATTGATGGCGATGGTGATGAAGTCGCCATAGGCCAGCACGGGAACATTGGCCTTCTTCAGCGCCGCAAGGGTCATATCGGTTCCGGGCGGCACGGTACCAAGTGGGATGAAAAAGTTCGAGAAATCGATCTTCCCAATGATGGCTCCGACCACCGGCATGATGATGTCACCCACGAGGGCCTGGACGATCTTGCCAAAAGCACCGCCAATGATCACGGCAACGGCCAAATCAACGACATTGCCTTTGACGGCGAATTCCTTGAAGTCACTCATGAAGCTCATGGTCAGGCTCCCGCATGAAGGTGATTGCGAAAGCTCCAACTGTAGCGTGTCTTGAGGCAATTCGGGGCCTCCTTCCGCATGAAAGTCGGCGGTCCGCGGAGCTTTCATTGATCGATTGAGTCAATTGTTTTCCAGAATTTGTATCGAATATTGCATCGCAACATAATATTTATTGATGAACCGCAAGGATTCAACGCTAAATCAGTGATCTCTTATACATGGTTTTCCTAATGCGAAATTGCCGCGCGGGGACCAGAATTCGGTCACGTTCCGGGAAGTTGACGGGCCGTCCCGCAGTTCCAGTTTCCACCACGGTGCGAGTGCCGCAGCCGGTGGTCCATGCCCCCTTTGATGAGCACACCGACACAATGGATTCCCAACGCCGAACTTGGTTGATTGCAGCAGGCGCTGCGACCTGCGTTGCAGGTGGTGCGACGGCCGTGCCCTTTGTTGAGTCCATGGAGCCTTCTGCAAAGGCACGGGCTGAAGGCGGACCGATTGAGGTGGATATTTCGCAACTTCGCCTTGGCGAGAAAATGACTGTGTTGTGGCGCGGGCAGCCCGTCTGGTTTCTTCGCCGCACTCCGCAGATGCTTGCCTCGCTGCATCTCACACAGTCACTCGTGGCGGACCCGCTTTCGAAGCGGATGGCTTTTCCGACACCCCCTTGGGCACAGAACCAATGGCGCTCAATCAAGCCTGAGTTCCTCGTCGTCATCGGCATTTGCACCCATCTCGGCTGTTCGCCGGTGAATCGGTTCACGCCGGGGCCACAACCGTCGCTACCAAGCGACTGGCAAGGGGGGTTTCTGTGTCCGTGCCACGGCTCCGAGTTTGATCTCGCCGCTCGCGTGTTCAAGAACATGCCAGCACCAGACAACCTGCCGGTGCCCCTGTATCACTACATCAACGACAGCAAGATCCTTCTTGGCGAGTACAAGGCCTGAGCGCCTCAATTGGAGACAACCATGGCTGAACACGCCTTGCCGGACGCGCCAGAACCAGACGGTACCCAGCGCGGAGGGTTTCGTCAGTGGGTCGATGACCGCTTTCCGTTTTCTGCGCTCTGGGCAGCTCACCTGACTGAGTACTACGCGCCCAAGAACCTCAATTTCTGGTACTACTTTGGCTCGCTGGCCATTGCGGTTTTTGCGATTCAGATCGTCAGTGGCATTTTTCTGGTGATGCACTACAAGCCGGATGCCGCTCTGGCTTTTGGCTCGATCGAGTACATCATGCGCGATGTCAGTTGGGGCTGGCTGATTCGATATATCCACTCCACGGGTGCCTCGGCGTTTTTCGTCATCATCTACATGCACATGTTTCGCGGCTTGCTCTACGGTTCTTACCGTAAGCCGCGAGAGTTGGTGTGGATTTTCGGTTGCCTGATTTTCCTGAGCCTCATGGGTGAGGCTTTCTTCGGATACTTGCTGCCCTGGGGGCAGATGTCTTTCTGGGGGGCGCAGGTCATCGTCAATTTGTTCTCGGCAATTCCTTTCGTCGGGCCCGACCTGTCGCTGTGGATACGGGGTGATTACGTCGTCAGTGATGCCACGCTCAACCGTTTCTTCGCGTTCCACGTCATCGCTATTCCGTTGCTGCTCATTGGCCTCGTCGGCGCGCACATCATTGCCTTGCACCAGGTGGGATCGAACAACCCCGACGGCATTGAGATCAAGGCCAACAAGGATGCGCGCGGCAATCCGCGCGACGGCATTCCTTTCCACCCCTACTACACGGTGCATGATTTATTCGGGTTGTCCGTGTTTCTCACGATTTTCTGCGCGGTCCTGTTCTTTGCACCGACCTTTGGCGGCTATTTCCTCGAACACAACAACTTCATCCCGGCCAATCCGGTGAAAACCCCCCCGCACATTGCTCCGGTCTGGTATTTCACGCCCTTCTATTCGATGTTGCGGGCAACCACGAGCACTTCGGTCCACATCTGGATGGTCGTAGTCACATCCGCGGCCCTGTGGGGCGCGTGGCGGCTTCGCCGCAAGCCACTGCATGTAGCGCTTCTTGCCGCTGCCATGGCCTTTCTTCTTTGGGCCATGGCGACCGTGGATGCGAAGTTCTGGGGCGTGGTGGTGATGGGCGGCGCAGTGATCTCGCTGTTTTTCCTTCCGTGGCTGGATCATTCACCAGTCAAATCGATTCGCTATCGTCCCAAGTGGCATCTTTCGATGCTTATCGTGTTTGCGCTGGCCTTCACGGTGCTCGGATATTTCGGCATTTCAGAGCCATCGCCCGTGGGCTACTGGATTTCAGTGACCTGCACGTTCATTTACTTCGGCTTTCTCTGGCTCATGCCTTGGTGGACGTGTCTTGGCGAGTCCCGATCCGTGCCCGAACGGCTCGTCTATCACCCGCACTGAGCCATGACCATGTCCCCTATCCATCGTGCATTTCTGCGGATCACTCTGCTCCTCGCGCTCGGCTGCGCCAGCCTGTCCGCGCACGCAGCAGCCGAGCAGCAAAGCATTCCCCTGCGCCACGCCCCCTATCGCGTCAACAATATGCTTGCTCTGCAGAATGGCGCAAGGCTCTTTGTGAACTATTGCCTGAATTGCCACGCTGCCGAGTTCATGCGCTATGAAAAGCTTCGCTCCATCGGGCTCACTGGCGACCAAGTCGAGAAAAACCTCATGTTCAGTGCGCCACGGCTCGGCGACACGATGACCATCGCCATGACGCCCGCGCAAGCCCAGGCGTGGTTTGGCGCGGCCCCGCCTGATCTCAGTGTGATTGAGCGCGCGCTGGCCTCGCACCGCGGCTCCGGGGCCGACTTTCTCTACACCTACTTGTTGACCTTTTACCGTGACACAAGCAGGCCGACCGGTTGGAACAATTTGGTCGTGCCCAGCGTCGCGATGCCTAACCCGTTCTGGTCCCTGCAAGGGCAGCGCGCGGCTCAGTTCGCGCTCAAGCCGGATCCTGCAGACCGCGATCTGCAGCTCAAGACGTTTGTTGGATTCAAGCAGCTCACTCCGGGCAGCATTTCGCCAAGGCGGTATGATTCACAAATTGCCGATCTTGTGGCCTACATGCAATGGATGGCCGAACCCGACCAACTGGAACGCAAGCGATTGGGCGTCATCGTCCTGCTGTTCTTGGCCGTGTTCACGTTCATTATGTGGCGCCTCAAGTCCGAATACTGGAAAGACGTGAAGTAGGTGCCAATGTAATCCTACGTCCCGGCTGTGCTTGCCGGGGTGCGTCGCTTCGCGCTTCGGTTGGCTTTCCCGGGGGTGAGTCTTCTCACTCCCTTCGCTTTTTCAGGAGTCGCCCCTCATGATGGTGCTTTACTCTGGCACGACCTGCCCCTTCTCGCAGCGATGCCGCTTCGTCCTTTTCGAAAAGGGCATGGATTTCGAGATTCGCGATGTCGACCTCTTCAACAAGCCCGAGGACGTCAATGTCATGAATCCCTACGGGCAAGTCCCCATCTTGGTCGAGCGCGATCTCATCTTGTATGAATCCAACATCATTAACGAATATATCGACGAGCGCTTCCCGCACCCGCAACTCATGCCTGGCGACCCGGTAGCTCGAGCGCGTGTGCGCCTGTTCCTCTTTAATTTTGAAAAGGAACTGTTTGTGCACGTGTCGACGCTCGAATCGCGCGCGACAAAAGCCAACGAAAAGGCCATGGAAAGGGCACGCGCTGCCATTCGCGATCGTCTGACCCAACTCGCTCCGATTTTCACGAAGAATCGTTTCATGCTCGGCGACGATTTTTCCATGCTTGACGTGTCCATCGCGCCGTTGCTATGGCGCCTTGATCACTATGGCATCGATCTGCCCAAATCGGCTGCGCCCTTGGCAAAGTATGCTGAGCGTATTTTCCAGCGGCCCGCCTATATTGAAGCGCTCACTCCTTCCGAGAAGGTGATGCGCAAATAACCGCCTTGTGCCGAGAATGATGAGCAGCGCCGCTGACAGCCCGAATTCAACGAAGCCTTATTTGTTGCGTGCCCTTTACGAATGGTGCACTGACAATGGCTTAACGCCTTTTATCGCCGTGCATGTCGATGGTCAGGTCAGGGTGCCCCGCGAGCACGTGAAAAATGGCGAGATCGTGCTCAATATCAGCTTTGGCGCCACGGGCGGACTGAAAATTAGTAATGAGGATGTGCGGTTCAAGGCGCGTTTTGGTGGAGTAGCCCGCGATATCATGGTGCCGATCAGCCATGTCACGGCAATCTATGCGCGTGAAAATGGTCAGGGAATGGCGTTTCCTTTGCCGGAGTTGGCTGAGGAGGCAAGTGATGACGGACAATCTGCGCCTACGGCGACTTCGCCGTCTGATGCATCCGGTTCAAATCACTTGCACGCTGTGCCCGGCGCGCCAGCGCAGGCAGCGGAAGGCGACTCACCTCCGCCCGAGCCGCCGCCCCGTCCATCTGGATCACACCTCAAGCGAGTGAAATAAACTCCCGTTTAGCTATCGTGGGCGAGATCTTGACGATTTCGCGCCACCATCGCGCCGCTTTAGCTCAGTTGGTAGAGCAACCGCCTTGTAAGCGGTAGGTCATCTGTTCGAGTCAGATAAGCGGCACCAAAAAATTTGACGAAATCAATAACTTG
>JAKBCY010000190.1 GCA_021807445.1 Pseudomonadota bacterium
GCAGAAGGCCGGACTCAACCGGGAACTGCTCACGGCCGGGTTCGGCATGGCGCATCCGATGCTCGCGTACAAAGCGGAAGAAGCTGGTACGCGGCTGCACCTGAGCGATACGCGCCAGCTCAAACCGTCGCAGCGCTGCTCGGCGTGCTGGGCCATCGTGCCCAAGCTGCTCAGCGAGCGCATGCCTGTCTGTCCGCACTGCGGGCACGTCATGCCGCGCGACCGCAACAGCGCGTTGGTGGTGCTCATCGACGCCATCGCGACGCAACACACGCCTGGAACGGGCGTGGCGGCGAGACCCAAACCTCTGCCACGGCAACGTGGCAAGTCCAGGTCTGTGACCCGCGAACCCCCCCGCGACAACGCCATGCGTTTAGCGGTGGGAGAGTTCATACATAATTGGTGCCGGCGCGGTTCGATGAACGGTGCACCGGTGCGTCCGCTGCTCGGCGCTGGGAGGGTCAGGAGGCGATTGACCGAGAATCGCCGGACGCGCAATGCTTTGGGTTGCACGGCATGTGCTGCCGGGCGCCGGCACGCCGCGGTGCGACACTCGCCATCTCGTCAATTACACAAACCGGGTTCACCGCGATGATCATCGAGTCCTTGCTCGACACCGACCTTTACAAATTCACGATGATGCAGGTAGCCCTGCATCATTTCCCGTCCGCGCAGGTGGAGTATCGATTTACCTGCCGCACGCCGGGCGTTTTGCTCGCCCCGCATATTGAGGCCATCCGTGATGAGATCGCACATCTGTGCAGTCTGCGTTTCCGTGACGAGGAGCTTGACTATCTTCGCAGCTTGCGTTTCCTCAAAAGCGACTTTATTGACTTTCTCGGCCTGTTTCACCTCAACTCGCGTGCTGTAAGCCTGCAGCCAGCGGTCGATGCCACGGGGCATCCAACAGGCGGAATTGATCTGCGTATCAACGGGCCGTGGTTGCATACGATCCTATTTGAGGTGCCGCTGTTGGCCATCATGGAGGAGGTGTATTACCGTGGGATGAATCCAGCGCCTGATTTCGCTGCGGGGCGCCAGCGCCTGAGCGACAAGATCTGTGCACTGCAGGCGCCGGGACTTGATGGTGTTCGCATTGCGGACTATGGCACTCGCAGACGCTACTCCAGGATCTGGCATGAGGAAGCGCTTGGCCGACTCAAGGTCGGGCTCGGTTCGCAGCTTGCTGGAACCAGCAACGTGATGTTGGCGATGCGCCTGGGACTGACGCCACTGGGCACAATGGCGCATGAGTACCTTCAGGCTTGCCAAGCACTGGGTCCGCGCTTGCGCGATAGCCAGACGTTTGCCCTGGAAACCTGGGCCCATGAGTACCGGGGTGATCTTGGCGTCGCGTTGTCCGACGCATACGGCTTGCAAGCCTTCCTTCGTGATTTTGATTTGTACTTCTGCAAGCTGTTCGACGGCGCTCGGCACGATTCGGGCGACCCCATCGCATGGGCTGTGGCGGTCATTGAGCACTATCGGAAGCATCGCATCGATCCGCTGACCAAAACCTTGATCTTCAGTGACGCACTGACGGTCGAAAAGGTCGTGCAGTTGTACTGCCGATTCCACGACAGCGCGCAACTGGCATTCGGCATTGGCACGAATCTCACGCATGATCTGGGGTACCCGGCCGCACAGATGGTCATCAAGATGACGCGCTGCAATGATCAGCCGGTGGCCAAGATTAGCGACTCGCCAGGTAAGAATCAGGTGTTTGACCCTGCCTATGTCACCTATCTACGCGAGGTGTTCCAGATTCCCCCTGAGGCTATGCTTCCCGAGACCGAACCGGAGGGCGGTTGAGCACAGTCGCGCCTCTATCATCTCGCTCATGGCAACATACCGGACAAAAGGCCGTTCTGGATTCGCGTGCGTGGAAGCACCAGGGAGAGGCGCATGAGGAGCCAAGCGCCAGCATACGGCCCCGAGGCTTCCCAGCGCGCGAACGGGCGCACAACTCCACCGCCGATGGCTAGCGCCGAGCGTTTCTGCTGTGGCTTGGCACGGTGTCGTGATTGGCGGGCCCCGCTTTCAATCCCTACTTGGCAACAATGACTGAACAGCACCTTGACGTACCCAACGCTCCGAGCGGCCTTGGGCAAGGCACTCGTGCCCGAGTGCTGGTCGCGCGCGCTGTGTTTCCCGATATCGTGGCACGGCTGCAGTCCGTGGCCGACGTTGAGTACACACAAGACGACCGTATCGACCCGCCCGAGGTTCTGCGCGCGCGGCTGCGCGACAAGCACGGGGCGTTCATCACCAATAGCGAGCGCATCGATGCGACGTTGCTTGATGCGTGTCCCGACCTTCGTGTGATCAGCACGATGACGGTGGGGGTCGATCATATCGACCTCGATGCCTGTGCGGCGCACGGTGTGATTGTCACCCACGCGCCGGACGTGCTGACCGAAACGACGGCTGACTTCGGCTTTGCTTTATTGCTTGCAGCTGCGCGCCAAATCGGTGACGCGGAGCGTTATTTGCGCGCTGGGATGTGGCATAAATGGAGTTATGACCTGTTCGCTGGCAGCGACGTGCATGGGGCCACGCTGGGCATTGTTGGTATGGGGCGCATCGGCCAAGCCATTGCACGTCGGGCTGCATTCGGTTTCGGGATGAGGGTGCTCTACCACAACCGCAAGCCGCTTCCTTCGGCAACTGAGCACGAATGTCGCGCCGCCTACTGCAGTCTTGATGATCTACTGCGCGAAAGTGATCACGTACTGCTGGCATTGCCCTATTCTCCAACGGCGCGTCACCTGATTGGCGAGCAAGAGATTGCAGCGATGCGGCAAGGGGCCACCCTTGTCAACGTTGCACGAGGAGGCGTCGTTGATGAGGAGGCGCTCGTGCGGGCGTTGCAGCGGGGGCATTTGGGGGCAGTCGGACTGGATGTCTTTGAGGGTGAGCCCTGCGTCAATCCAGCGCTACTGGCCGCGCCCCGCGTGGTGCTCACGCCCCATATCGCCAGCAGCAGCGTGCCAACGCGCCGCGCGATGGTGGCATTGGCCGTCGACAATTTGATCGCTGTGTTGCAGGGAAAACCCCCTCTCACACCTTTCAAGGTCTGACACACGCGCGCAATCCATGTCTGCCGAGGCATTGTTGTTGCTTCTTTTTATCGTTGCCCTTTTGGTCGTCAACGTCGCGTTAGGCTGGGTGCTGATCGTGCAACAGCGCGAACAAACCGTGGGGCGGCAGAGCCTGTCGCAGGAGCTCGCAGGCCCGCTTGAGCGTTTGGAGCGCGAGCTTCGCGGCGCGGTACAGACCGCGACCCAAAGCCTGCGGACCGAGCAGGCCGCGCAGCTCTCGCTGTTTCAGCAGATGCTTCTCAACCAGCAGGCAGAGAGCACGCGCACCCAAAACACCCAGCTCGACACCGTGGCTGTGCAACTGCAGAGTTTGCAAAAATCTGTGGGTGACACGCTAGTCCAGCAGGTGGGCCACCTGACCCAGACGAACGTGCAGAGCCTTCAGTCCCTGCAGGCACAGCTGGCGCAGCGGTTGGACGCGCTGCGCCAAACGACGGATCAGCGGCTTGGCGAATCGCGCCAGAGCGCCGACCAGAAGCTCGAGGAAGTGCGCAGCACGGTGGATTTGCGTTTGCGTGAACTGCAGGCGGACAACGAGAAAAAACTTGAACAGATGCGCCTGACCGTGGACGAAAAACTTCATGCCACGCTGGAGCAGCGCCTTGGGGAGAGTTTCAAGCAGGTGGCCGAGCGGCTGGAGCTTGTGCACCGCGGTTTGGGTGAGATGCAAAGCTTGGCGCAAGGCGTGGGCGATCTAAAGCGGGTATTTTCCAATGTGAAATCGCGCGGGGTCTTCGGGGAAATTCAGCTTGCCGGGCTGATTGAGCAAGTTTTTACCCCGGAGCAATATGGCGTGAATGTGGAAACCGTACCGGGAAGCGGCGCACGCGTTGAGTTCGCCATTCGACTTCCCGGGCGGGGTGATGGACCGCTGTGGTTGCCTATTGACGCCAAATTCCCTCGCGAGGATTACGAGAGGCTTCTCGAAGCACAAGACCGTGCGGACAAGGTTTCAGCAGATGTTGCATCCAAAGCGCTGGAGCTACGCTTGCGTGAGGAAGCCAAGACGATCCATGCCAAGTACATCGCTGCACCTTACACGAGTGACTTTGGCATTCTGTTCCTGCCGACTGAGGGACTTTACGCGGAGGCGCTGCGGCGCCCCGGACTGGTGGAAGCCATGCAGCGCGAGCATCGCGTGATGCTTGCAGGTCCCACGACGCTTCTGGCTTTGCTCAATAGCCTCCAAATGGGATTTCGTACCTTGGCGCTGGAGCAACGATCGACCGAAGTCTGGAAAGTCTTGGGGGCCGTCAAGACCGAATTCGCCAAGTTTGGTGAGGTACTGGCGAAGGCGCGCAAAAAACTGGACGAAGCGAGCAATACGATAGGCGCAGCCGAAACGCGAACCCGTGCTATGCACCGGCAACTGCGCAGCGTGGAGGCATTGCCAACGGATGAGACGCAGTCTGTTCTCGGATTGACCGATATCGACTCCGTTCGGAACGAAGACGCGCTATAACCATGCATGGGTATGGCCTTGATAGATCTGTTCTCGCACAATCGAAGGAGTATGGCATGGAGCCGCAAACCATAAGTCTGGATGTTCTCGCGGAAAAATACGCAAAAAGCGAGGAGCGTACCGCGACTGACATCCACGCCCGCGTTGCTCGCGCGTTGGCCGCAGTCGAGGCGAACCCGGCAGAGCGGGAGACTGAATTCTTGCAGACGCTGCAGATGGGCTTCGTCCCGGCCGGACGCATCATGTCAGCGGCCGGCACGGATATTCGGGCCACCCTGATCAACTGCTTCGTGCAGCCCGTGGGCGACTCGGTTTCGGACGACGTGGACGGCAAGCCCGGCATTTACAAGGCGCTGGCGCAAGCGGCCGAGACCATGCGCCGCGGTGGGGGCGTGGGCTATGACTTTAGCCGCATTCGCCCAGCTGGCAGTTTGGTGGGGAGTACACATTCGCACGCCAGCGGTCCTCTGTCGTTTATGCAAGTGTTCAACGCATCATGCGAAACGGTGGAATCAGCCGGCAGCCGGCGCGGGGCACAAATGGGTGTCTTGCGCATCGATCAT
>JAKBCY010000191.1 GCA_021807445.1 Pseudomonadota bacterium
CGTTTGCATGCAGCCAGGCGGAAGCGGCCAGCGTATGGCTACCACGCCCTTCTCGCCGGGCGCAACAGGCTCACCCGTCACCTCGTGCAGAATCTGCACGTCATAACCCGGCATGGCCACGCCAGGCGAGCCAAGCTTGGGGGGCAACGCTTCAACCCCGTTGGCGATGCCCAGGATGGGCCAACCCGTCTCGGTCTGCCAGTAGTTGTCGACAACCGGCTTGCCCAACGCTTGCGACGCCCAAGTCGATGTTGGCTCGTCGAGGGGCTCGCCAGCAAGAAAAAGACGCTGAAGCGACGACAGGTCGTATTTGCGCATGAACTCGGGATCGTATTTCTTGAGCACGCGCAGCGCAGTAGGCGACGAAAACATCACATTGACGCGGTGTCTCTCGACGAGGCTCCAGAAGACTCCCGCATCGGGGCGCAGTGGTGTGCCTTCATACATAAGCGTCGTCATGCCGCGCAGCAGCGGCCCGTAGACGATATAGCTATGCCCCACCACCCAGCCGATATCACTGGTGCTGAAAAAGACACCGCCCGGATCACCGCAGAAAATGTCGCGCATGGATGCAGCCAGCGCCACTGCGTGGCCACCGGTGTCGCGCTGAACACCCTTCGGCTTGCCCGTGGTGCCCGACGTATAGAGGATATAACTCGGATGCGCTGCATCGACCCACACGCATGGCACTGGCGTATCGCCCACCACCGCGCATGCAGCGGCGTAATCGAGATCGCGGCCTGGTACCGGCTCATAGGCATAAAGGCCGCGATCGACCATCAACACTTTCTCGGGTTTATGGATCGCACGTCCGATGGCTTCGTCGAGCAATGGCTTATAAGGAACAACACGGCCCGCGCGGGAGCCAGCGTCGCTACTGACAATCAGTTTGGGGCGCGCATCGTCGATGCGTGTCGCCAGACTCAGCGCCGCGAATCCCCCGAAAACGACGGAGTGAATCGCACCCAGCCGCACGCAGGCCAACATCGCGAACACCGCCTCGGGGATCATCGGCATGTAAATGAGCACGCGGTCGCCCTGCTCTACGCCGTGCCCACGCAGGATGGCTGCCATGCGCTGCACCTCGGCGTGCAGTTGCGCGTAGGTGAGGGTCCGGCTTTGCCCCACTTCCGTCGACTCCCAGACCAAGGCAGGCTGGCTGGCACGCGCGGGCAAGTGACGATCAACCGCGTTGTGGCACAGGTTGATCAATGCACCTGAAAACCAGCCCGCAAACGGACGTCGGTTGCCGTCCAAGACCTGGCTCCAAGGACGATGCCAGTCAATCAACGCTGCTTGTTCGGCCCAGAAAACCTCGGGTTGAGCAATCGAGCGATGGTGGTATTCATCGTATTGCATGTTTAGTCTCCTCGTTGTAATAGCCGCTCACGTTAGGCACGACGCCTGACTCCCTGCTGACCCGGGCCCCGGCTATGCGGGTGACGCTATCCCGCACTTGGGCGGGCATGTGCACGACATTGTCTGGCGCGCGCATGCACCCCGCGAGACTCAGATGGTCACCACCATGCGCCCGCGGGACTGGCCCGCCATGATGCTGGCTGCGGCCTCCAACACCTTGTCCAGAGGCACATCGCGGGCCATGCGCTCAAGTTGAATTGCGTCGAGCTCATCGGCGAGGGCTGCCCAGGCCGCGCAGCGCGCGGCCTGGGGCTGCATGACGCTATCGACGCCGACCAGAGTCACATTACGCAGAATGAAGGGAGCCATAGAACTCGGAAAGTCCATGCCTTGGGCCAACCCGCACGCCGACACCACACCGCCCCACTGTGTCTGCGCACAAGCGTTTGCAAGGATTTGACTGCCCGCCGTGTCCACGACGGCCGCCCAGCGTTCCTTCTGAAGGGGTTTTCCGGGAGCGCTCAGTGTGGCACGATCGATGATCTCGGATGCGCCCAGATCGTGCAGATAGGCTGCCTCATCTGGCTTACCCGTTGCCGCGACCACACGGTATCCTCTGCGCGACAAAAGGCTCACCGCCACACTGCCCACGCCGCCCGTGGCACCGGTGACAAGCACGTCTCCGTCAGCAGGCTTCACAGCGTGGCGCGCAATGGCCTGAACGCAGAGCATGGCGGTATAGCCTGCCGTGCCGATGATCATCGCCTGTCGCGTGTCAAACCGCACGGGAAGGGGCACGAGCCAATCCCCCTTGAGGCTGGCTCGCTCTGCGAGGCAACCCCAATGCGTTTCGCCGACCCCCCAGCCATTCAGGATCCAACTGTCCCCTGGCTTCCAGGCCGCATGACGGCTCTCAAGAATCGTCCCTGCACCATCGATGCCAGGCACCATCGGCCACTTGCGAACCACCGGTGCCTTGTTCGTCAGTGCTAATGCGTCCTTGTAATTGAGGGTCGAGTGCTGAACTTGAACGAGAACGTCACCCTCGGGCAACTCACGCTCATCCACACCACGCAACTGCGCGTGGAACCCGTCGTCGGTCTTGCTCAATACCCAGGCTTTGAACATCATCGGTCTCCAAGTCGTTGCGTTGGTTCAAACCCTATTGTTCCACCGCCGCGATCGTTGGCACTCCCCTTGCAAGCAACCATCGACCCGGAAGCGCGAGGCGCAGGGCTGACCTCACGCAAGCCGGATCCGCAATATCTGCAACCACTAGAGGTTGACGGCGCATGGGGTCGCAGTTACATTCGCGGACGATGGGTAAGGGATCGAGATACGCGCTGCAATGGGTTATTCCGCTGGCCATTCTGGCGTGTTCGGCGGCTGCACGTGCGCAACCACCTTCCTTGGCTGCTCCTGACGGGGGTGCCACGCGTGTTTCTGACGCAAACCCGAGCGATAGGGAAAGGCTACAGAAGTGGCTCACGCAGAATGGCCTGGTTCGGCAGGTGTCCGGCCGCGCTTCAGATCTGGTCATCAACGCATTGAGCTTCCTCGGCGTCAAATACGAGTATGGTGGCGATCATGCATCCACCGGCTTCGATTGCTCCGGTTTCGTGCGCCATGTCTACCGACAGACCCTCGGCCTCGTTCTGCCCCATAACGCTGCACAGCAAAGCCGTGAAGGCCAGAGGATCGCGGAGAGCCAATTACGCCCCGGAGATCTCGTCTTTTTTAATACCTTGCGTCGGGCTTTCTCGCATGTGGGCATTTACATTGGCAATGGCCAATTCATCCATGCGCCACGTCCCGGCCAAGACGTTCAGATCGGCAGTCTCGACAGCCCTTACTGGGCGCGGCGTTTCGACGGTGCGCGCCGGCTAATCAGCCGCGCTACCGATGCCGTCCCCGAGGCTCAGGCGACGGCGGTTGGCGATTCACAAACCGATCATTTAGCCCCCGCCAGCGCACTTGACAACGCCCCCGGGACCGCGCGGCCCAGCCAATCGGCGACTGCGCAGCCGCAGGCCGTCGATTCAAGGGCTGGTACCGACGCCTCGCGCTGAAGACAATCCCATCGCTCTCGCCACATGCGCTGCGGCGAGAGCGGAGTCACACGACACTCTCAGCGCTTGGCCGGCGGCAAATCCGTACACGAACCTTCTGCAGCCTCTGCAGCCAGGCCGACCGATTCGCCCAGTGTGGGATGGGGATGGATCGTGCGGCCAATGTCGACGACGTCTGCGCCCATCTCAATGGCGAGCGCAACCTCGCCGATCAGATCGCCTGCATGGGTGCCAACGATTCCGCCGCCGACAATCCGATGCGTGCCGGCGTCGAACAGCAACTTGGTAAATCCCTCGTCCCGCCCATTCGCGATCGCGCGACCTGATGCCGTCCAGGGGAACAGACCTTTGGTCACTGCCACTCCCTGCGCCCGTGCCGACTCCTCGGTGAGGCCGACCCATGCGATCTCGGGATCGGTGTACGCCACGCTCGGGATCACGCGAGCGTCGAATGCGCTGCGCGCAAGCGCCTCGTCGCCCTTGAGCTCACCGGCGCAGACTTCCGCCGCCACGTGCCCTTCATGAACGGCCTTGTGCGCCAGCATCGGTTGGCCCACGACGTCGCCAATGGCGTGGATGTGTGAAACGTTCGTCCTCAACTGCTGATCGACCGCGATAAAGCCTCGCTCGTTCACAGCCACACCAGCTCTCTCTGCGCTAATCTTTCGGCCATTGGGTGCCCGGCCCACCGCTTGCAACACGAGGTCGTAGCGCTGCGCCTCCGCAGGCGCCCCTTCTCCTTCAAAACGCACCCACACACCATCGGGCTTGGCTTCTGCGCCCACGGTCTTCGTCTTCAACATGATGCGGTCGAAACGGCGCGCATTGAGTTTTTGCCAGACTCGCACCAGATCGCGGTCAGCCCCTGGCATCAATCCATCCAGCATTTCCACGACGTCGAGTCGCGCGCCCAACGTCGAGTACACAGTACCCATTTCCAGCCCAATGATGCCGCCCCCAATGATCAGCATCGACTTCGGCATCTGAGCCAGCGTGAGCGCCCCCGTGGAGTCCACGATGCGCGGATCATCCGGGAGAAAGGGTAGGCGCACCGCTTGTGAGCCGACGGCAATGATCGCACGCTTGAAGCGAACGATTTGGGTCACGCCAGTCTTGTCCTGCGCGCCCCCCTCGGTAAGCTCCACCGCCACATGATGGCCATCCACGAAACTTCCATAGCCGCGCAATATGGAAACCTTGCGCATTCTGGCCATCGCGCCCAAACCCGCGGTGAGCTTTCCAACCACCTTGCTCTTGTGTGCGGAAAGCTTGGTTCGATCCACGTTCGGTGCGCCGAACGCTACGCCCAAGTCGGCAAAATGTGCGGCCTCGTCCATGACTGCGGCCACGTGGAGTAGCGCTTTGCTGGGGATGCAACCCACATTCAGGCAGACTCCACCCAAACTTGCGTAACGCTCGACCAGCACGACTTTCAGTCCGAGGTCGGCGGCGCGAAACGCAGCGGAATAACCACCGGGCCCGGCGCCCAAGACCAACAGATCACATTCATGATCCGGGGCTCCAGCCTCAATCGATTGAGGCGCGGGTACCGCGACCGGCTGCCCGCTCGCAGCAACGCCAGTTGGGGGCGTTTCAGGTGGCGCCACAGCGGCAGGCGCATCGGCCTCCAACTCCAAAATCACCGAGCCCTCGCTGACCTTGTCCCCAAGCTTGACGCGCAGGCTTTGCACAACCCC
>JAKBCY010000192.1 GCA_021807445.1 Pseudomonadota bacterium
CGGAGGCCGTTTTCGCGTACGGCGGGCGCACTCATCCCTGCGCGGCCATCAGTTGTCGGCGGGCCATCCAGAGGTTGGACAGCGCGAACAGCGTGTGCAACTGCGCGGTGTTCTTCGCCAGCCCGCGGTACCGCACCTTGCCGTGGCCGAACTGGCGCTTGATCACCCGGAACGGCTGCTCGACCTTGGCACGGATTCGCGCCTTGACATGCTCCATCTCCTCGGCGATCGCACCCTTGGGACTGGTCGTGTCGAGCAGCCTGCGCAGTCCGGGTCGCAGCGCGACATGCCAGCGCGTGCGGATGTCCTGGGTGTCATCTCGCTTCTCGACACCCTGATACCCGGCATCGGCGAACACATCGGCTTCCTCGCCATGCACGAGCGCGTGCGCCTGGGTGACGTCGTTGACGTTGGCCGAGGTACCGACCACCGTGTGGACCAGGCCGCTGTCGGCATCGACGCCGATGTGGCACTTCATGCCGAAGTACCACTGGTTGCCCTTCTTGGTCTGGTGCATCTCGGGGTCGCGCGTTCCCGTGCCGTTCTTCGTCGAGCTGGGCGCCGCGATCAGCGAGGCGTCCACCGCGGTGCCTTCCTTGAGCAGCAGCCCCTTGGCCGCCAGCGTGGCGTTCACGACGTCGAGCATCTTCGGCGCCAGATCGTGCTGCTCCAGCAGGTGACGGAATCGCAGAATGCTCACGCGGTCGGGCAGCCGGTTCATGCCACCCAGACCAGCGAATTGGCGATACAGCGGGACGTCAAACAAGGCTTCTTCCATCGCCATGTCCGACAGGCCGAACCACTGCTGAAGAAAGTGGATGCGCAGCATGACCGCGGCGCCGAACGGCGGACGACCTCGCTCCTTGCGCGGCGCGTGCGGCTCGATCAGCGCGAGCAACTGCGCCCACGGCACCACGCGGTCCATCTCGTCGAGGAACTTGCCCTTGCGGGTCTTGCGGCTGGCCAGATCCAGTCCGAGGTCGGCTTGCTTCATGCCTCCATTGTCCCCACCGCTGCAGCCACGCGCCAGGGTTGCAGAGGCTCTTTTTGAACACCTTCCTTAGGTTGCTTTCGGCACATCACTGGCGCCAATGTGTTTTGCCGCGATTTCGAGTATGTCTTGAGCCATCTTGAGCAAGATGAAGTAGGGCAGAGGCAAGCCCCCCATCTGGTACTGAAGTAAGTAATGAACGGGAGCATCAAAAGTATTATCAACTTCACCTCCACCGGCCGCAGAGGGATGCGAACCATCCAAGGTGTTTGCTACGCGCTTGACGATCATTTCTCTGGAGATTGCGACAACTTCAAGCGTTCCTTGTGAGTTTACATATGAGACACGAACCACTTCAGCGCCGAGCCATTCAGCATAGGTGCAACGTTTAACCTGGTCGGCATCGAGTGCCTTGATAAGAGGTTGGTCAAATGATGTTGAAACGATGCAAAACTTTCCAAGTTCAGTGAGCGGCGGAGTAACTCGTACCGCCACCCCCATAGTAAAACTCGCAGACGGATCGTCCATCCCGGGACCAGATACGAGTTGGCCATTGCTTGCGAAAGTTTTTACACCCCCCGGCATATACGAGAAGACGTATTTGTGTCCCCGAGCCGCTGCAAAGACCTTCTTAGCAGGAATGCCCGTCTTGAAAGAAATTGATTTTGAAAAATTCGGTGCGATTTCTTTGAGTGGCTGTTTCAACTCCGTCCATACTCGCAACGAGTGGGATAAGTCCAGAAACGAAACTTGGTCGTAAGTTCGTACAGCAACTTCGTAGTGTCGGCGAAGTCTTTCAAGGTGCAGCAGAACAGTTTTCATAAGCACCCTAACGTCGAAGGTAACGGGCGCCCAAACAGGCGGCGAAGCCGGCTGTTTGGGCGCCCCTGTTGACCGCAGTGTTAGGGTGCACTCTGGTTGCCCAATTCGCCCTTGAGAAGCTTGGCGATTTCGATGCGTCCGGCCGAGACGGCGAACTCATGTAGCGGCACTCCCTCGGGGGTTGTGGACTTGGGATCTGCACCTTGATCGAGAAGGGATGCCACCGCATTTGTATCGCCGCGACGGACTGCATTGTACAAATTCGATGTGGCACGAATAGCTCGCCTAGTTCGCGCTTCTGCGGCCCGCTCTTCTTCCTTGCCTAGGGACTCTGCTCGGCGTAATTCTTGGTAGCGCAGAGCAGCCTCAAACCCGGCATAGGACGCAGCCCCGTGGGAGTAATACCAGTAGCTTCTTGTGTTCACCAGTACCCAATCGAACACTGCGTGATCTGTATCTGCGAAAAGAGGGAAAAGGCGGTGCAGCATGGTCACACTGCCGAGCCCACCAACTGTGTCCTCGTAAACCGCGAGGGCCTTAGCAAAACAGCAACGATCCTCGTTGTTGAGTTTGGCGAAGAAACCTAAGAGCGTGCCCCGGTAGCGGTCCGCCAGCCGTAGGACTTCAGAGTAGATGCCAGCTCCAGGCAATGAACGGGCAGATTCGAACTGCCCAGAGCGCCCAGCAGACAATAGGGATTGCAGTAGTGTCTCGATATCCATCGTCAGCGCCCTAACGTAATGTAGATCGTCGGATAACACCAATATGCGCTGTTATCCGACGGCATAACACTCCCAGATTCCTGTCCGTCGTGGCGGCGCAGGCGGCTGGACGGGGCTTGACTGCAAGGCCGGCAGTCGTAATACTGTTCATGCATACAGACCCGGCCATGCCATGAACCCAGTCACCTATCTCCCCCAGTCGCCGCGTCTGCTGGATCAGGTGAGCGAGGTGCTGCGCTACAGGCACTATAGCCTGCGCACCGAACAGACCTATCGCTATTGGGTGCGGTTTTTCGTGCGCTGGAGCGGGCGGGGCGGGAGCATGCGGCATCCGCGGGAGATGGGCGCTGCGGAGGTCACGCAGTTTCTGTCCATGCTGGCCAACGAGCGGCGGGTTTCGGTGTCCACACAGAATCAGGCGCTGAGCGCCTTGCTGTTTTTGTACCGGGATGTTTTGGGGGTCGATCTGCCCTGGTTGACGGAGTTGCAGCGCCCGTCGCGTCCGCCGCGCATTCCCTCGGTTTTGACCCAAAGCGAGGTGGCCGCCCTGCTGGGCGCGATCGAGGGCGTGACCGGCTTGCTGGCCCGCCTGCTGTACGGTACCGGCATGCGGTTGATGGAGGGCTTGCGCCTGCGGGTGAAGGACCTGGAGTTTGAACGCCAAGTTCTGATGCTGCGGCAGGGCAAGGGCGACAAGGACCGGGTGGTCATGTTGCCGCAGAGTCTGCGCAACGGACTGCGGGCGCAGCTTGCGCAGGCGCGGGCGCTGTGGGAGCACCATCGTGCCGCCGGGGCGCCTGGCGTGGATGTGCCGGATGCGCTGGCGGTGAAGTATCCCAATCTGGATTGCCGCTGGGGCTGGTTCTGGGTGGCCGGCGCCGCGGGCTTCGGTCGATCCGCGCTCGGGGGTGGAGCGGCGGCACCATCTCTATGAAGAGCGCCTGCAGCGCGCCATCAAGCTGGCCGCGGCTGCGGCGCAAATCGCCAAGCCCGTGTCGGTGCACACCCTGCGTCACTCCTTCGCCACGCATCTGCTGCAATCGGGCACGGACATCCGCACGGTGCAGGAACTGCTCGGTCACTCGGATGTGAGCACCACCATGATCTACACCCATGTGCTCAAAGTGGCGGCGGGGGGCACGGCGAGCCCGCTGGATGCATTGGCGCTGGAGCGTTGAGTGACCGTTTTTCGGAATGTGTGCGACCGACTGCAACGGGTCGACACTGGCCTCACGCCTTGGCGGCGTGAGCTTCCGTTCAGGCCGAGGTGCCGACGTTGGGAGCGCGACCGGGAGTTGGCCTGAGCGGCAGTTGGGCGCAGTTGGTCACGCCCACCGCAATCTATGTGAAGCGGTCGTCGCCGGGCTTTAGGGATCACCGATGCGTTCGCGGAGAACTTTGTCTGGGCAGCGCTTCGCGCGGCCGCGTTCACCCGTGCAAGTCGAGGCTGCAAGGTGCTCCGGCCCTGGCTCAACTGGCGCGAGTGGCCTTCGACCCCGGAAGAGCGACGATCTCTCGGATAGCGAGATCGTCTGTGCTGTCCGCGCGGCTTGGCCCGCGGCAACCGCTGCTTTGAGATTGACGCAGCAGTATCGTCATCTACACAGCGGTGCCGAACACGGCTCCCACACCCGCTGTCACCGCCATGGCAACTATCCCCCAGAACGCTACGCGCAGCGCACTTCTAAAAAGCGACGTGCCGCCCACGGCCGCGGCGGCAGCGCCGAGCAGGGCCAGGAAGACAATCGCCGTCGCTACGATCCAATAGAACAGGCTCTGCTCCGGCGCCAATAGAACCACAGCCAGCGGCATGGCCGCACCCACGGCGAAGCTCCCAGCGGACGCCATGGCAGCTTGCAGCGGGCGGGCACTCAACGTCTCAGAGATGCCCAGTTCATCGCGCGCGTGCGCGCCCAGCGCATCATGCGCCATCAGTTGCTTGGCGACCTGTTCCGCGAGTCGCTGATCCAGGCCACGCCGGACGTAGATGGCCGTTAGTTCCCGATGCTCTGATTCCGGACTGTTCTTCAGTTCATCACGTTCCCGCGCCAAGTCCGCTTTCTCAGTATCGGCTTGTGAGTAGACCGACACGAACTCGCCGGCAGCCATGGACATGGCGCCGGCTACCAGCCCCGCGATGGCCGTGGTCATGATGCTGGCATGGCTTGCATGGGCTGCAGCCACGCCGGCAATCAGGCTGGCCGTGGAAATGATGCCGTCATTGGCACCCAGAACGGCAGCGCGCAGCCATCCGATATGTTCCGTGCGGTGACTTTCAGGGTGGGCTCGATGGTGAAATTTCGTCATTGGAGATTCGAATCCATGTGAAGCCTCCGGAAGATCAGGGGCAATGACCGGGAAGCCTGCAAACCAGTGTGTTGTCGCGCATGACGTGGTGGTGCAAGAGCGCTGCCATCGCGTGCAGTCCGATCAAAACATAGCCCAATGTCGCCCCGATTTGGGCAGTCCGCTGGGCGAGGCGGCGCTGGCTGCGGATTTGGCGG
>JAKBCY010000193.1 GCA_021807445.1 Pseudomonadota bacterium
CGAGCTCCACGAACTCAGGCCGATCGGCCTTGATCTCGGGCAGCGCGTTTTGCTGGTCGTAGTAACTGATCGACTTGCCCGCTTTGCGCCAGGCATCGATGCGCTCTTCGAGCGCTGCGTTGGTCAACTCGCAGTGCAGCCGCGTCCACGCCTCGAGCCGCGCAGTCTGCGCGGCATTGGGGTCCAGCTTGAGCGTGACCTTGCGGTGCTGCATACTGGTATTTTATCCAGCCGAGGACGGAACAACAAGCGTAAACCGCCCGCTTGACCCCCTCCTGAACGGACGGCGTTGCCTGGGCGACACTGCGTATCGGGCCGGACGAGGAAGGGGAATGCGCGGGCATATGTTCATCTGTTGTGCCGAGGGGCCCCGTCGTTTAGCGCGGTGAGGAAGGGAGCGCTGATCGAAAATCGGCACTGGATTCACACCGCGTGTGAATCCAGTGCCCCTCTGTGAGATCTGAACATCTAGCATTCTTCCCTTGCGTTTCGACACGACGTTTGAGCAGGAGCCGACCCTTGCTCGCACGTTCGGATAGGCGCAACTCGCATCCAACCACATGCCACGTTCAGAGCCCAGCACGACGCACGACCGCGGCATCAACGCTGCGGTGAATCTGAAGAGTCCGGCCAAAAGCTCTGTGGCACCGGCCTGTGCAGAGGCGGGCTCTGGCGCATGTCGCCAGGCGCGTGAAACCAATCGCGACGGGGGGCGAAATCAGCTTCGATCATGGTTGTGCATGATCGAGCAAGTCTGATGCATCGGCTCCACGCAAAGTCTCAACGGCGTGGGCAGGGCGCCATCTGATTGCACAAGCGCAACTCGGGGCATCCCCAAATTCAGGCGCGCTGGGCCAGTAGCTGCCCGATCAGAGCGTGCAGTTCGTTGAAATTCGGTGGGCCTACGTACTGTTTGACAATATTGCCCGACTTGTCAATCAAGAAGCTTGTCGGCGTCAGGCGCACGTTACCAAAGGACTTGGCGATACTGCCCGACGTATCCATCACCACCGGAAACGGTAACGCACCTGCCGGGCCAGAAGCAACGAAGGTCTTTACGTAGTCCGGCCGGTCATAGCTCATTGACACGGCCACAAGCTCGAACCCCTTGGGCGCAAACTTGTCGAACGTTTTCACCATACGGGGCATTTCGCCGACGCAGGTGGTGCAACTGGTGGCCCAGAAGTTGACGAGGACCACTTTGCCATGCAGGTCTTGGGAGGTGAGCGTCTTGCCGTCAAGCAAGGCAAAGTTCACGTCCGGAGCCTTCGGGTCGCGGTCAAGGGCACTCCATGCCAGGTAACCGGCCAGCGCGATCGCCGCCAGCACAACCAGTGCCGACCATTTCTTCATTGCTGCTTGCATCACAAACCTGCCTTGCGCACGTGGGCTGTCAATGTGTTGATTTTAAGCGCGGCTGCAATTTCTCGTTTGTTGCAGCGCTTGACGGGTTTGAGCAGCCGCGCGCGAGGAAAGTTCGCCGCGCGGTCGATCAAACGTCAACAAAGGCATTGCAGCAAAGATGGACGTGGTTTGGTCCACGAGCACCACACGCGCGGCATCGAAGGGCTCGGTGCCGCGCAACAGACCCAGTTTAAGGCGCGGCGTCGCCGCTGTAAGGCCTGGTGAGCCCTATGCGGTCGTGGCGCCACCGCCTTGGCATTACTTCAAATGCGCGTTGAGCAGCTTGGTCATTTCAAACATCGTGACTTGGGGCTTGCCGAACACCGCTTTGAGCTTGTCATCCGCGTTGATCATGCGCTTGTTGGCCGCATCCTGAAGATTGGCGGCTTTGATGTGCGCCCACACCTTCTTCACCACCTCGGTGCGTGGCAGCGGGGCCGCGCCGACAACGGCCGCCAACTGAGGGCTGGGCGTCAATGGCTTCATGAAGGCCGGGTTGGGCGCGCGCGCGGGTTTGGCGGGTGCCTTCTTGGCTGCGGCCGGTTTTGCAGTTGCCATGTTTCGAACTCCATCGATTGCGTGAAGGGGCGCACACGGCTTGGGGCCGCGCGTGCATGATTTAGCCCACGGGGCCGTTGGATGCAATTGCAATCCCATGGCCCTGCAAAGCTGTATGTGCGGTTAGGCACGGGCGGGCCTTGAGGGCTCCGCGTCCACATATTAAGGCCCCGCGCAAACCCGGTCCGCGGGCGCGTCCTCGGTGCGCGGCCGCAGATCGCCCATTGCACCTTCGGGTCGGCATCGACCTGTTGCTTCGGCGTCCGTGGCGCGGCGGGCGCGATGGGGCCGGAATTCGCCCGGGCGTCATGCCCGTCACGCATGCGTCGGGGCTTGCGGTGTCAGACGGCGATTTCGCCACGCATCACCTCCTGGACGTCGCCGCCAACCCATACCTGCCCTTGCCTATCCTGCTCGATGGCGACCCGGCCCGTTCGCGCAAGGCGCGTGCCTTGTGCCGCCGTGTAGGAAGCCGGTAAAGCGCCCAGGCCGATCAACCACTGCGCCAGGCTTGCATTGAGACTTCCAGTGACGGGGTCCTCCAGCACGCCGGTGGCCGCAGCAAAGGCGCGCACCTCGATCGCAGCCTCGTGGGGTGCAGGGTGAGGGCCGCAGACCCCGACCTTCACCCCTAAGGTCTTGAGCGTTGCGTGGTCTGGGTCAAGGGTCAGCACCGTGCCGGCCGAGTCGAGCCAGAGCGCAAGCCAACGCGGGCCGTTGTCCAGCCAGGCGCTGGCTTGGATCTGCCGCGGCGAAAGGCCGAGTGCCATACAAATGGCGTGAAGCACGTCGGGCTCGACCGCACCGATCGTGACGTCCGGTGCGGCGAACGCCAAGCGTTGTGCACGATGGGCGAGGACCTTCAGCCGACGCACCGCGACCAGGCCGAGCTGTGACTCCTGCAGCACGGCGTCCCGTTGCTTCGGCTGGCCGCCAGCGAGCAGCCAAGCGGCGCAGGTGCCCAACGTCGGATGCCCCGCGAAGGGCAATTCGCCGCCAGGGGTGAAGATGCGCACCCGATAATCGGCGCCGCTTCCCCCGGGCTTCATCACGAAGGTCGTCTCCGACAAACCAAGCCAGCTCGCAATCTCCTGCATACGGGAAGCGGGAAGGCTGTCGGCATCGAACACAACGGCCAGGGGGTTGCCACCGAAGGGAGCGGGGGCGAATACGTCAAGTTGAGCAAAGGGCAGGTACATGGTGCGGGCGCGGCGTCGCGTCTGAGGGGATAGCGTAGCCGCTGGTGATCGGCTCATGACGCCTGGAAATGGAGTGAGACCCAGCCTGCGGCGAGACACAACACCACCGCAGCCGTGAGCCGTGTGCGCAATTGCAACCAAGCGGCGGCAAGCCTGCTCCATCGCTCCGCGTCGGGGCATTCTGCGACATGTGCGGCGCGTGCGTAACCGGGCCATAGCAGTCCGTCCATCGCGCGAGCCAGAAGCATGACCAAGGCCAGGGCCAGTAAACCCCAGGCGCGGGGCATCACGAGGCAACCCAGGGCGATCAGACCGGGCGTCACGCCCCAAAGGAGCGCCGCACGCTGCAGGCGCCAATTTTCGAGCGGGCGTGCCAGCGCCACGCCCCAATGGATTGCACCCAAAAAGGCGGCAATCAGCGCGGCATAAGCACTGAGCAGGCCGAGCGCAAAGGGGCGCAAGAGTGCGTCCTGCGGGCCGGACCACCCCAAAGCGAGCAGGACGACAAAGGGCAAGACTCCAGCCCAACCGAGCGCCGAGGCCCATTTCAGCAGAGGGGTCTCAAGACAATGCTTTTGAACTGTGGTCGTCGACATGGCGATGCGGTGAGCGCCCAGGGGGCCACAGGATATCGTGTTGGGGATCTTCTTTGCCATGTAGCAAAACGCAACGATTGCGGTCTTTCTTGGCGTTGCCGCCACGAACGTGCGCAGGAGACTCTATGCGATCGGTCTGGAGCAGTTTGATGGGCACTGTAAGCTGTTAGGCACGCGCACTGCGACGGCTGGGGAAATTGACCCCGCCTGTAGACAGCGGAGCTGACGCCTCCAATGCGGTGCGCGGCCGGAAGGCGTGGCCGCACGCGCGAGCGCTTGCCAGCGGGTTGCGCGGGGCCCGTCATGGTTTTTGGTGTCTACCAACGCGTGGCGACGCGCTTGCTGCAATGCAGTGGCGTCTTGCGAAGGCGGCACAGCAAGGCGTGACGTGGCGCCGCCCGACTCTCACGCACCTCGGAGTCAGCGATGTCGGGGCTCAGGGGCCTGATCTCCCCACGAAAAAAACCGACCAGAGCCCAAGGGCTTGGTCGGTCTGCGCAGCGGCATGCGGCGATCAGGCGGTCATGTCTTGTGTCTGTTGTCCTGCGGTCCACCGTTCGCCCATGGCGGATCCGAAATACGCAACCAATCGCGGATGTTCCTGCACTGCGTCATCGGGCACGACCTGGTAGATCGCCACCCCGTATTCCCCGCCATGCTTGGCGTGTTCGGCGCGCGCAAGCGCTTCGACTCGCTCCCAGCTGCCGATGGAAATGACGTAGCTGCGGTGATCGGGCTCTCCGTGGTGAAAGGCCTGTGCAAAATACAGGCCGTTGGTTGGGGCTGACATGATTGCTTTCCTTGATCGATGGTGTGAACGGTCATCGGCAGTCAGATCGCGGTCCGGATATGCTCCAAGATGGCATACATGTCGCTGGCCGCGTGACTGCTGCCATCGAAATGGTGCGCCGCAACAGCAATTTTGTCACTATGGGCGTCCTCTTTTTACAACGAATTTTGTTGGAAATTCGATTGATTTTCACGAGGACGCCCAGGAATGGCCGGACTGGCGTCAGATGGCGAGCCACATGTAAAGGAACAGGCTATTGTTGCCGCTTGCACCTTGGCTGGTTCCATTGAGCTTGTTGTACGTCGTGTACTGAAGCCCCAGCCGGAGATTCTTTTCAGGATTGACCCAGCTCTGCCCGAACGGATTCCAGTCAAGTTCCCAGACGACGCCATTGCTCTGCACGTTCGACCCTGGCGTCAGCGCGCCGTTCTCCGCTGACGTGCCATTGACGTTGAAATATTGAATCGTCGCGCCGTAGGT
>JAKBCY010000194.1 GCA_021807445.1 Pseudomonadota bacterium
CAGCGGCCACACCGCCGCGGCATTGCACAGTGGCACGCCGAAGGCGATGAGCACGGCCACGAGCGACACCGCCTGCGCCCCTCCCAGCCGATCGGCAACGGCCAGCGCGATGTAGGAGTTGAAGCGTCACCTACATTGTTGTTCGCCGGGGTTCAATGGCAGCCGCTAGACATACGTAAGTCTATGAAATACAAGGATTTGAACGCCGAACAAGTTCGTTGTGGTTCGTTGCCATCCGCAGAAAAAGCGGGTATCGTTGCGGGTATCAACCAACCGATACCCGCATCATGGCACTGACAGATACCGCAGCAAGGGGCGCCAAGGCCACGGCAAAGCCCTACAAGCTGGCCGACGCACAAGGCCTGTACCTGGAAGTTCGCCCGAGTGGCTCGAAGCTCTGGCGTTACCGCTATCGCATCGCCTGCAAAGAGAACGTCTTTGCGCTGGGTGAGTACATGACCGACAAGAGACACCCGGATCATGTGAGCCTGGAAGTGGCGCGCGAGAGACGCAACGAGGCTCGCAAGCTGGTGCGCGAGGGCATCCATCCTGCCCACCAACGCAAGGCGCAATCTGTCGCGCAGCAGGCGCAGAACCGCAACACGTTCGAGGCTGTGGCCCTGGAATGGCTGGACAAGCAACGGCCCGAGTTCGCGCCGAAGTATGTGGACAAGATCGAGTGCGCCTTTCGCGGCGACCTTTTTCCCTACATCGGGCCGCTGCCGATGCGCTCAATCACGCCCATGCATCTGTTGGAGATCATCCAGCGCATCGACCAGCGCGGCGCGCCGACTGTTGCAGTTGCTGTGCGCCAGTGGTTGTCGTCGATCTTTCGCTATGCCGTGGCCACGCTTCGCGCCGACGCCGACCCTGCCGCCGCGTTGAAGGGTGCCGTCAAGCGCCCGAAGGTGAAGCATCACCGCCCGCTCGACCGCAGCGAAATCGCCGAGCTGGTGCGCAGACTTGCAGCCGATACCGGCAGCCGCATCACGCACATTGCCATGGAACTGCTGCTGCTGACGTTTGTGCGCCCTGGGGAACTTCGCGGGGCCAGGTGGGAGGAAATTGACATCGACCGCGCCGAGTGGCGCATACCTGCAGAGCGCATGAAGAAGCGGGAGATGCACATCGTGCCGCTGTCCACGCAAGCCCTGACGCTGATGCGTGAACTGCACACTTTCACCGGCATGCGGGAGCATCTTTTCCCGAACGTGCGCAGGCCCAACACCTTCATGGCCTCGACCACACTCAATCGCGCAATCGAGCGCATCGGCGTCGAGCAATTCTCACCACACGGGTTTCGTGCAACTGCCTCGACGCTGCTCAATGAGCTGGGGTACAGGTCGGATGTGATCGAGCGTCAGCTATCGCACGCCGAGCGCAACCAGGTCCGGGCCAGCTACAACCAGGCCGCCTACATGGAAGAGCGCAGGCAAGTCATGCAGGACTGGGCGGATCTGATCGATGGCCTGGCGAACGAATCAGGTGCCACGATCGTGCCCATTAAGAGTGTGAGCGCAGCATGACTCTGCGCCTACGCGACCTTTATCTTGCATTACGTTCAGGGGATTTTTCCCTGAAATCCGCCGCCTGACGGTCTCAGGCAAAGCGGGCGCTCCTGGTGCAACAACACCGGGGCGCCCTGACTCCCAACGAGCCATAGGAGGGCCAAATGGAAGCTATCGACGATGTTACGGTGCAGCCGCTGCGATATGAACAATTTGATTGGGGCGATTTGATTGAGGGCACGAAGGCGCAGATTCAATGCTTCGGGATCGGGCTTCGCGCCGCCTTTCCGGGTGAACCAGGTGCACCGAAAAAGGAGATCATTACGCTGGACCCGCGCGGGTATACGGTCTGCATTCGCCGAAACAAAGTCCGATTCCTCGCCTACATCGAATTCCCAAATTGGCCGAAAGATCCGAGTGACAGTCGGCGCCAGCCAGTTGCTTCCGGCGTATTTCGAGACGTTCTAAGCGGGGGGGACATTTACGAAGGTGCGGCCGACGCGCTAGTCGCAGCCGGGATCGTCAAGCAGTGGCATTTTCCCGGACCGGCCAACGGCCGCACCACGTCTGTGACGTGGTTGCCAGATGGAACGCTGGCGACCAAATGTGACCGTACGGAAGCGCCTGGGACTATCAGAGTTCGGAAGGTGTCAGCAATCCGGTTTGACGTGTGGGTGAACGCATCATGCGAGGAGCAGCAGAGACGCTCGGAGGATTTCAAGCGGGAGTACGTCGAATATCACAAATTGATTGCATCTATACATCGGCCCACAAGGCTCGAACCGCTGCCGGAATGGAAGCTGCGGCGCCTGGCCGAGCTGAATATTCCGCCCTATCAACTGCGGTCGAACGTGGTGGACTTGCAAGCTTGGCGGGCTGGCATCAACAGGTAAATGGCCGCCTGTAACCGAGGCGACCAGACATTGAGCGCCTCGGTTCGCCTGGGCAAGACACCTTCAATCCGTAACCTATAATTCACGCATGCCCGTCTTCGAGCTTGAGCATTACGTCACGGCCGACGGGCTCGACCCGTTCGCCGGCTGGCTGTCAAAGCTGGCCGACCGACATGCCCGCGCGCGCATCGTGGTGCGATTGGATCGTGTGGCGGAAAACGGCAACTTTGGCGACTGCAAGCCCGTAGGCGAAGGCGTGTGGGAGTTGCGGATCGACTGGGGACCTGGCTACCGCGTGTATTACGCCCAAGCGGGCGCGTCGCTGGTGCTGCTGCTGATGGGCGGCGACAAGCGGACCCAGCAGGCCGACGTCGTTGCAGCACGGGATTACTGGAAAGACTGGAAAAGCAGGAGCACATCATGAGCAAGACCACCACCAGCCGTCCGCATGACGAGGCCATCGTGGAGATGCTGCGCGACGACCCGGACTTCGCCAGCGAATACCTGGAAGCAGCGTTCGAAGAGGTCGACCAGCCCGGTGGCCGCGAGACACTCCTCACAGCTCTGCGCCGGGTGGCAGAGGCCCGTGGCATGACACAGGTGGCTAAGGCCGCCGGTATTCAGCGCGAGAGCCTGTACCGCGCGCTGTCGCCCAAGGGCAATCCAACCATCAAGACGTTGCTGGCCGTCATGCAGGCCACTGGCTTGAAGCTGGGTGTGCACCGCGGCTGAACAAGTTTGCCCGGCTCGCCGGCGTGAAGGACGCAAACCATGACAAAGCAGAGGAAGCCCGACGAACAAGGCGACGCTCTGACATCCGGAGCCATCGCAACAATGCGCGAACTGGGTTTCTCTGAGGCGCAGATTGAAGCGCAGCGCCAAGCAGCAGAGCGCATACGGGCCGCCGGTGGGTTCAAAAACTGGGTTGTTATGTGCGAGGCTGCACGCATCGCCAGCGAGGCTAGGGGCTATACGGTGCAGCCGGAAGTCTTCACCCCGACATGGTTCCAAGACGCCCGCGCAAAACTCGACAGCATGGCGGGAAAGCCGATGCGCACGTCGATTTTCGGGTGGGCAGACCATTTCGCGCTGGAGCTTGCCGTCTTGAATGGCAAGGAAAAGGCAGACAGAATGCTCGCTCACCGATTCGAGCAAGCGATGCTCCACGCGGCGCGCAATGGGAATTTGCGCATGCGCACTTTTGACATCGTGGGCGCGCCTGTTGAAGTGACTACGGACATGCCCGATGATGCGATAACGCAGCGCCTGGGTGTAGACACGGTAGATTTGCGGGTATGGGTCGCAGTGCACTGGCCTGCGCTGATGCAATCGCGTTTACTGGCCGAGCCCACGGTCCAGAAATCAGCGCCAGGTGATGAGGAATCGACGCTGCCTCTGAAGACCACCGAAGTCCTGCAGGCCTTCTCTTTCGTTTTTGCGAATCACCAGACGTGGAAACAGATGCTGAGCGACAAACGCAGCACCATCGCGCAAGGCGCGATCAAGGGCAACACCGGTAAGGGTCGGGGCGCTCAGAATCTGTTCGACCCGGTCTGCATCGCGGAGAACCTCGTGAAAAATGGAATAGACCGAAGCAGGCTCAGCACGGCGTTTCGCACTGAGAATCTGCTCAAGCCATGGGAGGCCAAATGGAAGGCAACCATGACACCCTTCGGCGATATTGCTCCGGGCTTTGCTCCGTGATTTGCTCCGGGCAATCGGCCCGGGAGCCGCATAAAAACTCAATCTTTGCTCCGGGTTTGATTCGGGCGAAATGCCCATTTTCTAGTCTTTCTCCAACGCTCCGCAGCGAACACAAGCGGAACGGGAACAACCGGAGAAAGCAGAAATGGAAACCCGAACGATCGAACCAGGCGCTTGGTACAGACTGGTCGATACCTACAGCACGCCGCAGCGGCGCGGTTTGGTGCCCGCCGGAAAAACTTGGCTGTTTGAGCAGATCGCTGCAGGTCGATTGCAAACCCGCAAGATTGGCGAACGGACAACAGTCGTAGCCGGCGCCGACCTCATCAAGCTATTGGGAGGCGCCCAGTGAGCGCCGGAAATGACGACGCCGCGAACTCGGGACAAGTACGCGGCGCCAGGGCAAAACAGAACGGACGGCAAAGCAATGGTAATGGCGAAGACCACTCCAACACAAGCGCCGCGCAACGTGCCCGCATTCTTGCGTGGCTGCAAGCCGGACGGCCGCTAACCACCCTTCAGGCTCGACGCGAGCTCGACGTTCTCCACCCCGCTGGCCGCGTTGAGGAGCTGCGCAAATCAGGTGAGCTGATCCTGACGACCTGGGTACGCGAGGCAACCGATGTCGGTCGCGAGCATCGCGTTGCACGCTACTCGCTAGGAGCGCGCGCATGATGCCCGCTCGCACCCGCGTTACATCGGCCAAGTCTCGCGCCGCGCTGGCGGAAATGGCACCGATGACCTCGGCCTATCTGACCTGCCCCCTTCTGCCGTGCCATTCATAAAGAGGAAGCCCCGGGTTGCAAGGTTAGTTGATCTCGGTGGTGGGTGAAGGTGTTCGAGCTGCATCGCCAGCTCGCTGGCGATGCAGCTCGGC
>JAKBCY010000195.1 GCA_021807445.1 Pseudomonadota bacterium
TGGAGTTCACCGACACGCTGCGCCGCCACGGCATCGCCATCAGCATGGACGGCCGCGGCTGCTGGCGCGACAACGTGTTCGTCGAGCGGCTGTGGAAGAGCATCAAGTACGAGGACGTCTACCTCAAGGCCTACGAGACGGTCAGCGCCGTGCGCGCCGGCCTGGCGACCTACATCGACTTCTACAACACCCGCCGGCCGCACAGCGCCCACGGCGGCCGCACCCCCGAGGAGGCCTACTACGCTACCCTGCCGACATCCAGGCTGGCAGCCTGAGCAGCCCGAACACGGGTTACCCCCCGCGGCTTGCGTTCGTCGCAAGGTGAAGTCATCCAGTGAATGACTTCACACCGCCGCCGGGGATAACCCTGCACCACGGCACACGAACCTGCAGCCGATCCACTTAAGCCATCGCTGCCGCGTGTTCAAAGGAATCGAGCCACCTCTCTATAGCGCGGACCTAGCTGAAGCGCGCGCCAAGGCTGAAGTCGCGCAGAAGTTTCTGGACAGTCTCGAGGGGGCCGCATCACCGTCCGATCACACCCCAGTAGCCTCGTTGCGCGCCGGGTCGGCGTGAGGCAGGAGGCAAGCAGCGGTTTCAGCTCGCAGATCGCCGGCCGTTGGGAGGATCCTCGCAACAGGGGCGCGCACTCTATCTTCGTGACGTTTCCGTATCGAAGATAGAGCGGGGCGTCGACTCTGTCGAGCCTGGGTGCTCACCCCCCAGCGGCATCTTGCGCTGTGCGGTGTGGCCGGTCGAGTCCGTCCTGCAACAGCACTGGCCCATACCCCGTGTGCTCCACGCACACATTCAGATGCCGACCGCCGTCGATCACGCGCTGGTGGATGTGGCCGTGGACGTTGATCACCCCGTCCGGCACATGCGCGGCCCCAATGGGGTAGTGCGTCAGCCATAGGCGCTGATGCGGGCCTGCGGGAAGTTCCAGGCAATCCGTCACCACATCCATACCCCAACGCAGAGGATTCTTGTTCTGGCGGCCGTCCACATCATGATTGCCCAGGATGAGCAGCTTGCGCCCCGGGATGTCACGCAACCAGGCACGCACCTCGGCATCACCGACGAAGCTGAGATCGCCCAGACACACCAGCCAGTCCGTCGGGGTGATGCCGATGCTTAACGCTTTGTCCCGCAACCCCTGTTGCATGTGCTGCGCGCTACCGAACGGACGCTGGGCATGGCGCAGGATGGCCTCATGGCCCAGATGCAGATCGCTCCAGATCCACACCGGACGTCCCGCCTTCCAGTGCGCCAGAAATTCAGGCAGAGCCTGCTGCACCCCGGCGCGTTCCACCGTCTGGCGCAGCGCCTCGCGGATGCGCTCGCCCGCCACCACCCGCAACGCCCCATTAAAATCTGGCGCGGGGGTTTGCAGCCACGCGTCGTACACCAGGCGCAGTTCGGAGATGGGCGCGGTCTGACGCGCCCGATTTTTGTTGTTGTTCATGATGCGATCTCGATGATCTTGGACGGCTCGAACGGCGCGCCCAGTGGCTCGCCTGGATACCCGCGAGGATTGTTCACCACGCGCACGCTGCCGAGGTGATGATCCATCGGATCATGCGTGTGGCCATGCACCCACAGCGCCACCGGCGGCCGCAGCAGGTCGTCCCAGGCGTTGGCGTAGGCCGCGTCCAGCGGGGTGGGAGACCCCGTGAGACAGCGCAGGCTGGGGGTGTGATGGGTGATCACCACCGTTTTGCCGGCAAAGGGCTCGGCCAGCTTCTCCTGCAGCCAGACGTGGGTGAGAGCGCTGACGGCTTGCACGTCCATGGGATGGATACGCCGATAGCCCGCGGTGCGGATGCGCGCATAGTCGTTCATGCACAGCAGCGCCTCGCGTTTGGCGCTGAGCGCATCGCCCCGCGCCGCGAAATCCGTCCAGCCCGTCGCCCCGAGAAAGCGCACGCCGTCGATCACCACGGCGTCGCGCTCGAGCACCTGCACTCGGTCGTCGCTGGCGTCGAGCATTTTGCGCAGGGTGTGCTCCAGGTGGCCACCGTAATACTCATGATTGCCCGCCACCAGCAGCACCCGCCCGGCAAACTGCGCGCGCGCCCACTCCACGGCACGCACGCCTTTGTGGATGTCCCCGGCCAGAAGCGTGACATCGGCATCGCGCACTTGGGGTTGAAACGTCGGGTCGATGTCCAGATGCAGATCCGACAACAGATGCAATCGCATGATGGTCCTTTCCTTCCTACTTTCATTGCCTGCCGGGCCGATCAGGCTGCACGGCGGCGCAAAGGGATCCGCCGTGCAGCCCTCGCGGCCTGGCGGCTTCATGGTGCTGGCACAAAGCCGATCGATCGATGCGGCGCCTCTGCAACATTGGCCGTCGGCAAATCGTCTGCCACAACCACCGCGCGTCCGAACCGCACCGCCCGCCCCAGCGCCCGCTCAAAGCTCTGGCGTTGCTGCCGCGGGGTGCGCTCGGCCAGGCGGTCCAGCAGCTCTGGGCTGATCTCCAGGGGAAGACCGCTCTGCTGCAGCACGTCCTGCACCACCGAGGCGGCAATGCCCCGCGCCTGATCGGGTGTGGGCGCAGGGATGGCATGCACCGAGAACCGCGACCGCAGCGGGCCGTCCAGACCTGACACGGCATTCGCCGTGGCCACCCACAAGACGAAGCGGGCATCCAGGGGCAGGGCCAAGCTGGCGTCCTGGAAATGCTGCGCCGTGGAGGGCTCCAGCAAGCCGTGCAGGCTGGCCAGAGGGTCGTACTGAGACTCACGCGGTGCCTTGTCGATCTCGTCGAGCAGAATCAGCGGGCTGATGTGGGGCCCAAGCGCCAGCGCCTTGAACACCAGACCCGTCTGCGAATTGCTCCAGTACGAGGCCGACCCCGACAACAGACTCGGGCCTTGGGCGTTGTCCATCGCCAGCCGGTGCGTGGGCAAGCCCAGCGCTTGGGCCAACTGGTTGCAGAAAAAGGACTTGCCCACGCCGGGCGGGCCCAGCAAGAGCAGGGGCGGTGCATGCAAGGGCCGCCGCGCCTCGCGGGCCAGGGCCAGATGGTCGGCGAGTTCGTCGAGCACCTCCACAAAATGTGGCATCTCCGCACGCAACGCGTCCAGGCGCTGCAAGGCCTCGGCATGCAGGAGGAATTGGCGGCGCGGGCCGCTGGCACGCAAGTCCTCGATCAGCCGCTTGTTGCGCTGTTGCAGGTCCCTGCCGGCACTGGCGTTGCTGTTCTCGAGGGGGGCGAGCGCAGCGGGATCGAACAGCGCCACGGTATCCACCTTGTCGGCGGCGAAAGGGTTGTCCGATCGGCCATCAGACAGGTCGCCGTTGTCGGCATCAGGTTCGTCATCGGGTGCGATGAGGTCACCCTCCAGGGAATCCTCCGGGGCAAAGAAATCGAGTTCTTGTTGTTGTGGCTCTTGGTCCATGGCCGGGCTCCTTGCAACTGAATGGGGGCATTCGTTGCGGAGCCTCAGAAACGGCGAAGCCCCGCAGGTGGCGGGGCTTCGTGGGGGAGATCAGGGTCTCAGGATTGTCGGTCCTGGCCTGTCCCGCACGCGCACCCACGCGTCGTCGATGTCTTGACGATGTTCGGTATGACGCAAGCATCGATGCGCTGACGTTTGGTGGATGGGGAGGTGTAGGTGGCCATGATGGATGACTTAGTCTGGGCTGGGGAAAGGCGTTATGTAAATTATGCGCAACGGCGCGATTCTGTCAATGGGGTGATGAAAAAAACGCAGCGGGGCGGCGTGGGCATGGCAGGGTGATGCTGCAGCGCAACAGCAAGGTCTGAAGAGCATCAGCTTCCCAACCACGCCAGTTCCTCCCAGCATGTCGTGCAGCGGCGCGACATGCTGCACCGCTTCATCGAGGCCGCCCAGTTCCAGAACAATTTTCCCAAATCGGATGAATATTGGAACCAGCTCAAGCAAACTTCTCCAACCCCAGCCGTGTCGCTGGGTGATGAATGAACCGCGCGAGCTGGGGCGTTTTCAAGCCCAGTATTTTTCTCTATTGTCTCAAAGGAATTGTGATGTTGACTGTAAATGCAAAACTGATTGGCGAGGAAGCTGCAGGGATCATGACCCATGAGGTGGATTAGCCATGGGATTATGACTGGCGCAATCTGCTATCGGGCTATATCCCAATCGATTTTGAGGACCCGGAACAAACCGCACGGAACATTGTCGGCGCGGCGGACAACACCCTTCAATTGCTGGGCCGGAGTCGATTCATGGCCGAAGATCGCAGGCTGGCCAAGAATGAAGGCGATGACATTCTGATCGAGGCGATCGATGAGGCGCGCGCCTGGCTAGACAAACTGAAAATTGCGATCAAATCCCCTGAGTTCGAAGTTGGGGTCAGGGCGTGGGTGGAGGAATACATCGCCGGAGCTACTTGATGTTTCCGTCTTCTAACAGGCCGTTGAAGTACTTGGACGACGGGCGAATTCGAACCGCCGTAATCGGATGATGCCCTTCATCGAGTGCTCAATTTCCGTGCAGATCTCCGAATTCCGGCCCGGATCTGACCTCGTGGGGTGGTCGGGAAGGCGATTTCCATGGTTTTCGCCTTCATCACGCGAACTGCGGACGCAATGCGGCCAAGGAACGCAGCCGCGTGAGGTTGTACGCCGCCATGGTCAGCGTCAGCAGTTGGTCGACCTTGTCCAGGCCGCGCACCATGACCTGGCGGATCGGGCCGATCGTCTTGCCCCAGCCGAAGCATTGCTCGATGCACTTGCGCCGGCGCTGGCTCGTCGCGTAGCCGCCGTGCCGCGTCGTGCGCCCGTCGATCGCGCTGCCACCAGTACGGCGCGTATTGCGCGCCACATGCGGCGTGACCTTCATGTCCCGGCACGCCTTGACGAAGCCGGCGCGTCGTAGCCCTTGTCGGCACCGACAGTCACGCGTCCGTCGGGTCGTGCCACGTCGCCGAGCATGGTCGCGGCCACGTCGCGTTCGGCATAGCCATCGGCG
>JAKBCY010000022.1 GCA_021807445.1 Pseudomonadota bacterium
GTTCCACATCGTGCTGCGCCTGCCGTGGGAAGTGGCTCCGCTGTTCCGGCATTGGCTGCAGACCCATTTCCCGCAACGCGCCGAGCGGGTCATGGCGCGCGTGCAGGACTTGCACGGCGTGGCCGACGCCGAGCGCGTGGCGCACGACGGCCGCGGCCCGCGCGACTACCGCGCCGACTTCGGCGCGCGCATGCGCGGCAGCGGGCCTTGGGCGCAGCTGCTGAGCCAGCGCGTGGCGCGCGCGGCGCGTCGCGCCGGGCTGGCGCAGCGCATGCCGGGGCTGGACAGCTCGCAGTTCGTGGCGCCGAGGGAACGGGTGCAGCCGGGCTTGTTCTAGTCCATTTCCCTGACGATTGCACGCGCGCCAGCAACGGCGCGCGGCGTCGGCAACAATCCTGGGATGAACTTCGCGATCCTGTTGTTCGGCGCCTCGCTGATGGGCCTTGGCGGTGTGCTGGTGCGCCTGGCGGGCGACGCGGGCGTGGGCCCGTTCGGAAGCGCCTTCTGGCGCATGGCGCTGGCCTCGGTGGTGCTGGTGGCGTGGGCCCTGGCGCGGCAGCTGCGCAGCACGCGCCGCCCGCGGGCCGCCAGCCCGGTCGAGGCCGAACTCGAGCCCGCGCTGGAGCAGCCCGCAGCAGCCATGCCGGTGTGGCTGCACGTGTGGTCGCGCCCGGCGCTGATCGCAGTGGCCGCTTGCATGTTCGCCGGCGACCTGATCCTGTACCACCTCGGGCTGTTCTGGACCACGGTGGCGAACGCCACGATGGAATCCAACCTCGCGCCGGTGGTGATCACCATCGCGCTGTGGGCCATGACCGGCGCCGCGCCGAGCCCGATGTTCCTGCTCGGCATGGGCACCGCGCTGGTCGGCGCGATGACCATGATCGGCGCCCACCTGGGCCACGGAACCGCGCTGCTGGGCGATATCTGCGGCCTCAGTTCGGCATTGTTCTACGCCGCCTACCAGCTCAGCGTGCAGCAGGCGCGCCAGCGCCTGGAAACCCTGCCGCTGATGGCCTGGGTCAGTTCCGGCGCGGCGCTTGCGCTGCTGCCGTTCGCACTCGGCGAGAGCCGTTTCCTGCCGACGGCTCCGATCGGCTGGGTCTGGCTGGTGGGCCTGGCACTGCTGGTGCAGATCGGCGGCCAGGTGGTGGTGGCGCACGCCATCAAGCACCTGCCTGCGCGCCTGGCTTCCGTCGGTTTGCTGATGCAACCCGCGACGGCGGCGGTGTACGCGTGGATCATCCTGGGGCAGGCGATGAGCGCGGTGCAGATCGCCGGCGCGGCCGTGGCGCTTGGGGGCATCTACCTGGCGCGGCGAGCGGGCGGGTGACGCAAACCGCGGCATCCCCCGGCCAGGAGCGTCATGCACGCGTTCAGAGGCTTTCCACGAAATCACGCAGGACGGCAAGCGCCCGTGGCCGAAGCGCGTGGCGGTGCATGGGGTGATCCAGGCCTGGCACTTCCACGCAACGCACTCCCATGCGCGCGGTCAGCCTGGCCAGTCCGCGAGCCATGCGCGTGCGCAGGTAGATCACGCCGGGGTCCGACTCGGCGTACAGCATGAGGATGGCGACTCCGTTCCTGCGCAGGCGCTGCAGCCAGCGAGCCGCGTGCGGGCGCAGGCCCATGAAGTCGAGCAGCGACCACAAGCCCCATCGGGCCCCCAGGGCTTCCCGCCGGGCAGCCCCTGGCTTGCGGAATTGAGCCAGCGCGATGGGCGTTGGATCACCCGGGCGCCAGTACAGCTGCGGGTTGATGGCCGCAACGGCATCGGCTCCGGCCGCCGCGGCACTGTGCAACGCGATCCATGCGCTGGCGCAAAGCCCCAGCAAAACGACCTTGCGATATCCCCTTTGCCGAGCAAAGCGCACGATGTTGCCGATATCGACCTCATGCGCCAGGTCGTACAGGCGCAGCGCACGGCCCGGGACGCGCAGCGGGCTTTCGCCCAGGCCATTGAAGTCCACTCGAAGCGCGGCCAGCCCGGGGCGCGCGAGGGCTCGTGAGAACTCCACCCAGAGTCGCCCCGGGCCCACGTGGTGCTCCAGGCCCGCGTTCAGGAACACGAGCAGCTTGTCTGGGTCGTGCCGATCCGCGGCCTCGCAGAGCACGCCGTGCAGTCCATCAGGCTCGATGCGCACGAAGCGCTCGACGAGTTCCGCATCCGCGAGCGCCCGGCGCAAGCGCGCCAGCTCGCGTGGGGGCACGCCAACCAGCGGCGTCGCCGCGCCGCCATCGGCGCTTCCGGCGAACCTGATGCGCAGTAGCTCGAGCATCGGCGTGGGCAGCTCGGCCTCCTCGGCGGCGCGGTCGATGACCTTTTCGATGCTGCCGTCGGCATGGGCCTCGACCCTCGCCCCGGCACTGGTCCAATGCTGCGCGAGGGTGGCACAGTCGCTGCGTTCAGGGCGGTGCAGCAGCAAGACCTTGCACGTTGGCGCGTCGAGCTTGAGCAGGTTCAGCGCGGCAAGGTCGGCCAGGGTGCTCGCACTGTGCACGGTTCCGGCCACACTCGTGAGCCCGGCGTCGCCTTCGCTCCCGAGCGCCGCGTCTGGCAACCCGACCTCGGTGCGTGGAGAGGCGGGCGCAGCGGTGCCGCCGGCGTGCGCCGCTGCGGGCTCGCCCGGGTCCGGCGCCGCCATCAGCTGCAGGCCGCGCACATAGCGCCGCCCATTCACGACAGGGTCCCAAAGAATGAGCTCGTCCAGCCATGCCGGCTGCGTCTGCGCCGCATAGGTGGCCGCCAGGCTGGCTCCCAGGCGCAGACCGAGCAGGCTCAGCTTGTGCACTCCCCACGCATCGACCAGATGGCGACACGCGTGGTCGATGCTCTGCAGCCACGCCTGCACGCGATGGGCATCAAGGTGGTCTCCGACCGAGTCGCCCGTACCGTCATAGTCGAAGCGCAGCACCGTGAGGCCGGCGTCACAGGCATCCCGCGCGAGCGAACGCAGCGTGGCGTAGCTGCTCCACAGTTCGTAGCCGATCGGAGGGCAGATGACCAGCCCCCTGCCGCTGCCGGGCAGCCGAGGCCGATGCACGACTCCGCAGAGGCTGCGCGTCTGGGGTCCGAACCAGATCGCGCGGCCTTCGGGCAAGCAAGCCGATGGTTGGTTCATGCTGCCCGGCGTTCGCGCGTCAGGGATGAGGCCAGGGGATTGCTCCCGGCCCGCGTCGCCAGCATGCCCCAAGCTCCGCAAGCCAGCGCAAGAAGCTCGACTCGACGCCGAGGGATCGCAGCGCATCGGCCCGTGGATTTGCTATTCGCGAGCGTCAAGATAGCGTTTCTTGTTGTTTGATTGCGGCATTGAACACGACGCACGCAACATGAGCTTTGCGCAAGCCTGTCGTAAAAAAGCATCGATGTCAAGCCACTATTTCTCGAAATTTGACAAGATGTCTGGGAGATTTCACGGTTCAGGCGTACATTGGCCTCATCTTGGCAAACCCGCCGAAAGGCGGGGACGCAAAGCCTCCGGTCTAAGGGCTTAACAGCCTACGACAGCGGGGTTGCCGGCGCGGTGTTCGCGTCGTGACTTCTCATGCTGCAGATGCATCGGCCGCTCTGGCCAACCGGAAGGCATCGTTTGTTGCCGCCGTCCGTCTCATCGGAGCGACCGATCATGAAGTATCTGCACAATGTTGTTCGCACGGGCCTGCTGCCCGTGGTTGCGGCCCTCAGCCTCGCGGGCTGTGGCGGTGGCGGTGGTGGCGCGGCCTCCACGGGTTCGACGGGAGCGTTGCTGGCCTCCAGCACCACGTCAGCCGGCCAATCGACGACACCTTCCTCGCCGAGTACGTCCGGTACGAGTAGCAACAACACGGCATCGACAGCTCCTGCCGGAACGTCTCCTGCTTCCTCAGGCTCGTGTGTTCCGCCCAACTACGGAAGCACCTCCGGGCCGTTGACGGTCGTCACACACAGCTGCCCCGCCGGCACCCAAGGGCAGGCTTACGCCGGCTGCACCATCCAGGCAACTGGCGGTACCCCTCCGTACACCTTTTCGGTCGACAATTCGGGAAGCTCTCCGCCGCTTCCCGAAGGCATGCAACTGGCCTCGTGCAACGGACAGGTGAGCGCCCAGGTCGTGGGCGGTCAGGGCTACTACTCGCCCAAAATCATCGTCACCGACGCCAGCGGCGCGCAGGCCAGTCAGTCGATTCCTTTCGAGATCGCCGGGAGCAACGCCTTCCTGCAAGGGATCTTCCCCTCGAACTCGATTTTCCACACCAACATCAGCGCGCTGCCTGTCGACACTTCTCCCGCCGCAGCCATTTACTCCGGCTACCAGAGCGCACACATCCGTGTGTTCTTCGGCAATAGCAGCAACGCACCGTTTCCCAACGGAATCCCGGCAATTGAAGTCCCTGCGTCCCAGCCAAGCGTACCGGTGACCACCACCATGTACCAGAGCTACTTCACCCAGGCACCCATTCCCGCTTACGCGCCTGTAGAGGGAACTTCGGTCTCCACCGGTGATCGACATGTGCTGGTCTGGCGCAAGGGGGCGGGCAGTCAGACCCCCTCGCTGTACGAGATGTGGATCGGCGCCTACCAGGGCAACTCCGGGTGGACCGACGGGTCCAACGCATTCTGGCCGGATACCGGCTCGAACGCCTTGACTCCGCAAGGCAATGGAACTTCCGATGCAGCGGGGTTGCCGGTGGGTCCCTTGCTCGTCAATGCTGACGAGGTCATCGGAACAGGAACGCCCTCCGCTCCGAACGGCGTCATCCGGCACCCGATCCGCTTCACCCTCAACCATATGTTGCATTACTGGGTATGGCCTGCCACGCAAACCGCTGGCGTTGGCTCCTGCACGAACGCCAGCGGCCAGTCAATCCCGGTGGACCAAATGCTCTCCCAATCGAGCCCGCCCTCCAGCTGCAGCATGACGGGCCCCGCAGGCGAGATCTATCGACTCAAGGCCTCGGTTCCCGACCCTTCCTGCGCTGCCACGAGCCCGCAAGCAGCCATCATCATGACCGCCATGCGCAACTACGGCATCATCCTGGCCGACAACGGCATCTCGGGTGGGCTGATCGGAACGCCGGATTCGCGCTGGAACGACGCCGACCTGGCATGCCTGAGTCAACTGGTGTTGTCGGAGTTCGAGCCAGTCAATGTGTCGAGCCTGATGGTCAGCCCGAATAGCGGACAGGTGCAGTAACTTTGGGGGCAGCCGGCGGGCAACTGCGTGGTAGCCCGTTTGCCTCTCGCCATCGGCAGTGTCGGTGGCGAGAGGCTCGCTGCGTCGTGGTCTGCCAATTTGTTGGAGGGTTGGCGGCCGCTTGAGTCCGCGGTGATGGTGAGCCGGGCTCGCCGGAAACTGAATTCAAAGGCCTTGGCTTGCAACACCGTCACGGCAGGTACAGCCGGCGTCGAGTTGGCGGTCTTGCCCACCAACTGCCCTCCCGTGGTTATTTCGTGCGGCCACTCTCGGGGCTCCGCATCAAGCTCGAGACGTTCACGGGCTCGAAATCCGCGAGCGTGAGTGCCTTCAGACAGGCCAGATCAGCGTCGTTCCAGCGTGAATCCGGTGTTCCGATCAAACCTCCGGAAATCCCGTTGTCGGCCAGGATGATGCCGTAGTTGCGCATGGCGGTGATGATGATCGCCGCCTGCGGACTCCATGCTGTGCACGCTGGATTAGCCACGTTCGCGCGTAAACGGTAGATCTCCCCCGCCGGCCCCGAGGAACTGCAGCTCGATGGTGGGTGCCGCTGGGATAGGCGCCGCCTCACATGCAAAGGGGTCCCGGAGTCGGCGCACATGCCGACTCCGGCGCTGGCGGTTGCTGGCCAGACCCAGTAGTTCAACATGTGGTTGAGCGTGAAGCGGATGGGGTGGCGAACGACCCCTCGCGGAGCATCGGCAGTCCCGCTGCCGATGACCTCGTCAGCATTCACGAGCAGCGGCGCGATGGGTAGCCCGGCGGCGTCGGCTGTGCCCATGCCCTGTGGGGGAAGCGCATTGGATGCTGTGTCCAGCCAGGCGGCATTCGACGCGTCATTCCATGAATGGGTCTTCGCGTTGTAGGTGCCGATCCACAACTCGTACAGCGCTGAGCGATGGCTTCCCTCACTCTGCTGATAGACCAGAACATGCCGGTCCCCCTGGGAGTTTGCTGTACCTTCGACCGGCGCGTAAGCCGGGATCGGGGCGGCCGTAAAGTAGCTTTGGTACTGGGTTGTCTTGACGGCAACGCTGTGCTGGCTGGCCGGAACCGAGATCGCGGGGATACCGTCTGGAAAGGGTGCAGTGCCTCGGTTGCCGAAAAATGCCTTCAGCGTCGCGCGCCTGTACACGGCCGGGATGGCTGCCGCCGGCGAGTGGTCCACCGGGAGCTTGTCTACCCGATGGTGGAAAATCGAATCTTCCGGAAATATATGCTGAAGGAACTGGTTCCGGCCAACGATCTCGAAGGTCACCTGTTGTGTCCGTACCGAACCTCGGGAGTCGACAACGGTAATTTTGGGCGCATAGTACCCCTGGCCGCCGATGATTTTTGCGGAGATCTTCCCCGAGGTGCTGTCGATATTGAACCCCTCGGGTAGCGTCGGGTCGGACGGAGACGAGTCGACGACGAAACGATAGGGGGGCTTGCCACCAGATGCTCGTATCGTGCAACCGGCGTAAGCATTTCCTTGCGTACCGCCTGGGCAGCTGCTCGTCTCGATGGACAAGACACCGATGCCGGCGGCCCTCACCGCCGCACAAGCGGCATAGACGGCGCCGACCGCCACCGCTGCGCTCGCGAACCCGACCGTCAGACGGCGCCGCGACGCTGCGCCTGCATTTGTACGCGAAGTCATGTTCATTTTGTGAACCTCGCTGTTGGGAGACTGCGGGGTGAAAGCCAAAACGCACGGGCGCTCCAAGCGCTCGACGCAAGACATCCGTCGGCGGTTCCAACGGCAGCATACGGTTGCTATAGTAAGCACATCGAGCGCACAGGGCACGTACGATTCCAGAAAACACCTCGAGCGGAGAACAAATGGCGCTGCCGTAGTCGAAGCGCGACGCAGCGGGCGAGATTGCGACGGTTCCCGCGGCGCTGAATTGCTGCGCCTAGACCATGGAGCGATGAAGGTCTTCCCGGAACCGGCTGGGGGCCGCCTGAGCCTGCGCAGTTGCTTGGCGGGCCGTGCAGATAAGGATTCAGTTGCGCAATGGATGATGCTGCGTGGGGCTCTGCAGCTTCGAACGTGATGGGCCCCAATAGCTGATGTCGGCGCGCGGCCAAGCCAGACGGCCTCGTTGCCAGGCTCGGCGGGGGAGCGCTGGAAAAGTCGAAGTGTCTGGTTTGCTTTTGTGAAGACTCGAGGTGCTTGGGTTCAATCGATGAAAAAAATTGCTCACTACATCATCACACGCTTCAACCTGAGAGGTGAGGCGGGCAGCAAGGCGGCCATCGACCCCGAGTGGCTCGGGCGTCGCTTCGATTTGTTCGAGAAATTTTGCCTGCCGACGATCAGGGCACAAACAAGATCCGATTTTTCGTGGCTGGTGCTTTTCGACACCGAAACGCCTCCCGTCGGCCGCGAGAAGATTGAACGTCTGGCGCAATGGCCAACATTCCAGCCAGTCTTTTTTCCACCAGGTACGGAAGATGTTGGAAGGCTAGCTATCGAAGCTGTGATGCATGAGCCTCCGGATATCCTCGTGACCACGCGGCTCGATAATGATGATGGTTTGGCGCTTCGTTATGTAGAATTGGTTCGGGATCGCTGTGAGATTCAGGAGCCAACGGTTTTTCAATTTCCGGTCGGATATGTCTGGTGCGATGGAAAATTGTATCGGGACCGGCAGGAGTCCAATCCCTTTCTAACGCTGGCGGAGCCCTTGACAGGCGGGCGGCCTCACACATTTCAGACCATCTACACCGGAGCGCATCACGAAAGCCACCGACTCGGCCGAGTCGTCTCGGTTTCCGATGAGCCCGGTTGGCTGCAGGTCGTGCACGGAGGCAATCTGGCCAACCGGCGGCGCGGTATACGGACGCCCGCAAAGGAGCTCCAAGGCCGCTTCGGATTCGAGACGACTTGGCTTGATACGCGGGAAGGCGCGCTCGGGCTGCTGGCGGATGCCGCACGAACCAGTCTCATCGAGACGGCGCGTAGCTTATGGCACCGAATCCACTGATACGCAGTGCATCCTTGCTTGCTACAGGCAGCGCGGACGTTTGATCAATGCCCGGCGAGGCGCTGGCCGACTACGAAGGCGTACAGAAGCACCAAGATCAGAAAAGCCCAGGTCCCGCTGGCGACGATCCATGGCTGCCGGGTACCTTGTGTGTTTCCCGCTGGCGCCGCGCATGCGATGCACATACCCAACAGCATGTAGAGCAGCGGATCATAGGTCCGGGAAAGGAACCATGCGCATGCCAGGAATCCGACTAGAGCTGCGCGGAGGCCTGTGGTGAAGCGTCGTGCAGCTGCATCGGACTGCGGGCTGGCAAGCGCCGCTCCGAGCGATTGGAAGGAAAACACCAGCAGGGCCGTGAAAAGAAACAAGCCAGTCAGTCCGAGTTCCGCAGCGCAAAGCATGAATGTGTTGTGCGCCGTCTGCCCGGTCATGGTGTTGGCGTTCTCGAAATTGCCAAAGCCTATGCCGAATATAGGATGGCTGGCTGTGAGGTGCAGTCCGAGGTTCCAGTAGTCGATACGGTGCGCAGCGGAGGCTCCCGAGTCCGAGATTGCGCGTCCTCCGGTGTAGTTGAGAAGTTTGGCGAGCGCCCCCCCGGCGCCAAGGATCAATGTGGATCGAACCGGGCCCAGTGTGCCCCACAGTCCGGCAACGCCGGCCAGGGCTAGCCCGATCAGCGCGCCTCGCGAGTGTGTAAGGTAGAGGCCCCAGAGAAGGAGGGCGCTCGGCGAAAGCAGGGTCAGGAGTGTCCGCAGCTTGCCACGTCTCGGGTGCAAGCCCCACAGCAACGCCAGAGCAACGACCATCAACTGCGAAAAGTCATTTGGATCGGCAAAAATCCCGACGCTGCGGATGCGAAACAAGACGCCTTCGCCAACGTGTTGGGCAGGCACGTAGGACTCGTCGTGGCTCGTTGTCACCGAGCCGTATTCCTGCAGCACATAGCGCTGAACGTCGTACCCTGTGTAGAAGGAGTAAGTGCTCAGCGCGGTCAGGCCGACCATGCACCACACGAGCACCGCGGCGGCCGCACGCAGGCGGCGCCAGGACGTGAGGTTCAGCAGGGTCAGCGCCCCGGCGAGCGCGGCGGGCACAAAGCTCGCAATGGCTTTGAAGCCTCCGCCAAGCCAGCCATTCGCCGCCACCGAAATTCCCGTGGTCAAAAGCAGCAAACCCATGACGCCGAACGCCGCTGGCCGCGCAGGCCAACGCTTTCGCGCGGCCACTTCCAGCAAGGCCAGTGGCAACGCGATGGCCATGATCACGGCCATCGGCCGATGCTTGGCCAATTCGGGTGCGAAGCCGTCCGGTCGAACGAAGCTCATCGCCAGGTAAAGCAAGTAGGAGGCAAAGGCCATGGCCGGATTGACTCTGCTGTGTGGAAGTGAAGGCGCGCGCAAGTCGCCGCGCACTCGGCGTGATCTTAGCCAGGGTTGCCCGCGGGTTCCCGCTCAAGGGCCCGCGTATGTCGTCGGTGCGCGGCGGCCGAGTCGGCTGTTTCAAGCCAACCCAGTGCGTCGCGCCAGCCGCTAGCGGCAGCGAGGTGGCGCCGCCTATCCGACTACGCCTACCCAGCGTCGGGCCCCTTGATCGTGGGGGGCGAATCGTGGCTGGAACGGCGATTCGCGCGCGTTCGCCTCTGGTAGATTGTTGCGGATTCTCGAGCATCCCCGATTGCTACCCTGCACCGGTGCGTCGCTCGCCGAGCAAAGCTCACCACCAATCCATGTGTGCCGGAGACGCAGCGCGTTCCGGCAAGAGGCCTATGATGAATCGACGCGTCTGCCTGCACAAGGCCAGAAGAGCTGTTTATCTCCTTGCGCTGGCGCTGGGCGCTTGCGGCGGTGGCGGTGGCGGGGCGCCGTCAGCAACGGCGCTGTCTTGTACGCCCGTGCAGGTCGCCCACCCGGTCAGCGGCCCGCTGGCAATTTCGACGCAGAGCTGTCCCGGAGCCACGCAGGGAAGCGCCTATGCGGGCTGCATGTTGGCCGCCACGGGTGGGACACCGCCTTACGTCTTCTCCGTGAATGCATCGAGCAACTATCCCAGCCTGCCCGAGGGCCTGACCCTGAATGCCTGCACCGGTGCAATCTCCGCGCCCGTGGTGGGCGGACAAGGATACTACCAGCCGCAGTTCATCGTCACGGACTCCACAGGAGCCCAAGCGACCCAGCAGATCGCGTTCTCCATCGCAGGGAGCAATGCGTTTCTAGCAAGCATCTTCCCCAGCACCTCGATTTTTCACCAACCCGTAGCTTCGCTGCCGGTAGACACCTCCCCGGCGGCTCCGATCCCGTCGTACTACGCGACCGCCCACCTGCGGGTCTTCTTCGGCAACGAGTCGAATGCACCCTTCCCGAACGGCATTCCTGCGATCGAGGTGCCTGCGGCCCAACCTGATGTGCCGGTTGCGACAAACCAGTACCAGAGCTATTTCAGCTCGGGGCCGATCCCCGCGTACGCCCCGGTGGAAGGTACTGCCAACTCCACAGGTGACCGCCACGTGCTTGTGTACCGGGAGGCTGGGGGCAGCCAGCCCCCATCGCTGTACGAGATGTGGGTGGGTGTCTACAACTCGGCGAATTCAGGCTGGACTGACGGCTCCAATGCGCTCTGGAGCGATACGACATCGAATGCACTCACGCCGCAGGACCAGGGCACCGCGGACGCTGCTGGACTGCCGGTGGCTCCCTTACTGCTGAATGCCGACGAGGTAATCGGCACCGGCACCCCGTCGTCGCCCAATGGCGTCGTAAGACACCCCGTCCGTTTCACACTCAACCACATGTTGAACTACTGGGTGTGGCCTGCCACTGCCAGTGCAGGAGTGGGCAGCTGCTACAACGGCGCCACCGTGATTCCCGTGCGCGAGCTGTTGTCCCAAACCACGCCGCCCACGAGTTGCACCGCGACGGCCCCGGCCGGGGAGATCTACCGACTGAAGAGCAGCGTAGCGAACCCCGCCTGCGCAGCGACCAGCCCGCAGGCGGCGATCATCCTGACTGGAATGCGTAACTACGGCATCATCCTGGCCGACAATGGCATCACCGGCGGGATCATCGGTACGCCCGATTCCCGTTGGAATGACGCTGATCTTTCCTGCCTGTCACAGCTCACGCTGGCGGACTTCGAACCTGTGAACGTGTCGAGTCTGATCAAGAATGGGACAGGTAGCGGACAGGCGCAATAGTTAAGCCGCCGATGCGACGTGACACGAAAGCTGTGGTGGCCGCGCCATTCCGGCGCCGCGGCACCTTAGCACCGCGAACAGGCTGAAGTTCACGTGCCGGACCACCGCTCGCCATGAACGCATCGGAAAGGTTTGACAGCGCCCTCCACAGGGTGGCCTGATGCATTGCGCTGATCGAGCGTCAGATCGACTGAAGGTTGACGGGCGGCCGGCATGCCGACGGCCGCTGACTTCCCTTGTCGGCCTGTCATGCGATCGGAGCTTGCGTCGCATCTCCAAGCATCATTTATAGCGTACGCAACCGGAAAAGCGCTTGCAGCGAGAACCCTATTGCACCTAATCCGACGCCTGAATCGGTATGCCTAAAGTTAGCGTCCTCATTCCCGCCTACAATGCCGCCAAATACATCGGCGACGCATTGGCTTCTGTAAATGCGCAAACCCTAAGCGACGTCGAAACCATCGTTGTCGATGACGGTTCCAGCGATGATACGCGCGAGGTCGTTGGTCAATTCCCCTGGGCCCGGTATGTTTACCAAAGCAATAGGGGTGTCGCTGCGGCCAGAAACAGAGCCGCAAGTCTGGCAAGTGGAACTTATCTTGCATTTCTCGATGCGGACGACTACTGGCATCCCAGAAAGTTAATCGCGCAGGTCTCGGCTTTTCATGAACACCCGGAGTGCCGCCTAGCTTATACAGGCGCTACAAGAGACCGAGCGGAATTCCAGGCCTTATTCTCAGCAGCCCCTTCGAAGACCGAGATTTTCGTAGAGCGACGGGATTTGAAAACAATCTTCCTGAATCCATACCTCGGCACGCCTACCGTGATGGTTCGTCGAGATGCATTCGAGAGGATCGGCGGCTACAACGAAGCCCTGCGGTTCGGGGAGGATGTCGATTTTCATTTACGGATGCTCACGCAAACCGATGCGGTACTCTTTTTGCCAGCTACTCTTGCTTATATACGCGCAGTGGAAGGGAGCCTCAGCAGGGATCATACCGCTGGATATTACGCGTTGCTGGGTGTCTACAAGACCTTTCTTCTGCAGCAGCCCGATGTCGCGGAAAAGATCGGCTCCGCGGCAGTTCGGCAGGCATTCTATAATCTGCACGTTCGACTCGGTCGAAGCCTTCTATGGTCTCGCGAGCTGAAAGAGGCAAGAGTAGAGCTACTTCGCGCACTGCATTTGCAATTTCGTAGCGAGCCTTTGGGCCTCATAATGCGAACTTGGGTGCCAAGGCCGCTTCTGATGGGCACGAAACGACTGATCGCGCGCGCGGGTTCGAAATCTAGGGCGGACGCCGCCTCTCATCTCCGCCCCTCCCCCGGAGATCCCGAAACTTGAGTCCCGCAGGCCGTCTCAGATTGCCGCAAACGTGGTCACTCCGCTGCAGGTTGTAGTGCCTCGCCAAGCACGGCCCCCCAAGCCATAAGCCGATTTTCATGCCGCATTGCCGGACGATTTGCATGTAAAGGCGCAAGCGCGCCGCGAGCCGCCAGCCATTCCTCGAGTGTTGCATATTTCGCAACCGCTTTCGCCCAATCATCCGGCGGCGCGTCGAAAGGTAGGCAAATATCTCCCTCACCGACCGCCTCGGGCAATCCGCCTCTCTTTGAGCCAATGACTGGGATGCCTCTTATCTGCGCCTCCGGGACGACCATCCCATATGTCTCGTCATGTTGGCTGGGTACAAGTAGAAGCTTCGTCTTGGTTTAAGCCTTGTCCATTCTCGCTGTCGGCTCCAAAATTCTGACATTTCGCAGACCGACTATTTCTGGCGCGGGTGCCGCGCGATGTTGTGGGTTCGAGAACATCGATACAAAAATGGAAGTTGAGGTCAGGGTTGCCACTTGCAGCCGCGAAAGCATGGTGAAGTCCCTTGTATGGAGAAGGGTTTATGGAGGTTACGAAAGTGCCGCCTTTGGAACCGCGGCTTGTTCGTGACATTTCGATCATCGGGTGAATAACCCGAGTGCGCAGCCCGAAATTTTCCCGCTAGCGTTCGGCAACGAAACTCGAAACGGCGACGGAGTTGATCCGTCGGAAGTCCAGCAGAGTGCCTCCAAGCGTATCGAAAAGTAGATCGTGGAGTTGAAGGATGACCGATACCCCCCCGCTTTTGAGAATGGACGTGGACCTCGCTATCTCACCGCTCATGCAAACCGCGACATCCTGTCTCTCGAAGTGCAGAACGTCCGAGAGCTCCTGAATCGGATCCAAGGCGCGAAAAATCTCATAACCATGCAGGGAATCGATTGAGAGGCGTCGTCGCAAAAGCTTTCTTTGAGCCTTGCATGCGAATGAGAGTCCACCATTATTGGTGAAGCCAGCTAGTACTGTAACCCGATGTCCGCAGCTCGTGAGGCCTTTGGCAAGAGTATGAGCGGTCGATTGCAGACCGCCCCGAACCTGCGGCAAATAGGGGAACTCGTGACAAATAAGATTCTCATAATATGTCGGGCAGATGAAAGCAGGCGGTGGGGGTATTTCGCTTAAGTACGGCTGTGGATCCTATAATGGTCATAGGAATTAGCGCTGGGTCCGCCGACTAGCTTGAGACTCACGCTCTTGAGAGGCCCAACGCAACCATTTTTACATCCCCTCGCGGGCCGTTCAAGATCAGATCAGCAGGGTCCCGAAGCGCTAGGCGAAAGTGATAAAGGAGAAGGAAGGTGTCCGAGTCTTTGCTCGCCAATCTGTGCAACGGCCAGAATGGCCCAAATGACTTGGTTGGACGCCGGAAGGGGTCTTTGGCTCGGGTGTGCTGCTGACGCCTGACGGTGCTCCATAGTCTGTCCGAGGAGGCTCTGAGCGCATGCTCGCACTGCCGCCAGGACAACAAGTTTCAGATGCTCTGCCGCTCGGACACCCAATTCGCAGGAACTGAACACGTTACAATCGCCATGGGATCGGGATGTTCCGAACGAGATGAGAGCGAGAGTCAGCGCTGACTATGACCAAACAATCTATGCCGCTCGTGAGTACTGTTATACCCGCCTACAATGCGGCCCCCTTCTTGTCAAAAGCGATCGAAAGTGCGCTCGCGCAATCGTACCCGTTGATTGAGATCATAGTGGTCGATGATGGCTCCCACGATGAAACATCCGAAATTGCCCAACGGTACCCTGTGGTTTTGATCCGGCACGAGAAGAATCGCGGGGTGTCCAGCGCAAGGAACACCGGAATCAGGGCAGCAAAGGGCGAGTGGGTAGCATTCCTTGACGCTGATGATACGTGGCACCCACAGAAAACGGAAATTCAGCTTTCTTTAACTCATCCCAACTATGCGGCTGTGTGCAGTGCGAAGTTTGATGAGATTGATGAACTGACTTTTGAGGCTGTGTTCTGGCGCAACCTCGGGGGCGCGCCCAGTTCGACCATCGTAAGGAGGGGTGTGCTGCTGGAGCTTGGAATGTTTGACGAGGAACTCTTGGCGGTTGAAGATTACAACCTTTGGCTTCGTTTCCTTCTTGCCGGCTACCGCGTAAAGCTCACCGAAAACTGGCACCAGTATAGCCCGCCAGAGAATAGCCTGAGCAGTAATGCCGGCAAGATGTTTCTAGGAGAGGTTGAAAACATCAAGAAGATTGCCAGGCTTGCAGAGTTAAGCGCGGAGGTGGTGCACAGGAGAATTCGAATGCTGCGACTCGAATATCTGCCGATACTCTTGCATCAGCGGCGCCTTACGCTGGCGCGGCAGCAAATTCTGGCGATGGGGTTCAGAGATCGCGCCAGCTGGAAATTTTGGAAGGCGTTCTTGCCGACGAGGGTTCTCGATCTCAAGAAGAAACTGGCGCGCGGCAGATGAGTGGGAGAGGAGCCGGTATTTTCGGGGTGAGACGTCGCGAAATCCGGGGAAAAATGTCCTGGCGGGTAGCCGCGGCATGCGCTTGTACGCCCGTCGCAAATGTATTATGGCGGCATTCAGCGCTGGAGGTGCAAGGTAAAAATGGGGCCGCTTTCACACGTTCGTTCGATTCTGGTTTGACAAAAGGGATTCTTGAGTTTGAATGCTTTGCTAGGTTCAGAGAAGGGGCTTCCGGTATACGTGCAACAGCACCCATGCGAGAACTGAGCTCTGCCGGGCAAGAGTGGCGAAGTCCTTGTGCCTCCACCCGCCGAGAGTTAAGGACAGGAAGAGAAAGGCGAGAACATAGAGAAGGGCGGCAAAGAGTGCGAATGGCGCGCTGGTTTGATATGGAAGCAAAGCGCGTAGGGAGAGGATAAGACCCGGCGCGACCGAGTACTGGCTGAGAATTTGGCGGGCGGGAAATTGTAAGCCGATCGTGAAGTGCGTCAGGCTGATCATGTAGAGATGGCCGACGATTCCGCATGCGATGAAGGAGATCAATGCCCCCGCATGGCTATAATGAAGGACAAAAGACAAGGAGCTCGAAAACGAAATCGCAGCTCTGCCGATTAAATAGACAAGGCGAAGCCGGTTGTTGTCGGTTGCAATCAGGACGGCCGAATACGCGCCAGATGGAAGGTTGGCGCCTCCGACGACAGCCATTACCGGAAGGACGGGAGTTGCCGCGGCGAAGTTTTTTCCATACGGCGTGGATATTACGGCGTGCGGTAGGAGGGGGCCAACACCTGCGACGAGCAATCCAAATCCTTGATAAGCACAAGGCGCAGCGGTGAAGACTCCCTGCACCCTATCGGGGCCATCCTCGGCTTGGGTGCGGGAAAGATGCGGTAGCAGCATCGCCGAGAAACCGGAAATAAAGACGTCTACGCCGGCGCGCGCTAGATTCGAGGCGAGATTGTACTGACCGACCGCGACGGTGAGGGACAGGCTACCAAGAAGGTGGGTGTCAAGAGATCTCGGTGTAAATTGGCCGACGAGGGCCAAGAGGAAATTCCATCGGAAGAGGCGGCCGGCGGCTTGATGCTGTTCAGGTGAGGGCGGAGTAGTCCCGATGGCCACCCAAACTCCCCCACCTTTGGCCACCTCAATTCCCCCCCCACCCTGGCCACGGCGCGAGGAGGCGCTGATAGGCAGGCGAGCACGCCGGCGGCCAGGGTCTGGCAGGGCGTTACTCTCGCCCCTTCACAGGAGAGGAGCCAGGAGTGAACGCCTTGAAGCCGCATTTGCAAACGACCGTCTGGACGCTGCTGCGCAAGGGCAGCAGCCAGCGCGAGATCGCGCGCGTGACAGGGATCGACCGCAAGGCGATCCGCGCCTACGCGCAGCGCCTTGCCGAGGCGAAGCAAACTCCCCCGGGGTGGCCAACGGCTCGGCCGAGCAAACTGCTCAACCCGGGCCACCGGCTCCGGCGCCTACAACGCGGTCGCTGTGCGAGCCGCGCCGGTGCTTCATCGAGGCGCAGCTACGCCTGAAGCGCAACGCCACCGCCGTCTACCAGGATCTGGTCGACCAGTTCGGCTTCGCCGGCCACTACAACTCGGTCAAGCGCTTCGTGGCCCGGCTCAGGGTGCGCGAGCCCGAGCAGTTCGACCGCCTGGAGTTCGCCCCCGGCGAGGAGATGCAGGCGGACTACGGCGAGGGGGCCCTCACGCGCGTGCCCGGCACCGACCGCTACCGCCGCCCGCGCCTGTTCGTGGCCACGCTGCGCTACTCGCGGCGCAGCTTCCGCCGCGTGGTATGGAAGTCCAGCCAGCAGGTCTGGGCCGAGCTGCACGAGCAGGCCTGGCGCTACTTCGGCGGCTCGGCTCAATACGTGGTGCTCTACAACCTCCCCCGCGCGGCAGAATAGTTGCCGCCCCGATAGAACTTTCGAACTGGGGGCGAGGATGGAAGAGCTGAATGGCCAGCTACGGGCAGGAATTCAAGGACAGAGCGGTGGCGCGGTTGCTGCCGCCGGAGAGCGCGCCGGTGGACGTGGTGTCGCGGGAGATCAGCGTGAGCGTGGCCACGCTTGAGCGCTGGTGCAGCGATGCGCTGTCCATGCCGGGGCGAGCCCCGGCATGGACAGCGGCGGCCCGCCTGGCGGCCGTGCTTACGACCGCGGCGAGGGACGAGGCGGCCAAGAGCGCGTGGTGCCGCGAGCATGGCGTGTATCCGCAGGAGCTGGAGGACTGGAAGGTGGCGACCACGCAGCCGCTGGCCTCCCCCGGCGAGCTCGGCACACCGAAATCAGCCAAGGAGGGAGCGTCGCCGCATCAAGGAGCTCGAGCGTGAGTTGCGGCGCAAGGACAAGGCCCTGGCCGAGGCGGCAGCACTGCTGGAGCTGTCAAAAAAACTTTCGGCGATCTTCGACAAGCAGGACGAGGGCGAGGACGAATGATCGGACTTGAAGATCGCCGAAACATGGCCCAAGCAATCCTGCAAGCCCAGCGTGGCGGCGCCAGGCTGACCGGGCCTGCGAGGTCGCCGGCATCGACGTGCGCACCCTGCAGCGCTGGCAAGCCAGCGACGGCCTGCAGCGCGGTGACGGCAGGCCTCTAGCTGCGCGCCCGACGCCCGGACATGCGCTCAGCGATGCCGAGCGTGCGCAGGTGCTGAGCGTGGCCAACGAGCCCCGGTTCGCCGACATGCCGCCGGCACGCATCGTGCCGATGCTGGCCGACGAGGGGCGCTACATCGCCAGCGAGTCGACGTTCACACGTATCCTGCGTGCGCATGGACAGAACGCGCACCGTGGCCGTGCCCGCGCGCCGAGCAAGAGCCGACCGCCGAGCAAGCACATCGCCACGGCGCCGGGCGAGGTTTGGTGCTGGGACATGACCTATCTGCCCGCCGAGGTCGGTGGCCGCTGGTACTACCTGTACCTGATCCTCGACCTGCACAGCCGCAAGGTCGTCGGCTGGGAGGTCCATGAAAGCGACGATGCCGGCCACGCCGCGCACCTGGTACGTCGCACCGCGCTGGCCGAGGGCATGGCCGCCCGTGCTGCCAGGCCGGTCCTGCACTGCGACAACGGCGCCACGCTCAAGGCCACCACCGTGTTGGCCATGCTGCACCGGCAGGGCGTGAAGCCGTCGTACTGGCGTCCACGCGTCAGTGACGACAACGTCTTCGTGGAATCGCTGTTCCGCACCGCGAAGTACCGGCCCGAGTGCCCGCGCAACGGCTTCGAAAACCTCGACGCCGTGCGCGCGTGGGCCAGCGCCTTCGTGACTTGGTACAACGACACGCATCGGCACAGCGGCCTGCGTTACGTCAGCCCGGGACAACGCCATCCCGGCGCAGACGTGGCCATCCTGGCCGCGCGCCATCGGCTTTACACCGCCGCGCGCGAACGCAACCCTGCGCGCTGGTCGCGACACACCCGCAACTGGACGCCCGTGGGTGCCGTCACGCTCAACCCAGAGCGCGATCGCGTGGTTCAAGAGGCTGTAGTGCAGGCTCAACATAAACGGGTCACCGCGGCATGAATCGGGCGGCAACTACCTTGACACGCGCCGGTTGGGTGATATCCACATCTCTCCAAAACTCGATCCTGGTCGCAAGCGGGGCTACGGCATAAGCCTCGAAAATGCGCCCTTCTCTAATAAGGCCGAAAACCTGCGGCCCAGCGCGATCCCCGGCTTCTCCACCAGCAGGTGCGCGCCCAAAGCGACCAAAACCAAGATCGCAGCAAGAGCTGCCATCACCACCCAGTAACTTGCGGAAGAATGGAATGCCAAGCTACGCAACCCCAACGATCGCGAAAAAAAATAAAGCACCAGACCCTGCAGCAAATAGATTCCGTAGCTGATCTCCCCCAACCTCCGCGACGAGCGAAGTTCGAGTAGCCCGAAAATCGTCGCTCCTGAACTGATGAGCGCGAAGGTCAGAAACAAGATAAACAATGGCAGTGCCGCATAGGAAGCAGGCAACTGCGCCAATCCGACGAGCAGCGCCACCACCAGCAGAGAGGCTAGGCGGTCACTCGTACCGCTCGCAGCAATGCAGTAGCCCCTGCTTCGGATCGTTGCACAAAGCATTCCCGAAAAGAATGCCACCATGCTCGAAGCCGGAATTCCAGGGCGTGCGATGACATAGCCGAAGGAAAGCAACAATCCACCGATAGCGTACAACCACTGTGTGCGCCTTCGACGGGCAAAGATCGCGGATATCGGAAGGACTGCGACATAGAAAAGCCACTCAAACTGCAATGTCCATGTAACACCTGCCAAGATCAGCGTGGGCTTCTTGTAGGCATCGAGCGTCAGCACGGGCCGAAAGACCGCTAGGTGGAAGAGTTCCTTGCCAACCTCGTTCAACGGTTCGAGCAATGTAAAGCCCTGCTTGGCGAAGACGAGCACAATCATCGCCAGAATCGCTACATAATAAAGCGGGCCAATACGAAAAATTCTTCCGACATATAACTTGATCCAAGGCAAACGCCCCTCACAATCGACAGCCTTGCCCCAAAATAAAAATCCCGTAACCATGAAAAAGAGAATCACCGCACCCCCACCGAGCTGAGCATAGAGTGTGGCCGGCGGGACGGTCCAGACGCCATCCTGCAGAAATCGGTGATAAATTAGCGCGTGGTGAAAAAAAACCCCAAGCGCCAAGAACCCTCTCAGACCATCGATTGTCGACGTGCGCGCGGATTGCCCATGCCAAGAGCTATCGGCCGGGCGCAACAAGGGGGTTGCGGCGAAGGCCAGCAATAGGGCACTGGCAAGCAAGTATGCAAGCGGCGTATAGAGGCTCATGGAGTTTTGGTCCCAATTCCTGGCAGCTTCCCGCATCATGCAGAAGGCGAAGTAGGCATTGCATCGCCGGCGCGCGTTAGGCCTCGACACTCTGCAAGCGCATGACGTCGCAATTCCGCGCCTACGGCGCATCGCATTGAACCGATCGCCAAGCGTTGTTCCATCATAAATGCGCGGCCCTCGGAGCATGCAATCAGCGGCCTCCGCAGATGCCACGCCATGGAAAGGCGTAGGCCTCAGGGAGGTGCCCGGCGAGGCGCTGCTGCATCCGTCTGTCGGGCGCGCAAAGCGCTAGATGGCCTGCTTCAGCGTCCGCTGCAAGCGCTACGCTGGACTTGGACTTGACCCGCTTACGTGGACAGATTCGAGCTTGGTCCTTGAGGCGGTCTCGGAGACCCCCTCAAGGAAGGCGTCGTCAAGCCCGACCTGTACGAGCCCGAGCTCAACAAGGTCTACGCCAGCCACGCTGGCGCATTACGGGGTCGTCGCCGACCCGGCGCGGGTGCGCGACCCCAACCGCAAGGGCTCGGTGGAGAACGCCATCGGCCACACCCAGGCCACTGCCCTCAAGGGCCGACGCTTCGAGAGCATCGAGGAGCACAACGCCTTCCTCGAGCACTGGGAGACCCGGTGGGCGGCGCCGCGCATCCACGGCAGCGCGCGCCGGCAGGTGCAGGCCATGTTCGAGGAGGAGCGCGCCCACCTGCAGCCGCTGCCGGTGCTGGGCATGCAGTACTTCACCGAGGCCGAGCGCACCGTCGCCG
>JAKBCY010000196.1 GCA_021807445.1 Pseudomonadota bacterium
AGGCGGGCTGCGACCTCGCTGGACTGGCGGGGTTGGAGCCAGCTGCGGTGATCTGCGAAATCATGAACGATGATGGCACCATGGCCCGCCTGCCCGATCTGGAGCGCTTCGCCGACCACCACGGACTGAAGATTGGTGCCATTGCCGACCTCATTGAATACCGTAGCCGGACGGAAAGCCTGATTGAGCGCATGGATGCCCGACCCATGCAAACGGCTTTCGGCACGCTGCAGGCCACGCTCTACCGTGACCGTGCCGGCAGTGGTGTGCATCTGGCACTTGTGCATGGGCAACCGGAGCAGGCGCGCGCGCCAGTGCTGGTGCGTGTCCACGAGCCGCTGTCGGCGCTGGACCTTCTCGACGCAGAAGCCACCACGCATTCCTGGAATTTGCAGCAGGCGCTCGCGCGCATCGCGCAAGCCGAGGCGGGTGTGGCCGTGCTGCTCAATGCGGGTGAGAGCGCATCAGCCTTTGCGCGGCATTTCGTGGCGCTGCACAGGCCAGCGGCCCCGCGTGGAGCCGCTGCGGCGCTGCGCACCTACGGTGTGGGCGCCCAGATCCTGCGTGACTTGGGCGTGCGCCGAATGCGTCTTCTGGCCGCGCCGCGCAAAATGCCGAGCATGACTGGCTTCGGACTGGAGGTGGAGGGCTTCGAGCCACCCCCTGCCGCGCCCTCCGCCGGGACGGGGCACTGAGCGGGTCATCCCGCCCGCTCCTTTCGACCTCGATTGCATTTCACCCCAACCCATGCAAAACGCCCAACAACGCGATAACCCCGCCTTGCTCGTCGGTGCCGAACTCAGCGTCGGCATTGTGCAGGCACGCTTCAATGCGCATCTGACCGATGGCATGGCCGAAGGTTGCCTGGCCGAGCTTGGCGCCTTGGGCGTCCAGCTCGATGCGATTCGGCATATCACGGTGCCTGGCGCATTGGAGATTCCACTGGCGTTGGCGGCGCTCGCCGAGAAGGGCGATTTTGATGCGCTCATCGCCTTGGGCTGCGTGATTCGCGGCGACACCTACCACTTCGAGCTCGTCTGCAATACGTCGGCCTCGGGTGTGCAGCAGGTCGCGCTTGAATTTGGCCTGCCGGTGGCCAATGGCATCATCACGGTCGATACCGAGGCGCAGGCCCAGGCGCGTATCGACAAAGGCCGCGAGTGCGCCCGGGTGGCCGTGGAAATGGCCAATCTTCTGGTGGAGATCGGCGACTGACGCGCCGGGTAGCGACCCATGAATTTCACCAATCCCAAGAGCGCCAGGCGCAAGTCGCGCGAGCTGGCCCTGCAGGGCGTGTTCGAATGGCTGGTGTCGGGCAGCGACGCCGGTGCCATTGAAGCGTTTCTGCACGAGCGTTACCCGACCATCAAGCTCGATACCGAGCATTTCCAGGGAGTCCTGCACGGCTGCATCCGCGAGGCCGCGCTGCTCGATGCCGACATCCAGCCGTATCTGGACCGACCGACGCGGGAGCTTTCGCCCGTCGAGCACGCCCTGCTGCTGCTGGGGACGTATGAACTCAGGTTCATTCTGGAAGTGCCGTACAAGGTCATCATCAACGAAGCCGTGGACCTGGCCAAGGTCTATGGCGGGACCGACGGCTTCAAGTATGTCAACGGTGTCCTCGACAGCCTGGCAGTCATCCTGCGACCGGACGAAACCACGGGTCGGCTCGCCCCGCAGCCCTACCAGCAGCACGGGGGCATGCCCGCCAATCCGGCGGCCAAGGTACCCGTGAGCTTCAAGCCCAGGACGCCCGCGCGGCCCAACGCCAAGCCTGCGGGCCGTCGCGCCAGCGGCGATGCGTCCGCTGCGCCAAGCGATCCCTGGGCGCAGCGCAAGCCTTCGGCTCGCCGCAAACCGCAAGAGGACTGAGATTTCATGCAACTTGCCAGCCGCATTCAACAGATCGAGCCGTTTTACGTGATGGACGTGGTGCGCGCCGCCTGGGAGCAGGAGGCCGAGTGGCGTCCGCAGGGCCGCAACATGATTCACCTGAGCGTGGGCGAGCCCGATTTCACAGCCCCCGCACCAGTGGTGGAGGCAGGCGCGCGCGCGTTACGCGAGGGTCGCACCGGTTACACACTGGCACCGGGTCTGCCGGCGCTGCGTCAGGCCATTGCAAACCACTATGCGGCAAAGCATGGCGTGGACGTGGCGCCCGAGCGGATTTTCATCACGGCGGGCGCATCCGGGGCACTCACGCTGGCATGCCTGCTCCTTGTTGAGCCCGGCTCGGAAGTTTTAATGCCCGATCCGACCTACCCATGCAACAAGAACTTCGTTGCCGCGGCCGGCGGCACAGCGCGGCTGTTGCCGACCTCCGCGGCATCGCGCTTTCAGCCAACCGCGCAGCAGATCGACGCAGCTTGGGGCCCGGACACGCGTGGTGTCTTGCTGGCATCGCCTTCGAATCCCACCGGGACGTCCATTGCGCCCGACGAGCTGGCCCGTATTGCAGCGGTGGTGCGCAAACGCGGCGGGTTCTTGATGATCGACGAGATCTATCTTGAACTCGGTTTTGACTCCGCTTATGGTCGCACGGCCCTTGCGCTTGGCGACTCGGTAATCAGCATCAACAGCTTTTCCAAGTATTTTCAGATGACAGGCTGGCGACTGGGTTGGGTGGTGGTGCCCGAAGAGCTCATCGAGCCGCTGTCGCGACTTGCCGGTAACCTGTTCATCTGCCCCAGCAGTCCGGCCCAGCATGCTGCGCTGGCGTGCTTCGAGGCCGACACGCTAATGGAAACCGAGCGTCGCCGCGCAGAGTTTCAACGCCGTCGCGATGTCATTGTTCCAGCCCTTCGGGATTTGGGTCTGGATGTTCCGGTGCTGCCCGATGGGGCGTTCTATGTGTGGGCCGATTGTTCGCGTCATAGCGCCGACAGTTGGGCCTTCTGCTTTGATGTGATGCGTGAGACGGGTGTGGTGCTCGTGCCCGGCAAAGATTTCGCCACCTTCCAACCCGAGCGCTGGTTTCGGCTGAGCTACGCCAATAGCGTGGAAAATCTGCGTGAAGCCGCGGGCCGCCTGGGGACTTATCTGGAGCGTCGAAACCCGCGGCTTGCGCGGGCTTGATCTCCGGCTCAGCCCAGCCGCGCGCGAACGCGCCAGTCCGAGCCAATGGGTTCCACCCGCGTGTCATGCAGGTCGATGCCATCGGTGACCGCCTGAAGGGGCCCGAACGGCGCGATGCCCGAACCTTGGCCAAGCAGTTTGGGCGCCAGATACAGCAGCAATTCGTCCACCAGCCCCGCAGCCAGGAACGAGGCGTTCAAGCGTGCGCCGGCTTCGACGTGCAGTTCGCCAACCTCGCGCGCGGCAAGCTCGCGCATCAGCGCCGTGAGGTCGGTTTTCCCGGGTTTGTCGGCATCGGCGGGCAACGCAATGACTTCGACGCCGAGCGCGCGCAGGACCTGCGCGCGCGTCTCGGCCTCCTGAGGCGGCAGCGCGTGGGCGACCCAGACCCTGTGCGGCTCGACCTGGAGGATGCGCGCGGTCGGCTGCAGTTCCAGCCGGCTGTCAATGACCACGCGCACGGGTTGGCGTGGTGTTTGGACATGGCGCACCGTGAGCTGGGGGTCATCCTCGCGCACGGTGCCGATCCCGGTGAGAACGGCGCAGGCGTGGGCGCGCCAGTGGTGGGCGTCGGCGCGCGCGGCAAGGCCTGTGATCCACTGGCTGCGCCCGTTGGGCAGGGCCGTGACGCCATCCAGCGAGGCCGCCACTTTCAGCCGTACCCACGGTCTGCCCCGCTCGAAACGTGAGAAAAATCCCAGGTTCAGCGCGCGGGCGGCGTTTTCGAGGAGCCCACTCTCGGCGCGTATGCCTGCTGCGCGAAGCCGCTCCAAACCGCTGCCGTCGACGCGGGGATTTGGGTCGCGCCCAGCGGCGACGACGCGGGCCACGCCCGCGTTCACCAGCGCATCGACACAAGGCGGGGTACGCCCATGGTGCGCACACGGCTCCAGGGTGACGTAAACCGTGGCGCCGCGTGGGTCGGAGCCGCGTGCGCGCGCAGCATCCAGCGCGACGATTTCCGCGTGCCGCTGCCCGGCGGCTTCGGTGGCCCCTTCGCCGATGACACGGTTACCCTGCACGATCACGCAGCCGACCCGAGGGTTGGGGCTGGTGAGATAAAGCACGCTTTGGGCAAGTGCCAGGGCTCGGCGCATGTAGGCCGCATCATGAGCATCAAACTTGGGCGTGGTATCCATTGACGGTTCAGGGCTTACGAATGCGGGGCGCGCGTGGGGCCCGGAGGGGCGTGCCGCTACGCGCCATTTCTTCCAGAATCTGGACGAACTGCGCGGGGTCCTTGAAACTGCGGTAGACGGAGGCGAAGCGCACGTACGCCACGTCGTCCAGACGTTTGAGTTCGTCCATGACCCATTCGCCGATCTGCGCCGAGACCAGCTCTCGCGCCCCCGTCTGCAGCAGCCGCTGCTCGATGCGGCCGATGGCGGCGTCGACATCTTCAGCGCGCACGGGGCGCTTGCGCAACGCAAGCTGCAATGACGCGGCAAGTTTGTCACGCGAGTAATCCACGCGCCGGCCGTCCTTCTTGACGACCGCCGGGAAGCTCACTTCGGCCCGCTCGTAGGTTGTAAATCGCTTGTCGCAGCCCGCGCAGCGCCGCCGCCGGCGCAGTGCGGTGCCGTCTTCAACCTCCCGCGTCTCCACCACCTGGGTGTCAGGGTGCTGGCAAAAGGGGCATTTCATCCGTTGCTCCGAGAAACCCCGTGGGTCAGCCGGGGGAAAGAAGGGCCAGTCATGATGGCGGGTTCATGCAGTGCTGCAGCAAGCATTATTGTCTGCCCGGGCCGTGCGCAGCCGGGAACTGACGTGGAAGGCGGGGCCCATGGGGCACAACCGCGCTGCCAGCAGGGGGCGCGCCCCCACCCCCGGCTACACTG
>JAKBCY010000197.1 GCA_021807445.1 Pseudomonadota bacterium
ACTGATCCGGCTGGGCGCGAAGTCTTATGTCGGTCGGCGCTTTGATCGTGCCGATGGCGTGCCCAAGGGTCTGCTGTTCGTGATCTTCCGGCGCCCCCTGCAGCAGGACAGCGCGTTCATTCGATCTGCGCTGAGCATTTTTGCCGCGCGCGCCGCCGCTGAATTCGAGCGGCAGGATACCGACCAACGATTGCGTGAGCAGGCATCGCTGCTCGACAAGGCCCAAAATGCCATCGTGGCGCGCGATCTCGAGCAGCGCATCACTTATTGGAACAAGGGTGCTGAGCATCTCTATGGCTGGACATTCGAGGAAGTGCGCGGGCGGACCAACATCGAGAATGCCTATCAGGACCCAAGTGCCTTCGAGGCGATCATGGCGTCGATCCTTCGCGATGGTGAATGGAACGGCCGCGCCCAACACAAGCGCAAGGACGGACGCCCCATCACGGTTGAACTGCACGCAACGCTGATCCGTGACGATCAAGGTCAGCCCCGGTGCACCTTCGCGATCATCAACGACATCACCCAGCGTCTCGCCCTTGAGGAGCGGATTGAGCGCTCCGAGCGTCTCGAATCGATCGGTCAGTTGACCGGTGGCGTGGCCCATGACTTCAATAACCTGCTCACGGTGATGCTCGGCAATGCCGAGATTCTCGTCGAGCAGTTGCACGCGCAACCGCGACTGCAGGCTCTGGCCGAGATGACCCGCACGGCGGCGCAACGCGGCGCCGAATTGACGCACCGTCTGCTGGCCTTCGCGCGCCGTCAGGCGCTCGAACCAAAGGCTGTGCACGTGAATACGCTAATCATGGAACTGAATGCTTTGTTGCGGCGAACGCTAGGCGCCGAACTCGAACTCGAAATCATTCAGGGTGCCGGCCTCTGGGATGCTCTGGTCGATCCCGCCCAGCTCGAAAACGCGCTATTGAATTTATGCCTGAATGGGCGCGATGCGATGCCGGAGGGGGGCGGCTGACCATCGAGACCGGCAATCTGTGGATCGACCAGGCCTATGCAGACCAACACAACGACGTGCGCCCGGGCCAGTATGTCCTGATTGCCATTTCGGACACCGGTAGCGGGATAGCACCTGAACAGCTCGAGCGGGTCTTTGAGCCCTTCTTTACAACAAAGCCCTTCGGCAAGGGCACGGGTCTTGGCCTGAGCATGGTCTATGGCTTCGTCAAGCAGTCGCAGGGCCATATCAAGATCTACTCCGAACGCGGTGAGGGCACCACCGTCAAAATGTACCTGCCACGAGCCGGAGTTCATGAAGCGCCAAAGGCAGCCATGCCGGCACCACCGCAGGATCTGCGCGGTACCGAAACGATTTTGCTGGTCGAAGACAACGAACTGGTCAGCCGATTTGCTTGCGATCAACTCCAGGACCTCGGCTATACGGTGATCACCGCGCGCAGTGGGGCGGAGGCACTGGAGTGCGTCCGCCAGACCGCTTCAATTGATCTGCTCTTCACCGACGTAATCATGCCGGGCGGCATCAACGGTCGACAGCTTGCCGAAGCAGCCAAACGCCTGCTGCCCACTCTGCGCGTGTTGTACACCTCAGGCTACACCGAGAACGCGATCATTCATCATGGGCGCCTGGATCCCGGAGTCCACTTGCTCGGCAAACCATATGCCCCGGTCGACCTGGCGCGCAAGGTCCGGGCGGTCTTGTCGGAGCACCCATCATGAGCACGATGCTTCCTGAAGAGACCAAGCGCCGGCTGCTCATTCTGGATGATGATCTCGCCGTCGGGCAGACCATCGGCTTCGTTGCTGAGGAGCTTGGCTTCGAGGTGAAATCCTTCACCCTTCCCGAGCCCTTTTTTCGCGCTGTCGACGCGTGGCAGCCTACGCATATTGCGATTGACCTCGTCATGCCGGAAATGGATGGCGTGGAGGCCATGCGAGTCTTGGCCGAGCGTAACTGTGCAGCAAAGATCATCATCACCAGCGGCGTGGGTAGCCGAGTGCTTGACTCCGCGCGACGCACGGCTGCTGCCCTTGGCTTGCGTGATGTCTGCGTCATGCCGAAACCTTTCTCGATGACGGAACTGCGCCAATTGTTGTCGACCGAGCCAGTACCGCGAGCGATCCCCCCTACGAAAGAGGACCGTGCGTCCTCGGCCTTCGAAGTTACCTCAGTCGGTCTGCTCGATGCACTGGAGCAGCGCCAGTTCCTGCTTGCCTATCAGCCTAAGGTCGACTGCGTGACTGGCGCGCTGGCTGGCTTCGAGGCGCTGGCCCGCTGGGTCCCGTCTCCCCCCACGGTTGTGATGCCTGACCGATTCGTGCCCGTAGCCGAGTCGTCGGGATTGATCGATGCGCTCACCGAACAGCTTTTCGAGCAAGGATTGCGCTGGCTCTCTGAGAGCTTCCCGTCCTCATCGATCTCACTTTCTCTCAATATCTCGGCAAAGGGCCTTGCGGATGTCCATCTGGGGGAGCGGTTATCGGAACTCTGTCATGTCCTCACGATTGACCCTGCGCGAGTGACCTTCGAGCTGACCGAGAGCAGCGCCATGGATGACCCGGTCAAGTCGCTCGCACTGCTGACTCGGCTTCGGATGAAGGGCTTCCAATTGTCCATTGATGACTTCGGTACGGGTTTCTCGTCCATGGTCCAGCTCGTCCGTTTGCCATTTTCGGAGATCAAGGTCGACAAATCGTTCGTGATGACAGCCATGGGTTCGCACGAAGCGCTCACGGTGGTCAAGTCCATCATCGATTTGGGCAAGGGCCTTGGGCTTCGCGTGGTGGCCGAAGGGGTTGAAGACGCCAAGACTCTTGATCTCATCGCCAGCCTCGGCTGCGACTTTGCCCAGGGCTATTTCATCGCCCGACCAATGAGCGGTGAGGCCGCAACAGCCTGGGCGGCGAATCACGGTATATGACCCACCCCGACGAGGCCGTCAAAAGTAGCCGAGAAGACAGCGTCTCCCTGGTCAAGGCGGTTCAAGAGCAGTTTGAAGAACCCGATTTGAACTCGCCGCATGCCGCCTGATCGATGGCCTGCTGTGATGAATTGGTGGGAAGGTCGTCGCTGTCACCGTTTGCTTCGTCCTGATCCTCGTTTCTCCTTGCTCCTGGCGCACGCTGCCTGTGCGAATCCTCATCCACTCGCCTGCGCCAACGCCTGCCTGTGCATCGCCGCCAACCGCCGCAGGTTGTGTGCGAAGTTGATCAGCCCGATCACCACCGTGGTACGCGCCAGACCCGTACAGCGCAGCAGTCGGCCCTTGCGGAACAGGTCGATGCGCGCGAACACGTGTTCGACTCTTGCACGCGTTCTGGCCCAACGATGATCGCTGTGTTTCTGTGCCGCCGTCAGCGGCCGGTGGCGCTGCACCTTGTGCATCACCCGGTGGATCAGGCGATGGTCCATGCAGCGTCGCGCCGTGGCCGCCGAGCGGTAGGCCGAGTCGGCGTACAGCGGCTGGCCGCCCTGGGTGATGTCCAGCAATTCCGGCAGCGCCTGCGAGTCGTGTGTCGCTGCCGGGGTCACCGCGTAGTCGCGGATGAAGCCGTGTTCGACGTCGGCGTTGATGTGGTTCTTGTAGCCGAAGTACGACCGGTCGTGCTTCGGCGTCCAGTTGGCCTCACCATCCCGATGCGCTGCCTGAAACGCTCGCGAAAACGCCAGATCGCCGTGTAGTCGGGCGCGTCCTGCGTCAAGTCAATGCCCAGAAAGCGCTGGAACGACAGCCGGTCGGCGATCTGATACTCCACCTGCGCATCCGACAGCGCATACAGCTCGCGCAGCACTAGCACCTTGAACATGCGCACCGCGTCATGCGGCGGACGACCCCCTTGCGCGGGTCTCGGCCCGCCGCGCGCATCGTCTCCAGCGTCTCGCGGAACATGCCCCACGGCACGATGCGGTCCAGTTCCACCAGTGGATCGCCCAGCGCCTGCAGCTTGCGCTGCCGGATCTCCTGGTCAAACAATCCCAGCGGGCGAGCGGTCATCCGGCATGCTCCAGGTAGGTCACTTCACTGCGACACCGGCGGCGCGGGTAGGTTTCGCAAACTGCTCTACTAGCGTGACTGGATGCCTCGCCCGCCCTCTCTTTAAAGAGGCTTGGACTGTTGCTGCCGCCTGATACAGGTATGTATTCGTAGGCATTGGTTGGTCAACGTGGAACGCGCAGGGCTAAGCAATTGCCAACGCGCGCCAACACCTGACGGCCTTGTCTCGGCCTTTGCCGTTCTCGATCATGCGTGCTCGCGGTGGTGGGGAGGTAGGGTGCCGCATGGTTCGAGGTCAATGCTGCCGCATGTTCGTTCGCTGGTGCTGGGGCCTACGGTCGCCGGTGTGCAGATTTCGCCGACGGGGCAGTCGGGTTAGGGGACGCGGTCCAGCGCTGCGGGTCAACTGCGAAGGAAATCAGGTCTTGCAGATCGAGCGATGCCGCCCAGTTCGTTCTTCCAGCACCCAACTGTTGCCCATATTTCTGACTGAGTGAAAGATGATGTAATCGTAATGACCGGAACTTGCCAGCCTGTCTGCTGGGAGGACACCTTTGGATTTCGCGCCACTTTCTGGAGACGTAGCGTGATCGATTCGGTCATAGGGGAGTCGCAGGTGCGTACGCGAAATGAGCCATGAGGGGCGGGTTGCTGCAGGCTTATTCGACGAGCCTCGGCGCGATCAACCGCGTGCTCGATGCAACGCTGGTCGTGCTGGGCGGGATGCTGGCATACCAGTTGCGCTTCGGTGTCGCCGGCGTCGGACTATCCACCGACTACGGTCTACTTTCGCTGGTGGCGGCTCTGCTGGTCGCGATGCTGTTTCCGGCTTTCGGCATGTACCGCTCGTGGCGCGCGCGTGGTTTGCGCGCGCCGGTGATGCAGGCGCTGGCCGGCTGGACAGCGGTGT
>JAKBCY010000198.1 GCA_021807445.1 Pseudomonadota bacterium
CGCATTCGCGAGCGCTCCGGCCAATCGCTCATCCTTCACCGCAGCGCGCAGCGCGTGCAGCTCGTCACCGCCAACGTCAGCGGTAGTGCCAGCCACTTCGTGACCTTGGCCCGCCACCGGCTTGCGCATCTCCCCTTGACGTCGGGCGACTACCTGCGCATCGGCGGCACGGCGGCAGCGTCGGGCCAAGCCAGACTTCAATTGGCGCTGGATTTCGGGCTGGCCTTGGCCGCGATCCTGGGCTTGCTGTTCATCGCGCTGCGCGACGGGCGAACGGTGGCGCTGCTGGCCGTGAACCTTCCCTTCGCGCTGGTGGGTGGGATTGCCGCAATCTGGATCGCCCGCTTGCCCATCTCGCTGGGCGCGGCAGTTGGCTTTGTGACGGTGTTCGGGATTACTCTGCGCAACTCAATCATGCTGCTGTCGCATTACCGGACCCTGGTGACCGAGGAGGGTCTGCCCTGGTCCTGGGAGACGGCGCGCGTCGGAGCGATGAATCGCCTTGCGCCCATCCTGATGACGGCCTCGGTCACGGCGCTGGGCTTGCTGCCGCTGGCGATCGGCGCACATCGTCCGGGTCAAGAGATCGAAGGGCCGATGGCCATCGTAATTCTCGGTGGATTGTTCAGTTCGACCGCGCTGACCCTGCTGGTGCTGCCGACGCTGGCACTTCGCTTCGCGCGGTTCGTGGCGGTGGAGCCGGGGGGTACCGCCGCGGCACAATCGTCGATGCCCTGACGACTGCGTGGCGTCGAAGAATGCAGCGATCAAGGACCTGCTGTCCCAAAAGTTGCGACGCCAGCGGCCGGGTGTGCGCGGTTCAGGTCACGATGGAAGGACACCGTTTGTCCCGCGTGCGCGCCTGCAATGCGGTGTCTAGACCTTCCGCTGCTTTGCCAATCTCCAGGTGCGCCAATTCAGCGAGACGACTCAAATCGAGGATCCGAATGTCTTGATCGTGTCGCGAGATGACGCCGCTGCGATGCAATGCAGTGAACAGACGCCCGATCCTCGCTTGGGAGAGTCCCAGGTAGCTACCCACGTCCTGGTTCCTCAAAGGGAGCGACAAGGCCCGCGGATCGAGGCCACGCGACCGCCGCCGTTCCGAGATGCGCATGAGAAACCAAGCCAAGCGCCCAGTTGCACTGAGGCCGCCAAGTGCGAACACTGCTTGCTGCGCCTGTACAAGCGTTCCGGCCGCGATGCGCGTGATGAACGTCCCAAGTGCAGGATTGCTCGCCGCCATCGTCTCAAGCCTCCAGATATCGATGGCGCATACGGTACTGTCTTGCAGAGCGAATCGTTCGGCGCTAGGAATGCCGCCAAGCATGGTATCTGCGGCCATGAAGTCGCCCGGCTCGTGAAAGCCAAGCACGCGCGTTGCCCCGGCCTTCAGAGTTACCTCCGACTTGAACGTGCCCGAGCGGACCACGAACAAGTTGCCTGCGATTTGCGCACGTTTTGACAACGGCTCACCCTTGTGCAACAGGAGGGCTCGCACAGCGGTGCTGGCCGCCATGGCCTGTTCATCGTGCCGCGATAGCGCGGAGGGCAGGCAGGAAAAGCCATGGGGGCAAATTGCGCATGGCGCTGGAGTCCGATCGTGCAATGCGCGCTCTCCCTGCGGGTGTGACGTCCCTTGCTGCGGCATTTGCCAGCCGATGCAATGCAGGGCCGTATTGGGGTGCGAAATGCCCATCTATGCCGATGGCTTCCGCGATTGTGGCCACCCAGCATCCGCGCGGGCTCTTCAGGCCCGGATGGGCTGACAACGCCTTCGCGGATCCTGGACGCATGAAGCCCATGGCGTTCTAGCGCTGCAGGACATCGTCCAACGTCTCGCCGGGCTGCCAGGGACGGCCGAGCCGCCGCTCGATGTACTCACGGATGAGTTGGCGCACGACCTGTGACGGCGTTTGGTCCTCCAGTGCACAGTAGTGCTCGAACACCGCCTTCTTCTGCGGGTCGATCAGAACGGTGAGTCGGGCAGTTCGTTGTTCCATCAGGATGCGGATTGGATTAACATGCACGCACATCTTATGTGAATCTGGCACTCATGCAAGTTATCGTGGATCATCTGGCCCTGCTGCCTGCGGCGCTGTGGGTGATCCTGCTCTGGGTGCTGTTGGGGGCGGCAGGGTTGGCCGCGCCGCGCGCCACACGCTTTGTCGCTCACGGCCTGTTCCCGATCGGCGCGTTGGGCTGCCTGGCGATGGCCGGCATCGGGCTGGGCGCGCTGTTCGCCCCGGCGGAAGCGCTGCAATTGCCCATAGGGCTACCAGACCTGCCGGCGCATTTCCGCCTCGACGCGCTCTCGGGCTTCTTCCTGCTGCTGCTGGGCGCGGCAGGTGCTGGAGTGTCGATATTCTCGGCGGGATACTTTCGCGAGGGCGAAGGCACCGCACCCGGCCTGCTCGGCATGCAGTACCACGTATTCCTCGCCGCCATGGCCGCCGTGCTGCTCGCTGACGATGCTTACACATTCATGGTGAGTTGGGAGGTCATGGCGCTGGCGTCCTATTTTCTGGTGGTCAGTCAGCACCGCATCGCCGAGATCCGCCGCGCGGGTTTCGTCTACTTGGTGCTTGCCCACCTCGGCGCAATCGCCCTCCTGCTTTGCTTCGGGGTCATGATGTCCGGGGGCGGTCCGGGACTCAGCTTCGACGCCATGCGCTCGCATGCCTTGTCACCCGCTTGGGCCAGCGTGGCCTTCGGCTTGGCGGTGGTCGGCTTCGGCGCCAAGGCCGGGCTGGTGCCCCTGCATGTATGGCTGCCCGACGCGCATCCCGCCGCCCCGTCCCCTGTGTCGGCACTGATGAGTGGGGTCATGCTTAAGACCGCGCTCTACGGGCTCTTGCGGGTGAGCCTGGACTTGCTGCACGCGCCGCAATGGTGGTGGGGCCTGCCGCTGCTCGCGCTAGGCCTATTCGGGGCGCTATATGGCGCGCTATTCGCCGCGGTACAGACCGACATGAAGCGGTTGCTGGCCTACTCATCAATCGAGAACATTGGGATCGCCTTTTCCGCGCTGGGCTTGGCGCTGGTGTTCCGCGGCGTGGGAATGCGCACGCTGGCCGCGCTGGCGTTGGCCGCGCTGCTGCTGCACCTGCTCAACCACGCCGTCGTGAAAAGCCTGCTGTTCTTGGCTACGGGTTCGGTTCTGCACGCGACGCGCCAGCGCAGCCTCGGTCGTCTGGGAGGGCTGCTGCGGCGTATGCCCTGGGTCGGGTGGACTGCACTGCTGGGGGCGATTGCCATTGCCGGACTGCCACCGCTGGGCGGCTTCGTTGCCGAGTGGCTGCTGTTGCAAGCCTTCTTGTTCACGCCTGACATTGCGCTGCCCTTTGTCAACATGCTCATCCCGCTGGGCGCCGCGCTTCTGGCGCTGACCGCGGCGCTCGCGGCGTACGTGATGGTCAAGTTCTACGGCGTGATCTTCCTCGGCAGCCATCGCGAGCCTGCGCTTGCGCAGGCGCACGACGCGGGTCGCTTCGAACGCCTGGGTCTGGTCTGGCTGGCCACTGGCGCCGTGCTGTTCGGACTCGTGCCGGGCCTGGTGCTGCAGACCCTCGAGCACGTGGTCGAGCCGCTGGCCGGGGCGCCACTGCGCCTGGACAGCTGGTTCCGGCTTGCCCCACTGTTGGGGCAGCGCGCCGCCTACGCTCCCGTGACCGTTCTGCTCGTGGCCGCCGGCATGGTCGTACTGGCCGCCTTGTTTGCGCGCCGTGTCTATCCCGGGCGCATACGACGCGCCGACCCCTGGGACTGCGGCGCACCCTGCCTGACACCACGCATGCAGGACAGCGCCGAGGGCTTCGGCCAGCCGATTCGCCGCTTGTTCGCGCCATTCTTCGAGAGTCACACTGAGCTGCCGCGCCCGGACGATGCCGCGCCGCGCTACCGCGTGGTGGTGGCCGACCGCTTCTGGCGCATGGCCTATCTGCCGTTGGCCGCCGGCGTCCAGCGTCTCGCGCAGTGGGCGGGGCTTGTGCAGCAGGGACGCATCGCCGTGTACTTGCTCTACAGCTTCGCAACCTTGCTTGCTCTGCTGATCGTGGTCATGCGATGACGCTATCGGCGCTGCTCACCCAGGTGTTCGCCGTCATTGTGGCGGTTGCGCTCGCGCCGTTGTTTTCCGGCTGGGTGGCGCAGTGCCGTGCATGGTTGTCGAACCGCGGCGCTCCGCCCATCTGGCTACCCTATGCGCGCATCGCCAAGCTGTTGCACAAGGATGCCGTGGTGGCGCGCGACGCTTCGCCACTGTTTCGGGCGCTGCCGTATCTGCTGTTTGGCACGATGGCCGCGGCAGCCGCCATCGTGCCCTCGCTGTCCACCGATCTGCCTTTCGCCACGGTGGCCGACGCCATCGCCCTAGTGGGACTGTTCGCGCTGGCGCGGGTATTCATCGCACTGGCGGGAATGGACATCGGCACCGCCTTCGGGAGCATGGGCTCGCGCCGCGAGATGATGGTGGGATTCCTCGCCGAGCCGGCGCTGCTGATGGTGCTGTTCACCTCATCACTAATTTCCGGAAGTACGCTATTGCCCGAGATTAGCGCGGCCCTTCAGTCCGGAGCGCTTGCGATCCACGCCAGTCTGGCGTTCGCAGGGGTGGCCTTTATCCTCGTGCTGTTGGCCGAGAATGGTCGAATTCCTATCGATAACCCGACCACCCACCTCGAACTCACGATGATTCACGAGGCCATGGTGCTCGAGTACTCGGCGCGCCACCTGGCGCTGATGGAATGGGCGAGCAGCCTCAAGCTGTTCACCTACGCGTGCATCGGTTTCGCGCTGTTCGTTCCGTGGGGCATGGCCGGACGCGCCGACGGCGTGCTGTGGTTGCTGCCCGCGCTGC
>JAKBCY010000199.1 GCA_021807445.1 Pseudomonadota bacterium
ATGGGGGTCGGCACACGCCACGGCCTGCACCGGCACGCCTTCGGCGCGAGCCAGCGCCACGATATCCGTGAGGTAGTACTCGCCTTGTGCATTGTCATTGTGCAACCCCCCAACCCAGCGCTTGAGCAGCCCGGCCGGTGCCGCCACAATCCCGGTATTGACCTCGCCGATCGCGCGCTCGGCCGGACCTGCATCCTTGTGCTCGACGATGCGCTGCACCACACCAGCGGCATCACGCACGATGCGTCCATAGCCTGCTGGATCGCCCAAGGTGACGGTCAGCAAGGCAAGATGCCCGCCCGCGGCAATATCAAGCAACGGTGCAAGTGTGGCAGGGCGCACCAGCGGCACGTCACCGTAGAGCACCAACACGACCGCTGTGTCATCAAGTAACGGCGCAGCCTGCAGCACTGCGTGCCCCGTACCGAGCTGTGGTGCCTGCACGACAAAGTCGACTCCGGCTTGGGCAAAGTGCGCACGCACTTTCTCGGCCTCGTGGCCAACGACAACAATGGCACGCTGCGCTGCAAGGGCGCTCGCCGTATGCAGCACGTGCGCTAGCAGCGGCTTTCCCGCCAACGGCTGCAAAACCTTGGGATGCGCCGAACGCATGCGCGTGCCCTTGCCGGCGGCGAGCACAACGACTTGCAAAGGGTGGGACGGAATATTGGAGTGGGGTACAGGATCGAGCATGTGTCGATTCTAGGGTTTACCTGAAATCCACAGCTCCCCACGCTGGGGGATGGCTGACCCAAGTGCAAAGAACAAAAAGGCCGGTTCAACCGGCCTTGAATTCCTGCACACCAACCCGGGAATCAGGTCGGCAGCGGCTGCTGGGTCGATTTCGGGGTGGACGGCACCTCAGAAATCAGGCGCTGTTGCAAGAACCCGGGGAGGCCGATCCACATATCCAGCAGCGACACGCCCATCTCAAGCATCGCAATCGGGCATGAGAGCGCGCCACCAACCAAGACCATCCAGGCAAAATTCGGGTTCTGCTTCGTCAAGAACCACCCCGAGTAATCCACCAACATGGCGAGAAAAGGGGTGAGCACGGAAATCGCCTTGATCTGATCGTTCACCCGCGTCTGCAGGAACAACCATCCCGCAATCCAGAAAATCACGCCCAGCATCGTCAGGTGCACCATGCCGCCCATGAACATGCTGCTGTAGCTCATGCCCGTGTTGACCTTGGCGACACTCTTGACGTCTTCATAGGTGGCCAGGGGAGGGTTATGCAACTGTTTACTCATCGCAACGCTGTGGCACATCAGGCAGTGCTGCGCGATGATCGGTTTGATCTGCGTTTCGTACTCGGCTTTAGTCTGGCCACCCGCGACCCAGTGACCGATCGTTTGCTTCAGCTGCGGCCATTGCGCCTTCGGAATGCCAGCATTGGTAAACATCGTTGGCAATACGGTCTGCAATTTGCTCGACGAGCGGTCGCCGTAATAGGAGATCTGAACGTCCTTCAGGGTAACGCCTGATTTCCCGTCAAGCCCAGTGTGCGTCACATAGAGATATGCCTCTGCGGCGAGGAGACCGATGCAGACCAGAAAAATGAATCCAGTGTGCAAAAGCTTTTCGGAGAAAGACAATTTATTGAGAAGGCGCATGATGGGCAAACGAGCAGCGTGAACGAGAAATGATGGGGGTCAACACATTTAATGGTTTTCCCGAATCGTACTCCGCTAAAACCCTAATAGGCAATGCCGGTCTGGAATCTCGAGGTATCCAGATATTTCATCGCGACCCATGCCAATACCCAGCCGCGACCCTTTGCATGGATCGCAGCCAGCCTCAGCAGAGCGGCCGAATCTCTCGGCTTTAGGATGTACAGATGCTGAAGGCACCCATGTGGACGACTGCGAGTGAAGGTCCGAGCGCCTACGGCGCATCGCGCAAACGCGCGTGGACGCGGCTGGCCAAGATGCGATCGCGGCGTTTGTTCCTGCAGTTTGGTCTGCCGTGGGGCGGCGCGCTGTTGGTGGGCTTGGTGGCGGTGCTGTACGCGCGCTGGAGCAATGATGCCTACGAGCTGTTTCTGGGCTGGATCGCTGGTCGGCCATGGCTTGCTTTCCTCATCACGCCCGCATTCACCGTGCTGGCCGTATTCCTGACCCGCCGATGGTTCTCCGGCAGCGAGGGCAGCGGCATCCCGCAGGTCATCGCCGCCTTGCACGCCCCGCCCGACAAGACCCTCATGTCTCGTCTGTTCGGCCTGCGCGTCATCGCCGGCAAGATTCTTGTTTCGCTGCTCGGCTTCCTGAGCGGGATGACCATTGGCCGCGAAGGGCCCACGGTGCACATCGGCGCGGCCATAATGGCCGAGACGCGTCGCTTTTATCCGCATCGCTCCCCGCGCCTGGAGCGCCAACTCTTGCTCGCGGGGGCTGCTGCCGGGCTGTCGGCAGCCTTCAACACGCCCCTGGCTGGCATCATCTTCGCGATCGAGGAGCTCGCGCGCGACTTCGAGAGCCGCACCAACGGCACCATGATCACTGCCGTGGTGTTCTCCGGCCTGACTTCGCTGGCATTGGCGGGCAACTACCTGTACTTCGGCCAACTCAACGTGCCGCAAAACTTCCACCCCGCGTTCGTGCTGCCCGTCGTGCTCACCGCCATCACCTGCGGCCTGCTCGGCGCCGCCTTCAACTGGGCGCTGCTGCGGTGGGAAATCTGGATGCCACGGCCCCTGCAGGCATGGCGCGCGCACCGACCCCTGCGGTATGCGCTCGTCATCGGATTGGCCGTCGCGGCGCTCGGCGTGAGCACCGGTGGGCAAACCTGGGGCAGCGGCTATGACCAGGCGCGGCACCTGCTCAACGGCGCCGCCCCCCTCTCCGAGGGCTACGCCATGACCAAATGGGCCGCCATGGTCATCAGCTACATGGCCGGCATTCCCGGCGGCCTGTTCTCCCCTTCCCTGTCGATCGGTGCCGGACTTGCTCAGTGGATCCATGCCGCCTTCGCCTGGGCACCCATGCCGGCCCTCATCGCCCTGTGCATGACCGGCTACCTTGCCGCTGTCACTCAGTCCCCCCTCACCGCCTTTGTCATCGTCATGGAAATGACCGACGGCACCGGCATGGTCATCCCCATGATGGCCACGGCTCTCCTCGCCTCGCGTATCGCCAATATCTTCATGCCGCCCCTGTACGAAGCGCTCGCCGAGAAAAACTACTTCCATCAACACCAGACACCGCCCTCGCCCGCGCGCCTCTGAGCTTGCACGAACACGCGCGGCGTGGCATTGCGGACAAGACCTGCCGTTCCGCTACGCTTGGGCCACAACCATACTCGAAGGAGGACACAAGCATGTCGACCACTCCCGTGCCTGCGAGCGAGACGACAGCACTTGAAACCGCCTACCGCAAGGTGGGCTGGCGGCTGATTCCGTTTTTGATGTTGTGCTATTTCGTTGCCTATCTAGACCGCGTCAATGTCGGTTTCGCGCAGTTGCAGATGAAGGCGGACCTGCAGTTTTCGGACGCCGTCTACGGCTTCGGCGCCGGCGTGTTCTTCCTTGGGTATTTTTTGTTCGAGGTTCCCAGCAACCTCGTTCTGCACCGGGTGGGCGCTCGCGTCTGGATTGCCCGCATCATGATTACCTGGGGTCTGATTTCGGCTTTGACGATGTTTATTCAAACGCCCACGATGTTCTACGTGGCGCGTTTTCTGCTGGGCTTGGCCGAAGCTGGCTTTTTCCCCGGCATCATCCTCTATCTCACCTATTGGTACCCGGCGGAGAGGCGCAGCCAGATGACGGCCTGGTTCATGTCGGCTGTCGCGCTCTCCGGCCTGATCGGGGGACCCGTGTCCGGATGGATCCTCAGTCATTTTCACGGCCATTCGGGCTTGGCCGGCTGGCAATGGCTGTTCCTGCTCGAAGGCGTGCCGGCCGTCGTGCTGGGCATCGCGGTGCTCCTGTTTCTCGACAACGGCATTGCCTCGGCGCGCTGGCTCACCGAGTCTGAAAAGCGCCTTCTGGCAGGGCCCATTGCCGCCGAAGCGCAAAGCAAGACTCACGTCTCTGCCTTGCAGGGCATGGGCAGCTTGCGCGTATGGGTTCTGGCCCTGGTGTATTTTTCGGTTGTCATGGGCCTGTATGGCCTGGGATTCTGGCTTCCTCAGATGTTCAAGACCACCGGGGTCACCGACCCGCTTGCCATCGGCTGGCTGGTGGCCATCCCCTACGGCGTGTCCATCATCGCCATGATCCTGGTTGGCCGCCACGCCGATGCAAGGCGCGAGCGTCGCTGGCACGTGGCCGTCCCTGCCGCGCTCGGTGCAGGTGGCCTTGTGCTGTCCACGCTTTGGACAACCAGCACGGTGGGCGCCGTCCTCACGCTTACCCTTGCCACCTGCGGGATCATGACGGTGTTGCCTTTGTTCTGGAGCCTGCCCACCGCCTTCCTCTCGGGCACGGCAGCAGCAGCTGGCATCGCACTCATCAATGCGCTCGGCAACCTGGCCGGCTTTTTCGGGCCGAGCATCGTGGGCTGGGTGAAGCAGACCACACAGAGCACCAATGGCGGCATCCTGGTGCTAGCCGGATTCATGATGCTGTGCGCGGCGCTGGTGCTGAGCCTGCCGGCGCGCGAGATCAACCGCTGACGCGCTGCGCGAAACTGCGGAATGGCGTGGCAAACTTGGACTGGAACCCTCCAGGCTCACGTCTGAAGGGTCGAGCGTCTGTCGCGACGTAGGAAGCAGCGCCGCGCAACTGACTCCGATCCAGGAAATTCCCGCGCGCACACCGCGGACGATAGGCGGCGTGAGCGCTCAAGGGGCGAGCGGCGCTGAAAGCCGCGCCGCCACACCATACCCGATGTCAGCCGTGGCCGTGACCGTGGCC
>JAKBCY010000200.1 GCA_021807445.1 Pseudomonadota bacterium
GATCATTGATCGCGACGATTTCCACGTCGGCGAATTCGGCCTCTCGCGCCACGGCGCGGAACGCCATTCTGCCGATACGGCCAAAACCGTTGATGGCTACACGGATGGACATGGAGTTACTCCTAGCTTGATGGTGAATGGTGGATACGGAATGCAATGCGGGGAATGGTTGCCGTCGGGCGACGCAGCGTCAGATCGCGCAGGAGGCGCTCGGCGCGACACGCGCCACGGCTTCGGCAACGGCACGGATCGTCGGAATGATGCGATCGGGCTCGGCCTGAGCGATGGGGTTCCCGAGGTTGTAACCGTAGGGCACGGCCCAAATGGGCACACCGGCAGCGCGCGCCGTGTCCACGTCAATCTGCGAGTCGCCGACGAACAGCGCGCGCGTGGGTGCGACCTTCAGCACATCCAGACAATGGCGCACCGGCAGCGCATCGGGCTTCTTGGCTGTGAGGGTGTCGCCTGCGATCACAAGATCGAAGAAGTGGCGGATCTGGTGTGCCATCAGCACAGCCGCTGTGTAGCGCTGCTCCTTGTTCGTGACCACGGCCATGTGCACTCGCGCTTGGCGCAACGCGCGCAGAGTGTCCAGAACTTGCGGATACAGACGGCTTCGCGTCCCGCAGCGCAGCATGTAGAAATGCGAAAAGCGCGGCATCAACTTGTCCATTGTGCCGGTACGCCGCACGGTGTCGACGTGGATCTGCGCGGCATGGGCGTAGGCCTGCGTCATGAGTTCGCGCGTACCGTACCCGATCCAGTTCGCAATCAGGCCCTCACCCACATCGGGCAGGCCCTGCTCACGCAGCAGGTCGTTCACCGCATCGGTGATTTCCGGGGCGGTTTCCACCAGCGTGCCATCAAGGTCGAACATCACCAAATCAAACATGGTCAATACACTCATCGCATGGCTTAATTCATCGAGCGCACGACGTTACCGTCCTCGGATTCGTGGCGCGCGATATGCATGCGCAACACGCCCTGCGCAACCTCGGCTGTATGCTCGGGAGTGATCTTGAAATGCTTGTAGAGATCAACGGCGGGCGCCGATTCCCCGAACGCGGCAATACCGACGACGCCACCCGAAAGTCCAACGTACTTGCGCCAGAAATCCGGTTGCGCGGCCTCGACCGCGACGCGTGGCACATACAGGGGCAGCACGGTGTTGCGGAACGCCTCGTCTTGCCGGTCAAAGACATTGGTGCAGGGCATGGAGACAACACGGGCAGCCACTCCGGCATCAGCCAGCAGCTTTTGGGCCCTGAGCGCGATTTCCACTTCGGAGCCCGTGCCAATCAGCACCACCTGCGGCGGGCCACCTGCCGCCTCGGACAGCACGTAGCCGCCGCGCGCGATTTGCGCTTCGGCACCATCGGGATGTTGCGACGCCACCAGATTCTGCCGCGACAGGAGCAGGGCGCTCGGACCAGTTTTGCGCTCAACAGCGCATTTCCAGGCGACTGCGGTTTCCAACACATCGGCGGGCCGCCAAACATCCAGATTGGGGATCAGCCGCAAGCTCGGCGCTTGCTCAATGGCCTGATGCGTGGGCCCGTCCTCGCCAAGGCCAATCGAGTCATGCGAGAACACGTGCACCACGCGCTGTTTCATCAGCGCGCTCATGCGCACGGCGCTGCGCGAGTAATCGGAAAACATCAAAAAGGTGCCGCCATAGGGCAAGAACCCACCGTGCAGCGCCATGCCGCTCATCATGGCGGCCATGCCGAATTCACGCACACCGTAGGACAGGTAATTCACCGGCTCGCCATCCTTCGCGCCGGCCCAAGGCTTGGACGCCTTCACCGCTGTGAGATTGGATCCGGTGAGGTCGGCTGAGCCGCCAAACATGCCTGGCAATGCGGGCACGAGGGTTTCCAGTGCGATCTGCGAGGCCTTACGCGTAGCGGTGGATGCCGTCACGCCGCGCGCCGACGCGTAAAGGGCATGAACGGTTTGAGCCCAGTCGGCGGGAAGCTCCCCACTCATGCGACGCTTGAACTCGGCGGCGAGTTCGGGGTGGGCCTTCGCATAGGCGGCGAAACGCTCGTTCCAGTCAGCCTCCAGCTTGCTGCCATGAGCGCGCGCATTCCAGCCGTCGTAGATGTCCTGCGGGATCTCGAACGCGCCATAGGTCCACCCCAGTGCATGACGCGTCGCCTCAGCTTCCGCAGGGCCCAGGGCTGAACCATGCACGTCGTGGGTTCCGGCTTTGTGGGGCGAACCCCATCCGATCGTCGTCTGGCAGATGATGAGTGTCGGCTTGTCAGCGCTTGTTTTTGCCTCCGCCGTTGCTTGCTCCACGGCCTGCGCATCGTGACCGTCGATTGGGCCGATGACGTTCCAGCCATACGCCTGGAAACGCAGCTTGGTATTGTCGGTAAACCAATGCCCGACATGTCCGTCAATGGAAATGCCGTTGTCGTCGTAAAAAGCGATGAGCCTGTTGAGCTTGAGCGTACCCGCCAGCGAGCAGGCCTCGTGGCTGATGCCTTCCATCAGACAACCGTCACCCATAAAAACGTAGGTGTGGTGGTTCACGATGGTGTGGCCGGGCTGGTTGAACTTGCGTGCCAGCATCTGCTCGGCAAACGCCATTCCCACCGCATTGGCGAGTCCCTGGCCGAGCGGGCCGGTCGTCGTCTCCACGCCGGGCGTGTAACCGACCTCCGGATGACCCGGGGTTTTGCTGTGCAACTGGCGGAAACGTTTGAGTTCCTCGATGGGCAGGTCGTAGCCCGTGAGGTGCAGAAGGGCATAGATCAGCATCGACCCATGGCCGTTCGACAAGACGAAGCGGTCGCGGTCCGCCCAGTGCGGGTTCGCGGGGTTGTGGTGCAGGTGGTTTCGCCACAGGACCTCGGCAATATCGGCCATGCCCATGGGTGCGCCGGGGTGGCCGGACTTGGCTGCCTCCACGCCGTCGATGGCGAGAAAGCGTACGGCGTTGGCCAGACGGCGACGCTGCGTGGGATCAATGACGGGGAAAAGGGCGTTGTGCGCGTTCATGGGCTCATTCTCGCGAATTTGGGGGACGACAAACCGTTGACGTTCAACCGGCGCGGCGCTTGATGTCCATCAGCCGCAGGATCATGGGGGTAAAGATGAGCTGCATTGCCAGTCCCATCTTGCCCCCGGGCACCACGAGCGTGTTGGGCCGCGTCATCCAGGAATCGTGCAGCATGGAGATGAGGTAGGGGAAATCAATCCCGTGCGGGTCGGCAAACCGGATCACGACCATGCTCTCGTCCAGGCTCGGGATGTCCTTGGCAATGAACGGATTGGACGTGTCCACGGTCGGAACCCGTTGAAAGTTCACATGCGTGCGCGAAAACTGCGGCGTGATGTGGTGCACATAGTCGGGCATGCGGCGCAGGATCGTGTCCATGACCGCTTCCTGCGAGTAACCGCGCTGGACTTGATCACGGTGCAACTTCTGGATCCACTCCAGATTGATGATGGGCACCACGCCCACCAGAAGATCAACCTGCTTGGCCACGTTGATCGCGTCATCCGCATAGCCGCCGTGGAGGCCTTCGTAGAACATCAGATCAGAACTTGCAGCGATGTCTTTCCACGCAGTGAAATTACCGGGCTCGACGCCAAACTCGGCCGCTTCGCCGGCGTCATGGATGTATTTGCGCACCTTGCCGCCACCTGTGGCGCCATAGGTCTTGAATAGGCCCTCCAGCTCCCCCAGCAGGTTTGCATCCGGCCCGAAGTGACTGAAATGACGGTTGCCCGCCACTTCCTGCTTTTTCATTTCCTCCCGCATTTCCATCCGGTTGTACTTGTGGAAGGAATCGCCCTCAATGATCTGAGCAGTGAGCTTTTCGCGTCGAAAGATGTGCTGGAAACTGCGCATCACCGTGGTGGTGCCGGCTCCCGACGAGCCCGTGATGGCAATGATGGGGTGTTTAGCTGACATGGCGTGAAGGTACGAAAGGAAAATCCGGAAAAGCTGAAGGCAACACCCGCGAACCGTAGTCTGCGGACGCGCTAAGTCTCGAGTGCTGGCATGACCAGCGCGCAGCAGGCCTCAGGCCCGCACGTCGTCGTTGTACAGGGAGCGGTCCTTGAACAGTGGCGACGCGAAGGGCTTGTCTTCACCGCTATCGTATTCCCGGTGGTAGCGTTCCAGCCGCTCAATCTCGTTCCTCGAACCCAACATGACCGGCACGCGTTGGTGCAGGGATGTGGGCCGCACAGTAAGAATGCGGCTGCGGCCCGTGGAGGCGGCGCCTCCCGCCTGCTCAATGATGAACGCTATGGGATTGGCCTCGTACATCAGGCGCAGACGCCCGGGTTTGCTTGGGTCCTTGGCGTCCTTCGGGTACATGAAAATCCCACCGCGCATCAGGATTCGGTGCACGTCGGCAACCATGGAAGCGATCCAACGGGTGTTGAAATCGCGGCCGCGGTCCCCGGTCTTGCCCGCCTTGCATTCAGCCACATAGCGCTGCACCGGCGGCTCCCAGAAGCGCTCGTTGCTGCCGTTAATCGCGTATTCGGCGGTGTCGACCGGGATCTGCAAATCGGGATGCGTGAGAATGAAGTTTCCAATTTCACGATCGAGCGTGAAACCATGCGTTCCCTTGCCGACCGTCAGAACCATCATGGTCGAGGGCCCGTAAATGGCATAACCCGCAGCGACTTGTTCGACGCCGGGACGCAGGTAATCGGCCACCGCGGGGTCGCCGATCTTGCTATGGCGCAGGACCGAGAAAATGGTCCCCACGGACACGTTGACGTCAATGTTGGACGAACCGTCCAGCGGATCAAAGACGAGCAGATAAGGACCGCGCTCAAATTCCTTCGGCAGGGTGTAGGGATCGTCCATTTCCTCCGACGCCATG
>JAKBCY010000201.1 GCA_021807445.1 Pseudomonadota bacterium
AGCTTGGGCTCGCACAACAGTCCGGATGTACGGGTGCCATCTTGACCTTCGGCCATCATGAACTGAAAGCTTGGCAAACCGGGGGCGTCCATGTACGCGGAAAGCCGGGCGTCTGCCCGGCCTTGACGCGCCGGAAGAACGCGGCAAAGGCCAGATCAAGCCGGCGCAGCGTCTGCTGCAAGGCGTGGCTGCCAAGCTCCACGAACTCAGGCCGAGCGGCCTTGATCTGCGGCAGCGCGTTCTGCTGGTCGTCGTCGCTGATCGACTTGCCCGCTTTGCGCCAGGCATCGATCCGCTCTTCCAGCGCCGCGTTGGTCAACGCGCAGTGCAGCCGCGTCCACGCCTCGAGCCGCGCAGACTGCGCGGCATTGGGGTCCAACTTGAGCGTGACCTTGCGGCGCTGCATCCTGGTCTTTGATCCAGCCAATGACGGAGCAACAAGCGCAAACCGCCCGCTTGACCCCCTCCTGACCGGACGGCTGCGCATCAGGCCGCGCCGGGAAGGGGAATGCGCGGGCATGTGTTCAAAAGAAGTGCTCGCGTTGAGGTCCCGCTCGTTTTGGCGTGCCACACCGCAAACCGGCCCACCGCGTGGCGCGCAATTACGGCGAGCGTTCTCTAACCGATTGCCGAGCGCGGTCGCCTGCGCTTCAACGCTCGCAACAGACTGCCATGCAGGCCGGGTGAGAGGCGGTGTCCCGCCCGAGAAACCCTGTGGGCCAGCGACGCCTGCGCGGCCCCGTCAGGGCCCGAGAATCAGATGCGGAAGGTCGCACCCGCTTGGATGCGTCCTTCGCAATTCGCCGTCAGCACTCTAAGCCAACGCCTCAGGGCTTGAGGCGTTGTATGTTTTGCACATCAAACGATCAAACGGGAAGCACCACACGGCCCCATGATTCGTTAATCACCTCAGCTCCAGCCAGATAGAAAGCCAGAGCGGCTGTCACCAGACCCAGATAGCCGCCAAACACGGTGAGCCCACCATTGCCCGTCAATGCGCCTGCAGCGAGCAAGAAGAAGGTCGGCACAAGCGCCGTAAACACAAGCATCAATGCCTTGCCTTTCTTCCACGTGGCGATCCACATGTAGGTCGTGAATACCCCCCACAGCAGCAGATACCAGCCAACGAACGGGCCTTCGACACCTTTGGCGAAAAACTCCACAAAGAGTGCAAAGCTCCACCAAAACGCGCCGTAACTGCAGAAAGCGACGAACCCGAAGCTGTTACCCGCGCCAGCCTCGAACAAGCCAGCGAAGAACTGGGCGGTACCTCCAAACGCAAAGGCGCAGGCCAGCACCATGGGAACGTCTGCACCACCAAACCATCCAGCGTTGACCATGCTGAGAAGCCAGGTGGTGAGGGCAAAGCCCGAGAGCCCCAGCGGGGCAGGGTTGATCCACTTTTTATCCATCATCGTCTCCTACGGTCTATTGGAATGCCCCCTGCGTCCCGGAACGTTCGGCACGGGGTTTGCATGCATCGAACATCGCATTCGTGCACGCAAAGCAATGTCGTTGCTCCGCCTTACGGCCTGCCTACGTAGAAAGGTTTCGTGCCTGTTATTACGTCTTGTTTCTTTTGGGGCGGCTTGCGCTTTTGACAGACCGCATTTCTTGAACAACTGCCCACTCGATTGGCACAATTCATCACAGATGACGACGGTCTCGTCCCGTATGCTGTGGGGACTATGGCAATTGAACATGTTCTTCCCGCAGCCGCCGTGGTGCTTACCGCGACACAACACGTGCTGGCTGTGATCTCAGGCTTCGCTGTGGGTTTTTCGCTTGGACTGATCGGTGGGGGCGGATCCATTCTCGCGGTACCGCTGCTCCTGTACTTTGTCGGGTACCCCAACCCCCACGTGGTGATCGGGACCACCGCTCTCGCCGTGTCCGCCAACGCTTACATCAACCTCATTCCGCATGCCCGGGCCGGCAATGTGCGGTGGAAGGAAGCCGTCCTCTTCGCCATTGTGGGCGCGGCGGCCGCGTTCATCGGCTCCAGCCTGGGCAAAGCCGTGGACGGCAAAAAGCTGCTGTTCCTGTTTGCACTTCTGATGCTGGTCATCGCGGGCTTGATGCTGCGCCCGCGCAAACCCACTTCGGCGCAGGATGCCATTGCTGAGCATCCATCCAAAGCCAAGACCCTCAAGCTCGTGATCGCAGCAGCCGTCGTCGGCACGTTGTCCGGCTTCTTCGGCATCGGCGGTGGCTTCCTAATCGTCCCCGGGCTCGTCCTGTCGACTGGCATGTCGATGATCTCGGCCATCGGTACCTCGCTCGTGTCGGTCGGCACCTTCGGTTTGACGACGGCCCTGAACTATGCCCGGTCAGGCCTACTGGACTGGACTGTTGCGGCACTGTACATCGGTGGTGGCATCCTGGGCGGATGGATTGGAACGCGCCTCGCCACGCATCTGGGCAGGAACAGCAAAGGCGCGCTCAATCTGATCTTTGCCGTCCTCGTGGTCGTGGTTGCCCTTTACATGCTGTACAGAAATCTCTCAGCATTCGGGATCCACATCTAAGGGCGAACTCCGCGGTCGCTCTGGTAAGCCGCCAGGCGTCACAACAGGTCGGCCACCAAATCGTGGCCTTGTGTCCCTACCACGCGTGCACGCAGGAACGTTCCGGAAGCCTGTGCCAGACGCATGCGGGCAGAAGGCTTGGCAGGTTCTCGGATGAGCACCTTACCGTCGATTTCAGGCGCATCGGCGTATGACCGCGCCACCGCCCCGCTGCGACTGGCTGTATCCACGATGACGCGCAGTTCCTGGCCGATTCGGCGCTTGAGCTTTCGGGTGGACACCTCCTCCGCCACCGCCATGAAGCGGGCTTGGCGCTCCACGCGTACGGCCTCAGGTAGCGCTCCCGGCAAATCGTTCGCCGCGGCGCCGTGCACTGGCGAATAAGCAAAGCACCCAACGCGGTCCAACTCGGCTTCGCGAACAAAATGGAGCAGCGCGTCGAACTCGGTCTCGGTCTCGCCAGGAAAGCCGGCGATGAAGGTCGATCGGATGACGATGTCGGGACATACCTCGCGCCAGCGAGCGATCCGCTCCAGGGTCCGCTCACCGCTGGCCGGTCGCTTCATGCGCCTGAGGACATCGGGGTGGGCGTGTTGAAACGGCACATCGAGGTAGGGCAGCACGCGGCCCTGCGCCATCAGCGCAAGCACCTCGTCAACATGGGGATAGGGGTAGACGTAGTGCAGGCGCACCCAGGCGTCGTGCTGCTCGGCCAGTTGCGCCAAGGCTTGGGTCAGCTCGGTAAAGCGCGTCCGGACCGGACGGCCGTCCCAGAATCCCGTGCGATATTTCATATCGACGCCGTAGGCTGAGGTGTCCTGGCTTACGACGAGCAACTCCTTCACACCAGCCTCAAACAAAGCGCGTGCCTCGCCGAGAACGTCACCAATGGGACGCGAAACCAAATCGCCTCGCATACTCGGAATGATGCAGAAGGTGCAGCGGTGGTTGCAGCCCTCGGAAATCTTCAGATAGGCGTAATGGCGCGGTGTGAGCTTAAGCCCGCCAGGCGGGAGCAGATCCACAAACGGATCATGCGGGCGCGGCAGCTGCTCGTGCACATGCAGCAGCACCTCTTCGGTGGCGTGAGGGCCCGTTACCGCCAGTACTTTGGGGTGGATCTTGCGGACCAGATTTTCCCCACCATCATCGCTGCGCGCCCCCAGGCAGCCGGTGACCACAACTTTGCCGTTGGCGTGCAAGGCCTCGCCAATGGCGTCCAGGCTTTCCTGGACGGCCGCATCAATGAAGCCGCAGGTGTTGACGATGACAAGATCGGCTCCGTCGTAGCTCTTGCTTGTCTCGTAGCCTTCGGCACGAAGCTGCGAAATGATGCGCTCGGAGTCAACCAGTGCCTTGGGACAGCCCAGCGACACGAACCCAATCTTTGGTGCGGAAGCAGCCGCAGAGGCCGCAAGGGTGGATGTTTCAGTCATAGCCCCTATTGTCGCCCAGTACAGGCACGACACGCACGCCAGGGACTATCTCGGGCCAGCGCTATTTCTTGGCCGGAGGCTGAAACGCCCCAAGCATCTGTTTGGTTTGCTGCTGCATCTGCTCTTGCATTTGCATATACAGATTCTTGCTTTGCTCCAGATAGTTGCCCATCATGCCCTGCAGCATCGGCGCTTGACCACTGAGGAATTGCGACCACATTTCGGGGCTGAAGCTGCTGCTGTCGTACAACCCCCGAGACTGTTCGGCCAGTTTGCCCTGGATGTCGATGAAGGCCTGCACCGTCTTTTCGAGATACGTGCCCATCATGCCTTGCATGGCATTGCCATAGAAACGTATGAGTTGTTCCAGCATGGCTGTGCTCAGCATCGGCACCCCTCCCGCCTCCTCTTCGAGAATGATCTGAAGAAGAATACTGCGCGTCAGATCAGTGCCGCTCTTGGCGTCCTGCACGACAAAAGGCTCGCCCTCCATGACCAATGCCTTCACGTCGACCAGAGTGATATAGGCACTGGTTTCCGTGTCGTAAAGGCGCCGGTTCGGGTACTTCTTAATGACGCGGGCGGGAGTTTCGGACTGTGGCATGGTGGAGTGAGGCAAAAATGGCAGGAGTGCTTAGGATTGAAGCACAAAAAAAGCGGCACGCTGCCGCTTCTTCGTGCAGACAAACCCGCAAGCATGCGCACGGGGATTGCAGACCGGATCGGCTCAGCTCATGTGCAGACCGCCATTGATGGACAATTCTGCCCCGGTTGTGAAGGCGCCATCCTCGCTCGCCAGCCATGTGACCAAAGACGCCACTTCCTCGGGTTTGCCCAAACGCTTGACCGGAATGGTCGCGACGATCTTGTCGAGCACATCCTGG
>JAKBCY010000202.1 GCA_021807445.1 Pseudomonadota bacterium
TGACGCGAGGAAGGGAACGCGCCAGCCCCATTGATTGAAAGCCTCTTCCCCCAGGCTCGTGCGTATCCCCAGGATGATGAGCAGGGACATGCATAACCCCAGCGTCGCGGTCGTCTGGATCCATGATGTGTAAGCGCCGCGCTTTCTGCGGGGGGCATGCTCGGCCACGTACGTCGCGGCGCCTCCGTATTCGCCCCCCAATGCCAGGCCCTGAAGGAGGCGCAGTGCGATAAGGATGATGGGCGCGGCGACGCCAATCGCTGCGTAGCTCGGCAGAAGGCCCACGATGAACGTGGACATCCCCATGATGAGAATCGTGACAAGAAACGTGTACTTGCGCCCAATCATGTCGCCCAGGCGTCCAAAGAGCAAGGCCCCAAATGGTCGTACGACGAAACCCACAGCAAATGCCAACAACGCAAAAATAAAGGCGGATCCCGGGTCCAGTCCAGCGAAGAATTTTTTAGCGATGATGGCCGCGAGGGAGCCGTAGAGATAAAAGTCGTACCACTCAAAAACCGTGCCGAGCGAAGACGCGAAAATCACCTTCCGGTCTTCGGCACTCATCGGCCGTGACGCGGCGTCCAGGGTGATTGATGCCATGAAACTGTCTCCTCGTTCTGATGGCTTGGCCGCGTGATGCGCACATCAAAGGGGTGAGTGCCGACCCGATAGGTCAGTCACTGGCAACATCATGATGTTGCCAGTGACACGCGTTTTCGACCTGTCTGACCTTTGGTTGGCACAAGTTTTCGGGAAATCCGAGGTGTTTCCCGAGAGCCAAACGTCTGAAGAACCCGTCAGACGCCCCAAACGATGGGCTTGTCGGCCGCGAGACTGCGTTTGAGCAGCTGAATAAACGGCCAGGCACGCTGGTGCAAGGTAATGGCCTGGGCGCCTGCGGAACCACCGGTCGCCTGCGCATCCGCTACCGGCTGCGCGCCCGCTGCCCTCGCCGCGTCATCCGCGGCAACGGCGCTCTCCAGCCGTGCGATCGCCGCGGCCATGTCGGCTGGCTCAATGATGCCTTGCGCCGCTGGATCCTTGCCAATGATGGCCAAGATGCGCTCGGCGGGCGCTTGGTTCATGAACAGATCAGAATCGGCTTGAGATTTGAATTTGTAGAGCATGGCGGATGCTTGCGGCAGTGCGGTTCGTGGAAAAGTGGGGTCCGGAGTCACACGGCGGAGGCGGCCTGTGAACCCCCAGGTACCCAAGCCTCGAGGACGTGCGGATTTTCTGCCTGCACGTGGGCACGGTTGAACGGGTACAAACTTCGGTGGGCAGCCATCAGGTCACGCCAGCGCCCCTCCATCCCAAACCTTCCCTCGACATCATGTTCCGCCATTCTGCTGATCGCACCTTGCACGAGATGCATGAGGGCACGCATGTGCCGCCCGATGAGGCGCCGCCGCGGCTGCGACGCACCGATTTGGTGCCCGGCGGGAAATTCAAGGGAGCGAGGCAACGGACGGCTGGCCAAACGCTGCTCTGCGGGGTGCAGCAGGAAACTGCCAGACAGGGGCATAACGCGTTCCTCCTTGGGCGTATTGTGCTGCAATCCTGCGCAGCCAAAGCCAGATCGGCGGCGCAATCGTCCGGTTCTGCTCAGGGCAACACCAGTTCCAACCGTGAGTCCACAGCGGCAGCCGCCCTAGCACACTGCGACTCGGGCGCTGGCACGCAGCCAATATGGGGACCGGCATCTCGTATGTCCATTGTCTGCTGCAGGCCCCGGGGTGATCACTGCGGCCAAACGCTCTTCCAACCGTGCCCGCCCCAGAACCAACCATCGACAAGCCGCACGCGGAGGCAAACCCTGCGGCGACCGTGCAAGGCGGCACACCGAACCCAGGCCGACGCCAGGCAAGAGATGCACTGCGTTCCTGCGCCAAAGCAATCCCTAGTGCAACGGATTTGCGTAAGCTTTGTCACTTCGCCAATACTTTCCGAGCGCGCCATGTCTGAAGAATCCGCACCAACCGTTGTCCTGACCCAGCAACAGGGGTACCAGTTCGACATCAGCTTCCCCCCGACTGCGACACACGTACTCTCAGACGAACCGCCACCTCTTGGCTTGGGGGCAGGACCGTCGCCTGCTCACCTGCTCCTGGCGGCTGTGGGCAACTGCATGAGCTCGAGCCTTTACTTTGCACTGTCCAAGTTCAAAAATGATCCGCGAGGCATAACGACCACTGCACGCGCGCAAATCGGCCGCAATGAGGCGGGCCGCCTGCGCGTTCTGCACATCGATGTGGCAATCACCCTGGGGGCGAAGGCCGAAACCTTAAATCACCTTGAGCGCATCCTTGGCCAGTTCGAGGAGTTTTGCACGGTTGGTCAGAGCGTGCGCAACGGTATTCCAATGGACGTGTCGGTCTACGACGGCAGTGGGGAAAAGCTCAAATAATGAGCATCTTCAGGCAATCCGCACGAAACCCAATGAAAACTCCCGTATCGACACCCACGTTCGCCGACCCTCGCGCAACCTGGGACGCACGCTTTGCCCAGCCGGGCCTGCTGTTCGGGGACAAGCCCAACGCATTTCTTGAGCGCGAGGCACAGCACATTCCGCCGCGTAGCAACGTGTTAAGCGTGGCCGATGGAGAAGGGAGAAACGCGCTCTTTCTTGCTGAGCAGGGGCACGCGGTCACAGCATTCGATATTTCGCCGGTGGCGGTGGATAAAGCACACAAATGGGCGACCCAACGTGGCGTGAACGTTGATTTCCACGTCGCCAGCGTCGACGATTGGGCCTGGATTCCGGCCGCATTCGACGCCGTCGCAGCCATCTTCGTGCAGTTCGCTGATCCCGATATGCGCCGAGAGCTGTTTGGCGGCATTTGGCAAACGCTTAAACCCGGGGGTCTTTTGCTGATCCAAGGCTACACACCCAAGCAGCTCGACTATCGCACTGGAGGCCCCGGCAAGCTCGAGAACCTGTACACCGAATCGCTGTTGCGTGAACTACTGCCACAAGCACACTGGCTACTGTTGCACGAGCATGAGGCCGAGTTGGCGGAAGGCCATGCCCACGCTGGGCGCTCCGCCTTGATCGACGCGGTGGCGCGTAAGCCATGGACGGCGAAATCGTGAATTTGTGCACGAACTCCCAAAAGAATTTGCATCCGAAGGGCCTCGCGTAGCTGGAGAGGATCCACAATAAGCCACATGCGAAAAACGGAGCCATCCACACGATGGCTGCTTCGTGATGTGAAGAATTTCGATTGGCGGGGGCGCTGCAATCCATGCGTGGGGTCGGGTGGGTCGATCGCGTGACAACGAGCCTACGGCTGCCGTTCAGCCGCTGGAGGGCGGATGATGCGTCGCCGAAGACTGCGACGGCCCGCCAAGGTGACATACCTGTGGCGCCCATCCTCCGGGGCGATTCCTGCCCTACAGAGGGCGCCCCACCATCACGCGATCCGCCAAGCTCGATCTCGGATGGCCTGCTGGCGCTCGTACGACTCGTCCTGGCCCAGTCTCTCGTCCTGATCTTCGTCGTGAGCCGCACTGCCGAGGAGAAGCCAGCACTGGCCGTAGCCGTCAGCACGCTTTATCTGCTCTATGCGGCCTCGCTTTATGCCTTGCAAAATAAGCTTCGCAGCGTTAAGCAACCGGCTTGGCAGCATTGGGCGGACGTGGCGTGGATTCTGGCCCTGAGCCTACCCAGCGGCGGCCTCGAAAGCCCCGCATTCCCATATTTCTTCTTCCCCGTCGTTGTCGCCTCGGTGCGCTTCGGATTCACCGAGGGCCTGCGCGTCACGATAGTAGCTGCGGCATTGACCGCTCTGACGCATTTCACGCTGGTTGCGCCGCACCCCAATGTGTCACCCTTTCCGGCGCTGGCTCATGTTGTCGTGCTGCTCATGCTTGGGTATTTGGTGGCACTGTGGGGGCGCGCGGAAATTCTGCAGAAGCGTCGCTTGGCGCTGCTAAGCGACATCGCCCGAACTCCGAATCCGCGACTTGGTCCGCAGCAGATCATGGGGAGAATTCTCGAGCGCGTTCGTGCGTTCTACGGTGCGCATTCCTGTCTGGCCGTCTTGGCGCTGCCGGATGCAGGCCATGTCGCATTCCTTACCGACCGCGACCCGAGCAAGCCCCCCCTGGTGGGACAAACGCTGGGCGCGGACATTGCCACCCACCTGCTTGACCTTCCACTGGACAGCGGTGTTTCTTATGCCAACGGCGCCGTGCGGCAACGAGTCCCCTTCCGCAGTCTGCCGTCTGCCGCCTGGCTCACCGCCCGGCCCTCCGAACAAGAGATTGGCGAACGCGCGGAGACCGTGGCACAGCTCCTGGAAGCACCAAGCTTCGCCTCGGTGCCGCTAGTCCAGCATGGCCGTTTCATGGGCCGACTTTTCCTGTGTGCGGACGCTCGCGCATTCAGCTTGGAGGATGTCATTTTTCTCGAAGAGATTGCCTGCTACATCACACCGATGGTCGAGAACATTCACGTCCTTGACCGCATCGCCACCGATGCCACGCTCCACGAGCGCGAAAAAATTTCCCGCGACCTGCACGACAGCACCATCCAGCCCTATATCGGTCTCAAACTCGGCCTTGAAGCCCTGCGCCGGCGCGTCCAGCCCGACGATGTGCTGGCCGAAGACCTTGACGATCTCATTCGCATGACCAGCGAGGGAATCGCCGAATTGCGGCAGTATGTCGGCGGTCTGCGCGACCGCGCTTTGCCGCGGGAGACGTCCTTGATGCACGCCGTGTGGCGCGTCGCTGAGAAATACCGGGAGTACTACGGGATTGAAATCGCGGTAAACGCCAACGCCGAAATGCACCTCAACGACCGCCTTGCCGCCGAGGTCTTCCAGATCCTCAATG
>JAKBCY010000023.1 GCA_021807445.1 Pseudomonadota bacterium
TAACCAGCCCCATGCGGAACGACAAGCGCAAACCGCCCGCTTGACCCCCTCCTGCCCGGTCGGCTTCACCTGAGCGACGCTTCGCGTCGGGCCGGGCCAGGAAGGGGAATGCGCGGGCATGTGTTCAAACTTTCGAAAGCCCCTCGCATTGGGGCCAAAGGCCAAACGCGTCCGCATTCGCGCTCTAAACTTATAGGTCAGAACTGCACTCTAAAGCTCCAAGCGCGTGAGATCTGCCGTGTGTGCGACAGGGACACATGGCCATTGGGCGGCACGCGCGATGCTTGATGTTTTCAAGCGCATGCGCTAACAAGGAGCGTGGCGCCGGAATCTGTCCCCAACAGCTTCCGCCGATGCAATCATGCGTTGCCGCGGGCGCACCGGGGGGTGGTGCTTGGGGCTTACCGACTGAGCATGCACTTCGCGCATTCGTCGGCGCCAATTTGTGGCGCATCGATAGGGGTCGGAGGCCTGCTTTTTGTAAGTTGAGGGACAACATGCATCAAGATCGCGCCCCGACTGACATCGAATCAACATTGATTGAGGTCTTGCGCCAAGCGTATCAGGACCTTAACCAGCGCCCAGCGACGGGAGCCGATTTTCGCCTCGACAGCTCCCTGGATCGGGATCTTGGGTTTGATAGCCTCGCGCGAGCCGAGTTGATTCTGCGCATCGAAAATGCCTTCAACATCCGTCTACCGGCGAACACGCTGGCCCTTGCGGAGACACCCCGCGATCTGCTGAATGCCGTGAACGCCGCGGGCAAGGCGACCGCGCTCATCCCGAGGGTTGAGCTTGCGCCCAACCCATCCGAGCCTGATGAAGGCCAGCCTCTGGGCGCGTTAACGCTTCTTGACGTTCTGGATTGGCACATTCAGCGCCACGCCGACCGTAGCCAGATCGTTGTGCTATCCGACGCCGGCGAGGAAGAGATCTCTTATGGGGCTTTGAATCGGGAAGCGCAGGCGGTCGCAGCGTGGCTTCAGCACCTTGGTGTACAGCCCAGGCATACGGTCGCGATCATGCTGCCGACCTGCCCCGCTTATTTTTATACCTATTTCGGGATTCTTCTTGCCGGTGCCATCCCGGTTCCAATCTACCCGCCTGCGCGCCCCTCTCAAATCGAGGAACATGTCAAACGCCACGCAAGCATCCTTTCTAACGCGCGGGCAGCAGTGCTCATCACCGTACCTGAGGCCATGGCTGTGGCGCACCTGCTTGAAGCCGTCGTGCCTGGCTTGAGCAGAGTGATCTCGATCACCAACCGGCCCCTGATGCACGCGACTCGTCAGGAGGTGGTGGTTCAAGGCAAGGATATTGCCTTCCTGCAATACACGTCCGGAAGCACCGGAAATCCCAAGGGAGTGGTCCTCACGCACGCCAATTTGCTTGCCAACATCCGGTGCATCGGGGAAGCGATTCAAATCAAGCCCGATGACGTGTTTGTGAGCTGGCTCCCGCTGTACCACGACATGGGTCTGATCGCAGCCTGGTTGGCGAGCCTTTATTTTGGCAACGCTCTGGTGGTGATGTCGCCCATGGCATTTTTAGCACGCCCCGAGAGCTGGCTTTGGGCCATTCACCGCCACCGCGGCACGCTTACCGCGGCCCCCAACTTTGCCTACGAGCTCTGTCTCCGGCATATCAAGGACCAGCAAATCGAAGGGCTGGACCTCAGCCGCCTGCGCATGGCAGCCAACGGCGCCGAAGCGGTAAGTCCGGGCACAATCGCGCGTTTCACGGCGCGATTTGCGCCCTACGGTTTTCCGCAAACAGCGATGACGCCGGTTTACGGGCTGGCCGAGTCCACCGTCGCGCTATTGGTACCGCCGCTCGGCCGCGGGCCTTTGGTGGATCACGTCGACCGAAACACCTTCATGCATGATCGCAAGGCGCAAGCGGCATCCCCGGGAGATCCGAATCCGCTTCGCTTCGTCGCTTGCGGAAAGCCGATTCAGGGCCATCATGTCCGGCTCGTTGACGATGCCGGGTTCGAGCTCGGCGAGCGAATGGAGGGCCGGCTGGAATTCCGAGGGCCTTCGGCAACTGAGGGCTATTTTTGCAACCCTGAAGAAACCGCTCGCTTGATTCATGGCGTCTGGCTCGATACAGCGGACCGTGCCTACATCGCGGCTGGAGAGGTTTACATCACGGGGCGTGTCAAGGACATCATCATTCGGGGCGGGCATCACCTGTATCCTCACGAGATCGAAGAGGCCGTCGGTGCCATGCACGGTGTGCGCAAGGGGTGTGTAGCGGCATTCGGCAGTCCGGATCCGTTGCTGGGCACAGAGCGCCTCGTGGTTCTGGCGGAGACGCGAGAGAGCGACCGCGCCGCACGCGAGTCCCTGCACGCAGCGATCATTCGCGGCGTCACGGACCTGCTGGGCGAACCACCAGACGATGTGATCCTCGCGCCGCCTCATACGGTATTAAAAACGTCCAGCGGAAAAATCCGTCGCGCAGCAACCCGCGACGTGTATGAGTCGGGGCGCGTGGGGTCACCATCGCGCTCGGTCTGGTGGCAATTCGCACGACTTGGCTGGATGGCCGCTGCCTCGCAAGTGCGGGAGGGGCTGCGGTCAATGGGACGCATCTTGTATGGAATCTATGTCGCCAGCCTGTTCCTCATTCTTGCCCCAATTGTCTGGCTCGTGAATTCCGTCCTCATGACCCCTTCATGCGCCTGGCACTTCAGCCATTGGGTTGCAAAGTTGTTCATCTGGGTCACTCGAATTCCAGTTCGTGTGTATGGTCATATGCCTGACGCTGCCAGCGCAAACCATATCCTTGCTCCGAATCATGCAAGCTATCTGGATAGTCTGATCCTGCTCGCCGTATTGCCCACACCGCATCGTTTCGTGGCGAAGCGTGAATTACTCGGGAGTTGGATCGCGCGGGTTTTCCTCCAACGCCTTGGCAGCGTCTTTGTGGAGCGCTCTGTCACCCAACAAAGCGTCGCCGATGCCGATCGACTCGCAGCGATTGCCAGAGATGGGGCTCCGTTGTGCATTTTTCCCGAGGGAACCTTTAGACGCGCACCGGGCCTTTTAGGCTTTCACCTGGGGGCATTCTCCACAGCCGTGCGAGCTCATGTTTCCATTGTTCCCGTGGCGATCCGCGGAACCCGGTCAGTACTGGCCGATGAGGAGTGGTTGCCCCGCCGGTTTCCAGTCACGGTGACGTTCGGCGACACAATTGTTGCGCCCGATGGACAAGCGGATCAGTTCGCGTCGGCTGTGCTGCTCCGGGACCAAACGCGGGCTTTCATTCTTAAGGAGATCGATGAAACGGATGCTGCCTTGCCCTCGCTCTGAATTGAGTGCAATCCGCACTCACGGCAATCGGTGCGCGCGCTGCCCGAGCCCGTGGGCGCAATTGGCCCGGCGCCATGGCCTTAACGCGATGCCTCATCGCCGGGAGCGAAGCGCCAGGCCGCACTGCCGGGACACGCCGCCCCAACATGCTGATCCATATCAAAGCCGCCCCGCCCAGATGCTCCTAATCTAGAAACGTTGGCAATGGGCAATGGCAATGAATGGGCGCTTTGAAGACCGTGTTGCCGCCGGACGCGCACTGGCGCGAGTGTTGAAAGCTTACGCCGCGCAACGCGACGTGCTTGTCCTTGCGTTGCCACGGGGCGGTGTGCCAGTTGCATTCGAAGTTGCCCAAGCGCTCGGCGCCGAACTCGACGTGCTCATCGTACGCAAGCTCGGTGTCCCGGGCCAGCCCGAATTGGCCATGGGAGCCATCAGTTCAGGCGACGCCTTGTACTTGAATCGCGAGCTCATCGCTTTGACGGGCGTGACGGAAGCAGAAGTTGAATCCGTTTTGCAAGTCGAGCGCGAGGAGTTGGCCCGACGCGAACTGCTGTATCGAGGATCACGTCCGGTGGTACGCGTGGAAGGCCGCACGGTCATCGTGGTGGACGACGGCATCGCGACGGGTGCCTCCATGAACGCTGCCCTTTTGGCGTTGCGTTCGAAACACCCGGCGCGCGTTGTCGTTGCAGTTCCTGTTGCCCCTGCAGAAACGCAAAAGCGCTTAGGGGCGGCGACTGACGTCTACATCAGTGTCATGACACCGGAGCCCTTCTATGCCGTAGGCCAGTTCTATGAGCACTTCGAGCAGACAAGCGACGATGAAGTGCGCATGCTTCTGGATGCATCGCGCGGGGAGACTCATTGATGCAACCTGCAAAGACACCCTTTCTTGCAGTACGCGATCTGGCGAGCCGGCTAGATGGGAAAGCCACGGATTACGACGCGCTACTCGCGATGACGCAGGGCAAGCGCTACGTTCTCCTGGGCGAGGCAACCCATGGCACGCAGGATTTCTATCGCATGCGCGCCGAGATCACGCGTCGTCTCATTGCTGAACAAGGATTCGATGCTGTCGCTATTGAAGGCGATTGGCCAGATGCTTGGCGTGTCAACCGATTTGTGCAGGGTGAGAGCACGGATGACCCGGCATCTGCACTGGGGGACTTCGCACGGTTTCCACAATGGATGTGGCGCAACCGCGAGGTCTTGGACTTCATCACCTGGCTCCGCCGCTTCAATGCGCGCACTGACATCCCCCGGCGGGTTGGCTTTTACGGGCTGGACCTCTATAGCCTTTATCGCTCAGCCGACGCCGTGATCCACTATCTGGACCGGGTGGATCCCGATGCAGCACAGATTGCACGAAGGCGCTACGCCGCGCTCGACCACGTGCGCGATGCCCAAGTGTATGGCTATCAAGCGGCTTTTGGACAACGCCCCGCCGCGCGCGAGGGCGCAGTTGCACAGTTGCTGCAGCTGCGCGCCGAGGCCGAAAGCTACCTTGAGCGCAACGGCCTCACCGCAATCGACGCGCATTTTTTTGCTGAGCGCAATGCGCAAGTCGTCATCAGCGCCGAGACGTATTACCGCACGATGTTCGGGGGGCGCGCGGACACATGGAACTTGCGCGACGCACATATGCGTGACACGGTGTTGGCGCTGGCTGCGTACCGGGCACGCCGGGGCGGTAGCGGGCGCATCGTCGTCTGGGCGCACAACTCGCATCTTGGTGATGCGCGTGCGACTGAATCGCATTGGCGAGGCGAATGCAACGTCGGTCAGCTCATGCGGGAAGAAACCGGGGAGAAGACGTTGCTCGTTGGTTTCACGACGTATACAGGCTACGTTTCCGCTGCCTCAGAATGGGACGGTGAGGTGGAGCATAAACGGGTACTCCCAGCACTGCGCGATAGCTATGAACACCTGTTTCACACGACAGGTCTCGACCGCTTTTTTTTGCCGCTGGGCGACAAAGGCGCTGAAGCGCTTCGCGAGTCCATGCTGCAGCGCGCGATAGGCGTGCTCTACCGTCCGCAAACCGAGCGCGCCAGCCATTACCTTGAGGCGTCCCTGGCGCAGCAGTTCGATGCCATTTTTCATCTTGACGAAACCGCCGCACTTGAGCCGCTTGAAGCCTCTCCGCAATGGCGCCGGCAGCTCGACACGGTCGAGCCGATGGTTTAACCGATTGGAAATCTGACCAAGCGCCGCCCCATGACACGCATGCAATCCGCTGAGGTGGCCATTACAGTGCGTGACGCCACGCTTCACGGCACCCTCACGTTGCCGGACCTGGCCAAGGGGATTGTTGCCTTCGCGCACGGTAGCGGCAGCAGCAGATTCAGCCGTCGCAATCAGCGCGTTGCGCAATTCCTCAACCAAGCCCTCTTGGGAACCTTGCTGTTCGATCTGCTGACCCAGGATGAAAACAGCGTCGATGCGTTCACTTCCGAATTCCGGTTTGATATCCGACTGCTCGCTCGCCGACTGACTGATGCAATCGACTGGCTCGACATCCAGGCGCAAACACAGGCCGTGGCGATTGGTCTGTTCGGCGCCAGTACCGGGGCTGCAGCAGCTCTGATCGCAGCCGCTGACCGGCCCCGACGGGTGAGTGCTGTTGTCTCGCGAGGTGGACGACCCGATCTTGCTGGTGAGGCACTCAGTCGTGTACTCGCCCCCACCTTATTCATTGTTGGCGGTTGGGATACCGAGGTCGTCGCCCTGAACGAGCAGGCAGCGAAAAAACTGCTCTGTGAGCGCCGCACGATCATCATCCCCGAGGCGACGCATCTCTTCGAGGAACCGGGCAAGCTTGATGAGGTTTCCCGTTTGGCAGCAGCATGGTTTGGCCGGCACCTAAGAGCGGCAAACGGATGAATTACTGATCTTGTTTTTCACAGCCCGTTGACCCTGGTCGGAAGGCCATCGTAACGTTGACAACCCTCGGTTACTTTCTCACCCAATCAGGAGTTGCGCATGAAAGTTCACGAAGTCTATACACCAGGTGCAGTTCACATTCCACAGTCCTGCAATTTGCAGGAAGCGGCCGTGCAAATGCGCAAGCAGCATGTTGGGGCGCTCATCGTCACCGATGGGATCACCGAGCGCGGAACCCTTGGCATCATTACAGACCGAGACATGGTGCTCAAGGCCATCGCCAATGGATCCTCGCCGCTTAACACCCTGGTCGCGGAGGTCATGACGCCGGGGGCCGTCACGATCAGCAGCTCGGCCGAGCTCGGCGACGCGATGCAGGCCATGTTCAGCCATGGCGTGAGGCGCTTGGTGGTCACGGAGGATGATGAAACGGTCCTTGGCCTGCTAGCCCTCGATGATGTCATTGAAGCCCTCGGTCGCGATTGGGTCTTGCTGACCAGCATCCTGCGCAGCGAACAACAGCGCGAGAGGACGGGAAGCGTTCAGTCACCGTTACACCCGTGAGTTGTCTCGACATGAGCCACCGAGCGCAACCAGTCCATTCCGGTATTGCCCGCTCGTTCTAACGGCACGGTGCAAGCATGGACGCGATGGTGCTCAATAAGCCGGGTAGCCCGCTCGAGTGGTTGCAGCTCCCCGAGCGCCAGCCTGGCACGGGAGAAATCCGACTTCGGGTCACGGCCTGCGGCGTCTGTCGCACGGATCTTCATGTCGTGGATGGCGACTTGCCAGCGCTGAAGCTACCGATCATCCCGGGGCACGAGATCGTGGGGCGAGTTGATGCCATTGGCGCGGGCGTCAAGGGCTTGCACATGGGCGAGCGCGTTGGCGTCCCCTGGCTTGGCTACACCTGTGGGTCTTGCCCATATTGCATCGCGGGCCGCGAGAACCTTTGTGACCACCCGTTGTTTACGGGGTACACGCGTGACGGCGGCTTTGCCACGGCCACCATTGCCGATGCGCGTTATGCCTTTGCTTTGGGGAACGTTGGGGATGATGCGTCCATCGCGCCCTGGCTTTGCGCTGGGCTCATCGGCTGGCGTTCGCTTGCAGCTGCGGGTGACGCCAACAAACTTGGCCTTTACGGTTTTGGTGCCGCGGCGCATATCGTTGCGCAGATTGCGAAGTGGCAAGGGCGATCTGTCTTTGCATTCACGCGACCAGGCGACCTTGCAAGCCAGGAATTTGCGCGCAGTCTTGGCGCCGCGTGGGCGGGAAGATCCGATGAGGCTCCACCCACCGAACTCGATGCTGCCATTATTTTCGCGCCCGTTGGCGCACTGATTCCGCTCGCGCTCAAGGCCGTGCACAAGGGCGGGCGCGTTGTTTGTGCCGGGATCCATATGAGCGATATCCCGAGCTTCCCCTATCAGATCCTGTGGCAGGAACGCCAACTGGTCTCCGTGGCGAACCTCACGCGCAAAGATGGAGACGATTTCCTGCGGGTGGCACCACAAGTTGGCATTACGACAAGCATCACACGATACCCCTTGAGAAAGGCCAACCAAGCGTTGGCCGATCTTCGTGCCGGCAAATTCACCGGAGCCGCAGTGCTGGTCGTCTAAACAAATCCCGCAGAACCCAATCCGCCGCGCCAGCTTGAGAATGCATCAACGCGATCGTTCCTCACCGATTGCGACGCACGCCCCATCCAGACCCGCGACCCGAACGCCGCTGACCGTGCGCATCCGTGCGCCCATCCCAGATCAGATCGTCGACTTGAGCGGGAGCGGCGCAGACATCGAGCCGACAAGGGGCTTGCGCGACGTTTCCGGCGGTCCCCGATCAGCGTGCGCCTTTGTGATCCTTCTGGCCGCTATTTTTGTGCCTTCCCGCGACTTCTTCCTGCTCAGCCCTCTCCTTGGCCTTGTTGACGTCTTCCGTTGGGAGCGGTCGATGCTGCCCGGGCTGACCTGGCTTCTGGGATTGCCCCTTCGTATGCTGCGTCATACAAACCTCCAAATGAACTGATGCCCAATTCCTGGGGCACGCAATGAAAAGGTAGCACTATTTTTGGCCTCGCGGGGCCGTTTTTCGGCTGGAATGGCCCCATCTGCGCAATGCACATCAAGCGCACTCATCGCAAGTCGCGCCGGTTTGGCTCGATGATGTTGAAGCGCGACATTTGCCTATACAGGGTCGACCGACTCACTCCCAGTTGGCGTGCCGCAATGGTGATATTCCATTGGCATCCCCGCAGCGCTTCGACGAGCACTTGCGGTCCATGCGGGTCGCTGCCGCTTCGACCGGATGCTGCCGCCACACTGCGCTCAGTTTCACCGGCCCGGCGTGGGACGACTTCTTCAGGCAGATGCTCGGGACGAATTTCATTGCCGTCACACAGCGCAACCGCAAGCTGCATTGCTTGGCGGAGCTGCCGCAAATTACCAGGCCACCGTTGCCTGTCGAGAATCTCCAGCGCCTCGACTGACAAATGCAATCCTGAGCGCCGAGCCCGTCGCGCCTCCTCAGCAAGAATTTCTTCAATGAGCTGGAGTCGATCTTCCCGTTCCCGCAGCGGAGGTAGCGTCAGGCTCAGCCCGTTGATCCGGTAATAAAGATCCAGGCGGAAGCGTTCCGAGGCGACGAGATCCTCCAACGCCTGATGCGTAGCACAAATGACTTGCGCGTCCACTGGAACCGCCTGCTCCGCTCCAAGCGGGGTGACTTCGCGCTCGGAGAGAACCCGGAGAAGGCGGGTTTGCATGGCCAGAGGCATGTCCCCAATCTCGTCAAGAAACAATGTGCCACCATGCGCCTGCATGATTTTCCCTCGCCCCCCTTTGGCTCGCGCTCCGGTGAAGGCCCCAGCGCTGTAGCCAAACAGTTCGCTCTCGAGAAGCGTTTCGGGAATCGCTGCGCAGTTGATCGCAATGAACGGCTGGCGGGCGCGGCCGCTACACGCATGCATGGCTCGGGCGAAAAGCTCTTTGCCGGTTCCCGACTCGCCAAGAAGCAGCACCGCAATCTCTTTGTCGAGGATCCGCCGCGCACGCTTGACATTGGCCTGCATGCGTGGGTCTTCCCCGCCGAGCACTTCCAGATTCTTGTGCTGCAAATCGTCTCGCACCCTGGGCTCAAGACCAACCCCTGTGCGAATACCGCTTGAGCCCGCAAGACGAGAATCACCTCGGCGTGGCTGACGTACCTGAGCAAAGTGCGTATCCGAACTCTGCCTTGCACACCATGCAAATGGCTCGGCCCCTGAGCGATTCAAAGCAGCAAGCAATTCATCATGCGTGATTTCAACGAAATCCAGCAGATGCGATCCCCGCACGGTCTGAGGCGATAGGCCAAACTCGCGCATGAATCGCTGGTTAGCTGCAAGGATGGTGCCATCCCCATCGAGCGCGACGAGCCCATCGGTGCGTACTTCAAGAAACTCACGGCTGAATCCCGTGCGCAAGATGACCTGCCTCTCAAACTGCCTCAAGAAATAGGCATCCTCAATGGATCGCGCAGTCGCCTGGAGCATCTTCAGCAGCAGCTGTTGGCTTTGACGGTCTTTCGGGGAGTCCAACGCGGAAGCATCCAGGATGGCCAGCGTACTACACCCGTCCGTATCGAAGATGGGCACAGCACTGCACGTCAGCTCGCTATTCGCTGCGAGAAAATGCTCGCCTCGGTGCACCGTGATCGGCAGTTTTTCCGCAAGTGCGATCCCGACAGCGCAAGCTCCCTCCTCGTCTTCCGTCCAGCGCGCCCCCATCGCCAACCCGGCGCGGCGCGCCTCAAGCTCATTCGAGGGGTTGGGAATGAAGTCAACCGCGACGCCCTCCGCGTCAGTGAGCAGGATGACGTAGCCGGCCCCACAGATCTGTTGAAACAAGGTTTCCACGCCACTGCGCGCAAGCGTGAGCAATGGCTCGAGCGCCTGCCGGTGTTCACGCAAAGCGGATTGGGTCAACACGCGTGGTCGGTTCCGTGCGCGGTCGAGGCCGTGCAACTGCATTGACCGCTGCCAAGATCTCGTGATCAATTGCTCGGCGCCGTCAGGCTCTGAGCCAGCCGCCCGTCGCTGGGTCACGCCAGAGGGCGAAGCAAGGACAGACGTCATTGGCGTGCCTCCAAGATGAATCGTCTTCGCAAGTTGCATGCATCGTACTCCGCCATACGGTGGCACGAAAGCTCACTTGCCCCGCGCGTGACAATGGCCGGCGACAACGGGATTTACGCGGAAATCGTTGTCCCCGGGTCCCCCGGAGCACATGCCTTACGCAGCATTGCATGCAGTCCACGCACCAGTGGCTTTGTCTGCAGCACGGTGTCAACGCACTCCTCACAACTGATGGTGCACTGCACAAGACGCGTAGCCTCACTCTGCGCCTTCCCGAGACGTGCGCATAGCGCTTCCCAAGGGCACTGTCGAAGAAGCACACCGGCGGTTAGCAACACGCCATGCCGCCGCCTAATCTGAGCCATACCAACAAGCTTACGCTCGTGAACGAGCACCTCCCAAGGGGAAACGCTTCCAAAGCATGCCCAGTCGACAGTCCGCACCGGCTGATCGGCGCGGCGAGCGTTGAGCTGCGCGGGCGACAGCGCCTGAGCGCGGACCCCGACCCCTTCCAACGCCTGCGCAATGCCCTGCCCGAGCCATGCATAGCTTGCAACCGGCCCTTCGCTCACGAGCGGATGCAACGCCGGCAGTGCGACCGAAATGCTGAGCATCCACGGCCCGACCAGCACTGCACCGCCGCCCGAACGACGCACAATCACTGGCAAGACGGCATCGGGCGCGACGGGCAGTTCAATTCCTCGTTGTGCCAGACCCAGAACAACCGCTGGTTGCGCGTAGGTCCAAAGGCGCCACACAGGAGTGACGATCGGGTCGAGGAGAACCCGATCGTTCCACCACTGCTCCACCACCGCTGGGACGGTCAGAGGACTCGGCGCCATGCCCGATCCGAAGCAAGGCGCACGCGCCGCCTGCTGCAGACCCTCAATCGAGAAACCAGGTGCACTCGCGTCAAACGTTTTCCTCCAGCAGCGCCAACGTCTGCCCCTGTTTGAAATTGGCTTCAGCGGGGACGAGAATTTGCGCCACTTTCCCAGCACACGGAGCGACCAACTCCTGCGTCGTCTTCACCAGGATGACGGTCACCAAGGTTTGGCCTGCCCGCGCATGGTCTCCCTCCTTGATATGCCACGCGTCAACAAGCCCCTCGGTTCCAGCGTCGATGTCCCTCCAGAGTTCGGAGTCAAGCTTGATCTCAATCATGCAACCACCGCCTCGGGCTTGGCCGCCTTGATCAAGTCTGAGCACACACGCACGATGGCGTCGACTTGGGGGATCACGAACTGCTCCAAGGGTCGACTGTAGGGTATGGGCACGTCGGGTACCGCCAAGCGCTTGACTGGTGCTTTCAGTCGCACGGAATCAAGATTTTCGGCAACCAGTGCAGAGATCTCCGCAGACATCCCAAAGCTCAGATAGTCTTCATCCGCCACGAGCAGGCGACCGGTCTTGCGCACAGATTGCAAAACGGCGGCGCGATCGAGCGGCACCAGGGTGCGCAAATCCAACACCTCCACATCGATCCCGAACTGCGCCAGTTTCTGCGCCGCGATCAACGACTTGTGCACCATCTGGCTCAGTGTCACGATCGTCAAATCCCGTCCCTCGCGGACAACCTTGGCTTGGCCGAAGGGAATCGTGTAACTGTCCTCGGGCACGTCGGTCGTGCTGCCATCAAAATAAGCCATCCACGGCAGCCCCATGATCCCCTTGTGGAACATGTACATGACCGGGTTGTCATCACGGAGTGCTTGGTTCATCAGTCCTTTTGCATCGTAGGCATTGGACGGGACAACAACCTTGAGGCCGGGCATGTGTGCAAAGGTGGAATACAGACACTGGGAGTGTTGCGCAGCGTCGTTGTAGCCCCCGCCGATCGCGGTCATCAGCACAACCGGCAATCGAACGTTGCCACCAGACATGTAGGTGTTTTTGGCCAAATGGTTGTAAATCATGTCCATGCAAACGCCGAAGAAGTCGACAAACATGAGCTCGACAATCGGGCGCATACCCTCGGCAGCCGCACCGATGGCGGCTCCAATAAATGCCGTCTCCGAAATCGGCGTATCCATGATGCGATCTCGCCCATACTTCCCAAAAAGCCCTCCAGTCGCGCCAAAGATCCCGCCGTACTTACCAATGTCCTCACCCATGACGAAGACATTCGGGTCGCGCTCAATGGCTTGTCCAATCGCTTCGGAAATTGCCGCAGCCATCGTCAGTTTGCGTGCTGTGCTCATAGCTGGATACTCCCATCAATGAAAAACGTGATGCAGTGCATCTTCGGGCTTTGGATAAGGACTCGTGCGGGCATAGTCATAGGCCTCGGCAACGCGCGACTCCACGCTGGAACGCAGCGCCTTGTCCGCAACATCATCGAGCATCCCAAGCTTTCGGAGATGCTCGCCGAGATGTGGAATGGGGTCATGCTTGCGCAGTTCCTCAACCTCACCCTTGGGCCGATACGCTTCGGCATCGCCTTGAAAGTGACCCAGGTAACGATCGGTCTTGACTTCAATAAGGGATGGCCCTTGTCCTCGCCGAGCCCGTTCAACAGCAGTCGCTGCCGCCTCATACACGGCAAGCGCATCGTTGCGCCCGACGCGCACACCAGCCATTCCGTAGGCGGCAGCACGATCGGCGTCCGAACTGACGGATGTTGAATCAGTCTTTTCGACCGAGATGGCGTACTTGTTGTCCTCGCAGACAAAGATCACGGGAAGGTGCCACAAAGAGGCCAAGTTCAGCGATTCGTGAAATGCACCCTGATTGGCAGCGCCCTCGCCGAAAAACGCGACGGCGACCCAGTCCTTCCCCCTTTTTTTGGCAGCCAGTGCAGCGCCGCAGGCCGGTGGCATGCTCGCGCCAACGATCCCGCTGCAGCTAAATTTATGGGCGGGGTCAAAAAGATGCATATGACCTCCCTTGCCATGCCCCAAGCCGGTTTCCTTACCGAACATCTCAGCCGTCATCGCTTTGAGTGGAACTCCCTTGGCAATAGCGAAATGGTGTGGGCGATGGGCCCCAACAACGGTGTCTTCCGTGCGCAAATGGGCACAAACCCCCACAGCCACGGGCTCCTGACCCGCGGCCAAGTGCATTTCGCCCGGCACTGGCCCGCTTCCAATATCAAACGCTAGCCCCTTCTGGATGGCCGGCGGCAACTTGCCTTCGAGGTAGACCTTTGCCATAGTCTCCTCGTAGAGGCGGATTTCAATCATTTTCTCGTACATCCAGAGCATGTGTTCTCGACTGGCACTCATGGGACGATCTCCTTTTGTGACTTGATCAACGAACACGCCTTGACGGCATGGCGCGCAATCAAGAGATGCAATAATCGTTCCATTCAAAGTGCGACATCGTTCCAATCCTGCAATACGCCTGAGACCGCATCCGATGTGGCTGTGGAGCGCATTGGAACCATTCAAAACGATTTCGCACGGCGCTCCCGAGTGCGTCTCGCGACATGTGTCGCGTGCAAATGTCGCAATGTTTGAGCGCTGGGCTTGGCCCGCATGACGCATCCCATGCAACGCCCGCACGGGCGCTCCATACCGCCAACTCGGGCGCACGATCGCAACAGGAAGACGCCCTTCGCATTTGTATAGGTGTATAGGTTACCCCCCTATACTGTTTACATGACACACACCATCCGTCAGAAAACGAAACTTCTCAACCGCGTGCGGCGGATCCGGGGACTCGTCGATGCGATTGAGCGCGCACTTGAAAATGAAGCGGATTGCGAACAGGTCATGCATGTGATTGCGGCCTGCCGCGGCGCCATGAACGGCCTGCTCACCGAAGTTGTTGAAGATCACATTCAGACCCATTTGATCGATCGCCTTGAAGCGCGCGAACCCGACTCAGCCCAAGCGGCCGAGCAGTTGATCGACGTCCTACGCCGTTATTTCAAATAGTCCACATGGCCTCTACCCCATTTAACGCAGACCACGACCACATCTTTCTCGGCGAGGGCCACGATCGCAACGCCCGCAAGACATGGTTCGTGATCGCCTTGTGCACAGTCGTCATGATTGTCGAACTCGTGGGCGGCTTGCGTTATGGCTCGCTTGCGCTGATTGCTGACGGCATGCACATGAGCACTCACGCGGCGGCGATGCTGATCGCCGCGCTCGCCTATCGTTACGCACGCATGCACGCCCGCGACTCCCGATTCAGCTTTGGCACCGGCAAGATGGGAGACCTAGCGGGGTTCTCCAGCGCCATCATCTTGGCGATGATCGCCCTGCTCATTGGCTATGAGGCCATTTCCCGCCTGATCGAACCGGTTCGTATTGACTTCAATCAGGCTATAGCGATCGCATTCCTGGGCCTGTTCGTGAATGTCGTGAGCGCATGGCTTCTCAGTGGCGAGGCACACACGCATGGACATTCGCATGAGCCAGGGCACGCCGAGCACGGGCATGAAGACGAAACACATTTCATTGAAACCCCGGTTGGGCCGCTGCAAATTGCCATCCACGAAGATGGGGTTCCGCCACGTTTTCGACTTCAGTGGCTGTCAGCCGGATCAATCTCGAGCGGCCTCGCGTGCTCAGACATTACCTTGACGACGGTACGAACCGACGGCGAGTCGAAGACTTTTCGATTCCGCGATGCCGGAGGCTATTTTGAATCCACCGACAACATCCCCGAACCCCACACCTTCGAGGCGCGTTTGGACCTTCGCGTTGGTGGAACTCCATTCGTGAAGAGCGTCTTCTACACCGAGCCTGAAAACCATGGGCACTCGACCGGAGCACATGGCAGTCACCACCGAGACCACAACATGCGCGCTGCATTTGTGCACGTGGCGGCCGATGCCGCGGTTTCCGTTTTAGCCATTCTTGGACTTTCCGCAGGCAAGTTCTACGGACTGAACTTCATGGACCCCGTGATGGGAATCGTGGGCGCGCTCGTCATCGCCAACTGGTCCGTCGGATTGATCCGCGATACTGGCGCTATCTTGCTCGACATGAACCCGGACGCCGCCCTGAGTCGCGAGATCACGGCACTGGTGAAGGCGCAGGGCGACAGCATCTCTGACCTTCACCTTTGGCGCCTTGGCCCAGGTCACCTCGGAGCGATCGTGGCTGTTCAAAGCCGCACGCGCGACCACGATGCTTCCCACTACCGGCGGCTGCTCTCGCGGTTTCGCGACATATCCCACCTAACCCTGGAAGTACGCATCCCTTCGGATCATTAGCCCCTGCGGTGACATCTTGATATCGAATTCTCCCGCCGACCCGCAGCTTTTAGCTTGGCAGCGCCGAGAAGTCGGTTCGCGCTGCCCTCTTGCGCGCTGATTGCGGCGCGCTCGAAGCACCGGCGCCGACGCATTACGCGCGCAGGAATCTCATCGCCCCTGCACCGTGTCGAAGTACTTGGACGTCACCAAAGTTGGCTTGCCCCGCTTCGACCGATTCGCCATTCCACCGCGCCTTGCGGCCTCAAGGCCCTCGAGTTCAACGGGGCGACGTCGACCGCATCAATACACGGGAGCAAGGCCCTCAGCGGCCTAGCGTCGCACGCACCCGTTCCAAAGCGGCACGAACCTCTTTCCCGATGGCTGCGACCTGCGGATTCCCGACCATATCGAGCACCGCCTCTGGATCCATGAAACTCACATGGGCGCGGCCCTCGGGCTCTTGCCGCACGACGACATTGCAAGGCAAGAGCAATCCAATATCCGGCTCCGCGGTCAACGCCTTGTGTGCGTAGCCGGGGTTGCAGGCGCCAAGAATCTTGTATGGTGCCATCTCGATCCCAAGTTTCCCTTTGATCGTTTGGGCAACATCGATTTCCGTGAGGACGCCAAATCCCTCTTGCTTCAAAGCGGCCGTGACCTTGTCGACGGCAGCCTCGAAAGGTCCTGCGATCGTGACTGAAAATCCATACGATGACATAGCTTGGTTCTCCGATTGTTTTGCGAACTCTCGTTCGGCGAATCCCTCTTAAGCTCTCAGCGAAAGCCTCTTCCAATCGTTCGCAGGGGAGGCGCGAAGGATCCTTGCTCGAGCATGACGCGGCGCGCCAGTTGTACCAACATGGTACCCGCTGCACCTTGGCCGAGGTGGGGCCAACGACAAGGGGTTAGGGGCGCATCAAGCCTTGTCCGCCTCACAGAGCATCCATGCATGCACTGGTCTCGCACGAGGCGGTCATGCCTCTTCGGGAGCACAAGCAATCATGAACTCTCCCGCCACTAAACCGCTGTTACGGTTGTCGTGGGGGTTTCGCGGGTTAAGAACGAGGACTTGCCGCGTTGCCGAGGCAGGGGTTTAGGTCGCGCCGATGAGCACCACCAACGCGCTGTTGTGGTCGCGCGCGCCCTGAGTTCGCGGCGCTCGTCAATCCCGCCTCGCAGCAGACGCCGCACGCGCTCGATCTGGCCCTCGCTGCGTTCGACCATCACGTCAAGGCAGCCAAACGCCTCTCCGGCTTTGCCTATCCCGACACCGGTGGTGGAAACCCGTGCAGCGCGGCGGAAGCGGCGCAACGCCGCGCTTGGGGATCCGCCAAGAGGCGATGATCATCCGGGCGCGCGTGCATGTCATCAGTACCCCTTGTCTTCCTCCAATTTCGGCAATTCGACGCTGATGACGTATTCCCCAATAAACCGGCTATGCGGATCGTGGCTGTGGTGATACTCAACCTCCAAGCGCAAGATGTCCCCGGGCCTAGCCATTAACAAAAAGAAGTCCTCGCGACTTCGGGCGAGTTCCTCTTTGATCGCCCATGCATAGATGTTCCCGCGCGCACTCCTGAGCAGGACTCGATCACGAAATACAACGCTTTGTGCAAGTTCGATCTCGACGCATTTGCGCGGCATGCTCGTCAGCTCCCAGAAGCGCATGGCTCTTGCGACGCCACCAACGCTCGACTAATGACAGGCTTATCAATGAGGGGACACCTACACCCCTTCACCAGGTCCCGTGCAAGCCCCAATACAGAATAAACACGATGACCAGAGTCGAGACGGCCCAGGCCCAAGGCGGCATCATGAACCAGACGCGCTCCATGCCATGCGGGGCGAGCTCGCCAATCTCGCCCCGGACGGCGCGCTCAAAGCGGCTGAAAAAATCCTCGATCAGGCCCTTGACTGCGATTTCGGCCACACTTCGACTCATTTGCGCAAGTGTGCCGCCGACCTCGATCTCGGCTTGATAGTTCATCTGTGTGGTGTCATCAATCGACTGCAGCGCGATCAGGGCATGCCCTACCCCAAAACCCCCTTGGCCACCATTCCCACTGAAGCGCAGCACATAGCTGTGGGGAGGGTCCACGTCCTCCAGTGTCAGGGTGCTCGTGAAGCGCGTCTCATGTCCGGCGATCTTCAAGACCTGAACAACTTCAAAGGATCTGTCGCCTGACTGGGTGACGGACTCACAGCCCGGGATCGATGCCTGGAGCATTCGCGTCGAGTTCAACGCTTCCCAGGTTTTCGCTGGTGTCAGAGGAATGATGCGTTTGCCTTGAACGTCCATGACGACCTCGATAGTTGGTAATCAGCCCCGATGTTCACCCGACGCGCTTGTTCTACCCATCAAAATTGAATCCCGTTTTTATCTTAGCCCCACCTGACTGGGCTTGAACAGGTATCTCACCCCGCAAAACGCAAAAAACGCAAACATCATCGCGGGCGCAGACGCCCCTCAAACCCACGTTGCTTACCAACCACGCCGCTCCGCCCCAACCCTCCGACGACCTTAGCGCCGGCGGTGCCAAGCCTGGGTTTTTCTGTGCACATGAGCATTGGTCAAGCTCACGCCTCACAGTTAGGCCGGTTCACTGCGCACACCAAGCCTCATCGCCCCTGCTTGCGTGCTGAGGAGCAGCACTGTTTTGACTATAGGCCTTGCTGTGATCGAAATCAGTGCGAAGTTACCCCAATTCGCCACCCCTACGGTCGCAGGATCCAGGATATTTTGAGCGCAGCGTGCTTGAAGTCCAGCGCAATCGGGCAAGATCCCTTGATGTATCGGCTATTCGTAAAGGTGTGTCGCAACAAGGGTAATCCACCCAAGCATCCACCGATGAAAAAGTTGGAGGAAGAGAACCGGCGCATCAAGAAGCTGCACATCGACGATTGCGCGAGCCAAGCTGCATTGGCCTGCATGCCTGGGACACACGCAGGTGCAAATAAGATGCGCTGGACTCACGTCAATTTGGCGGGCACGGCGTCGAATATTTGCACTCCGCCGGAACAGCGCGTTAGTGCGCCTCATCGACGCGACAACACCTGGAACGGACGTTGCAGCGAGACCCAAACCTTTGTCACGGCAACGTGGCAAGTCTAAGTCCTTGCCCCGCGAAACCCCCACGACAGCCGCGCAAGCGATTTGGTGGCGTGAGAGCTCATGCACCGGCCCTGACAGTTAGCGCGTGCGCGCAACCGCAGTGCGTGCGCGGCGCACACTGCGGAGTGATTTCCCTCCGGTTGCCGCTTGCACATCCTGCGCATCGCTGTCGACAGACTGTACCTCCAAGCCTCTGAGATTGAGCGCCAATCGCTCAAGAACATCGAGAAAAGCCGTGCGCTCAGCTTGGCTGACGCCCAAAAATGTCTCCGCCCGCGTCTGGTCGGCGAGGCGCCAGATTTCGTCCAACGCAGGTCTTGCTTCTAATGTGAGGTATAGGCAATGTGCGCGTCGATCGATGGGATCTGCCCTGCGCTCAACCAGCCCTTCCGCTTCCATCCGGTCGAGGATCCGCACCACTGTCATCGGTTCGATATTTGCTAGCTCGGCAAGCCTTGACTGACTGATCCCTGCGTTTCGCTCCAAACAAGCCAATACCTTGCAGGTTGGCAGCGTCAATGACATCTTTTGAGCCCTTTTCTCAAAGCGCTGGACGTACCTTCGGCTCACCTCGTTCAATAGAAATCCAAAATTGCGTGCTTTGTCCATCTTCCGTCGATCGCCTCCTTGTTTCAGCGCGCCACCCTTATGCAAATTTGACGCGACAAAAATAATGTTTACCACCAACGCGGATTGCTGCAAAAGCAAGCTGCTCTTTAGCTGTATCCGATTTGGCAGAACAATGAAAAGATACCCTAGCCCTATCTGGCCTCTCACTCCAAACCCTGCATCTTGCGCGTATGCGTACAGCGCCCCTTGGCATTCCGGTGCCATCAAAGGCCCCTCTTCAGAATGGTTGCGACCCGATTTTTCCAACTCATTCGATATAATCGCATTTGTTACGATTAATAGTACACAATGACGCGCGTGGCCCCTTCGCCGACCCCCCAAATCAAAACCGGGGAGCCCGATCCATGCACCCAGACCCACAGTGACGGCGCGATCCCCTCAAACTCGCGCCAGACGCACAGCACCCCCTTCGGCTTCCGTTGCCGGCAACGTGCCCAAACGACCACGGCATCAACCCATGACCGACATCACCACCATTGAAGAGGCCGCCGCGGGGGCAACTCCGGATTCACCGTCGGTTGCCCATCCCACACACCTGAAGCCACTCGCGGGTAGTGCCCTTGTCGTGGGCACGATTGCTCTGAGTCTGGCGACCTTCATGAACGTGCTCGACACCTCGATCGCCAACGTGTCGATTCCCTCGATCGCGGGCGATCTGGGCGTGAGCTCATCACAGGGCACCTGGGTCATCACATCCTTCGGCGTGGCCAATGCCATTGCCGTGCCGCTCACCGGCTTTCTCACCCAGCGCTTCGGCGCGGTCAGGGTCTTTCTCTCCAGCATCCTGTTGTTCACGCTGTTTTCCTTCCTGTGCGGACAGGCGCCGAGCCTGGAGGTGCTGATCCTGTTCCGCGTGCTGCAGGGCGCCAGCGCCGGCCCGATGATTCCCCTGTCGCAAACGCTCCTGCTGTCGAGCTACAGACCGCAACGCGCGGGTATGGCCATTGCGATGTGGTCCATGACTACGCTGATTGCCCCGATTACCG
>JAKBCY010000203.1 GCA_021807445.1 Pseudomonadota bacterium
AAGGTCCTGTCTCAGCCCGATTACGCCAACTGGGTCAAAACCGAGCAGGCCACGCTGAAGAAGAACGGAGGCGCCCTGGCCCCCTCCGGGGCGACGAGCTGATCGTCACCGTTGCGCTCGCATACCTTGCATGGAAACGTATGCGGGTCTTGCAGACGCCGAACGCACGAGCATGATATCGTGGCTTTTCACGCTTGCCCTCCAGCCATCCACAGCTGCGCTTGAGATCCTGTTCGCTGGATCTCGCGCCGGCTATTTCGCTCCTATCGCGCTGTTACTTGGGCGCGTTCCTGTCACGCGCGGGGTGCGTCTGCGGAAAGCCGCCGCACGGCGTGTACGAATCGCTCCAGGGTTGGGGACAGGACTCCTGGAGCGAGCCTTATGTCCAGCAACTGAAAGCGCCCGCGTGTGGCGTGCGCCTTATTCAGTGCGCTTTCGAGTTGTGCGCGAGTGTGAACCACGCTACCGTCACCGCCCATGCCTGCTGCCATGGAAGCAAAGTCCCAGGCGGGTAATGTGTTGAATTGGCACGAAGGCTCAAACACATGCAACATTTCCCAAGCAGCGTTGTTGAACACGAGCACGATGGGGTCCCAACCGTAGCGAGCGGCATTTCCCAGCTCCCAGCCCGTCATTTGAAAGGCCCCGTCTCCGACCAGAATAATGGGGCGTTGCCCAGTCGCCGCTTGCAAGCCAAGACCGGCTGGTACGCCATAGCCCATCGTCGCGTAGTAGCCAGGCGCAATCATTTCAGCGGGACCGATGTCCACGGCGGTGAATAAACAGTCCCCGACATCGCTGGCCAGCGGCATTGACCCGTGTCGTTGGATCAGCGCGTTGACGGCCGTTGCAATGTCCATGGGCGTGACTGGCGAGTCATCCGCGACCCACTCACCAGTTGGTCGGGTGTTGATTGGCTGTGGTGCAGACGTATGGACACCGCTGGAAGTCCGTTCCAGCATCGCGTCAATAAGCGCTGTGAGGGGCAGGTCTGGATAAACATGATGTCCCATCACGACTTGGCCTTCTAGCGCCTGAATGGCATGGCGAAGATCAATGCGTCGGGCAGACACGGCAAAGTTGGTATCGGACACGATTACCCCGAGTGGCAGAAGGGCGTCTGAGTCTTCGACCAGGGCAGTGATGGAGGGATCTCCGGCGAGCCCGAGGTAAGTACCGCGCAGGTCGGCTGCTGATTCTGCCAGGAGGCCGCGTCCCATGAAACTGGTCACCACGGGAATGCCAAGCCTGCGCGCAAGCTCGGCCACGCGGGATTCCAGTGCGTACCGTCGCACTTCCACGCCGACCATCAGGACGGGATGCTGTGCGTGTTTTAGCCGGGCCAAGAGCTCATCGGCGCAGGCGTCCAAGGCTTCTTGATCGGGCTTTGGCAAAGGCAGTGTGCGAACTTCCCCGCAGATGCGCGAAGGCATATCACGGGGAATTTCGAGGTATACGGGCCGCGATGCGCGTAGCGCCGTGTCCAGAACGCGTGCGATGAGATCGGGCGCAGCGGATGGGTCATCCAGTCGCGCGCGGTCAACGGTAATCTCCTGATAGATTTTCCATTGGGAATCGAGGGTTTTCACCTGGTGGTGCAGGAGATAGCCGCTCGCCGCCTCGTGGGTCGCCGGTGCTCCGGAAATTACGACGACCGGAACGCGTTCAGCGTAAGCGCCTGCGATCGCATTAACCACGTTAAGAGCTCCGGCTCCGTAGGTGACGGCCGCCACCCCCAAGCCACCGCGTGCGCGCGCAGAAGCGTCCGCGGCGAAACCGACGCCGGGTTCGTGGGAGAGGGTGTAGAGCGGCAGAACTGCGCTGCGCTCGAATTCCCGAAACAGCGGCAGTGCAAAGTCGCCTGGAATTCCGAAGATTTCCGTCGCTCCCCGTTGTTTGAGGGCTTGAAGCAACCGTTCCGTTAACGTAAAAGGCATTTCCCGCGCTCCTTGAAGATCAGGTCCCGGATGTATTAATGAGAAAAAATCGAGGGCTCAATGCGTCATCTTGGCGCGCATGCAGTTTGCACGTGGGCTAGATGCGCTGGTATGGCCCCTTACCGCTACAGCGGGCCAATGGCATCAAGCGTGTTCTTCAGAAGCAACCCGAACTCAGTGTCGCCCTCCATCACCAATGCGCGCTCAAAGAACAAACGATCGGCGTCATCGATTCCCCTGGCAAGGCGCCAAAGGGCTGCGCTCGTGCTGCGGATGGTCACCGTTGGCGGTGTTTGGGATGGGGCCAAACCAAAGCCTTGTGCGTTGAGTTGCAAGCGCAATCGCAATCCGAGGTCCTGCAGCTCCACATGTACGGCTCGCCCGGACAACGCTAGGCGTGTGTCTGGCTCCAATCGCGGCAGCAAGACGCGATCAAGCACACGGGCCAGTGCAAAAGAGGGGGGCTGCGTCGGTAATGCGCGTATCACATTGCGTACCGGTTCGGGAACGGAGCCCGCGATACGCACTGCTGTAGAACCCACAGCATTCAACCAGTATCCAAATGTGAGCGTGTGTGCGCCGATGCCGCCGCGGTCGTGATCGGACTGCAATGTCATATTACGGTTCCAGCAAGGTGATGTTAGGAATCATAGGCTTCGGCCCCCGGTTCCACAAAATGCATCCCCGGCTGGCGGTGGATATAGCCATTAACCAATGTGCCAGGCAAGGGGAGCGCGCGCAGGCGCTCAAGCGCCTCACTAGCTGATGCTTCGTGGTTGTACACGGCATCGAAGCAGGCGACCACGTCCATGAAGCCCTTGCTGCATGGCGAAAGGCGAATGCGCGAAATGCCAGCTCTGCGCAGACTGTCTGCCTCGCCGATAAGGGCGTGGATCCCTGCCGACTGGATTTGGGTTCCATTCAGGCTCAGAAACGGCTCACCTTCGCTGCTACTCAGGAGCAACCCATCCGCGTCATCGCGGCATCGAAATTCGCACGCATCCTTTTGCAAACGATGGTGTCGCGCGGTGAAGCATCGTGCCGAGAAAGACAGTGGGATCCGGCCGAAGGCCCACACTTCCGTCACAATATCACCCTCAACTCCGCGTACGCGATTGTCCGCTGGGTTGACATTGGCGATGGCGGTCAATGGCAGTTCGGGCGGAGCGACCCATCGGCCCGCCCCCAATGCTGCATGTTCGATGAGTGCCTCGCGGTTGTAAACGTTAATGTGAGGACCAAGCACAAAAGGAAGGTGTTTCCCTTGCGTTTTTCGCGCGAGGGCAATCGCCTCAAGTGCGGAGGCGTCACCGGCCTCCACGGCGAACTCCTCCTGCTCTGCCACACCGCGCACTGATCGCAATTCACTTTCACTCATGATCAAAGCCTGAGAGGCCAAAACAACCTCTTTGCCAGCGTTGCTTAGATCGCGAGCAAGCGCAAGCCAATCAGGATGCTTCATTTCGTTACGCCGGGAGCAGACAATCTCCCCCAGCACGACGGTGTCGACAGGACTGTCAGCGACGCGCTCATAGAAGTCGAGCAGCACGGCACGGGGCCACCAATACTGAAGTGGGCCGACGGTGAAAGCGATTCTTGGGTGATTTATAGTCCCGGGCATGATGTGAATTTCCACCAGAGCGAAAGGTTGATCGGATCAGCAGTTACCGCCACGGACGGTCATAAGCCCCAAGCGTATGCTGCTGTCCTTCGGCCCATCGACCAAGCTGGCTTGACCAAGATTGTTGTACCGCGTACCGCTTGCCCGATGCAGCCAGGTCAATAGCTGCACGCCAAACCCGCGTGACTTCCGCCACGTAGCTGGGGCTGCGTTGGCGGCCTTCAATCTTGATGGCTTTGACGCCTGCATCCATCAACTGGGGCAGGATTTCGAGGGTATTTAAACTTGTGGGTTCTTCAAGCGCATAATCATTCGCGCCATTGACCTCGAAGCGCCCTTTGCACAGAGTCGGGTACGCACGCGGTTCTTCAGGCGCATACCGGTCGATCAGCACGCCCTGCAAGCGCGCCTCGACGGCTCCGCGCTGATCTACCCAGCGCACGGCAGATGGGGGCGAGCACACCCCTGCATTGTTCGGCGATGATCCGGTGACGTAGGAGGACAGTGCGCACCGGCCTTCCACCATCACACATAGGCTTCCGAAACCGAACACTTCAATGTCTACACTGGTGTGCCGAACGACATGCGCCACTTGTGACAGGGTCAGAACACGGGGAAGCACGGCACGCTGGATGCCGTAGCGTTGGCGGTAGAACTCGAGGGCAGCGTAGGTCGTGGCTGAGGCCTGCACAGATAGGTGCAGGCGTACCTCGGGATGATGCCGGCGGGCGTAGGCTAGCACGGCAGTGTCAGCGACGATAAGCGCGTCGGCGCCGAGATCGATTGCTTGCTCGACTGCCTGAAACCAGGGTTTGGGGTCGCGCGCATCCGCGAAGGTGTTGAGCGCCATGAAAACCTGTGCGCCGCGCTCATGGGCATACGCAATGCCGGCTCGGACCTGCGCCGCGTCAAAGTTCAATCCGGCGAAATTGCGTGCATTCGTCGCGTCGCGCAAGCCTAAATAGACGGCATTTGCGCCTGCGTCAACCGCCATCTGAAGGGCGCGCAGGGATCCAGCAGGGCAGACGAGTTCGGGTCGGCTAGGCGTCGTTGGCATTTGAATTTTTCATAAAAGATAAGAAGACTTGGACTGCGAATGGATTCCGTCATGCAGCTTCCGCATCCTGCACGCGGAGCTGAACGCTAAGACCTTGCAGGGTCTTGAGTTCATCATTGGGAAAACTTTGATCGACCGGCGATTCATTGCGCGTGAGAGGCGGAGGTAATCGAC
>JAKBCY010000204.1 GCA_021807445.1 Pseudomonadota bacterium
GTATCGGCACTGCGTATCTCACACCTTTTTCCAGCCTCGACATGACCCAACCACCCACTCTCTTTGACCGCATCGATCTGGCTGCAAAACTCTCCCGTCAGCTCACGGGCAAAACCGCAGCGCGCACCGTCAGCGATGCGTTCGTGACCGAACGCATCGCTGACATCAAGGCGCTGCACCAAAGCGGTGTTCCGCTGGCGCGCTACGCGCGGCTCGTTGCTCCCGCCCTTGGCGTGCGTCCTGCGGCGCTGCTGGCGGCTTTTGGACGCGCTGGCCTGACATCGCAGCCCACCGCGCCGCACGCGTCGGAGGTTACCAAGACCAAAACCACAACCGCACCTCCGGCACCCGTCGTCACGGCCAAACCGCGCGACATCCACGATCTGCCAAGCTGGGCCGATGGCTCCGACAAGCGGGATGACGAATCCGACGAGGACTATCGCCTGCGCAAGCAGCTTGAAGGGCCACCAAGCGCCGGGTTCAAAGCCATCGGGGAATCACCCGACGAACGCGCCGATGTGCTGCTCAAAAGCGGCAAGCTCGGTTTCGGTGCGTCAGGCGTGACCGAGAGCGACCGCAAGATCATCATCGCTCTCATTGAGCGCTTCGGTGCCAATGCCGTGGAGCGGCGCATCGAAATCGAGCGCAAGGCTTTGCCGCCGGGGGACAAGCTCTACCCGAGCAAGCTGCGCGCACGCATGATGGGAGACTCTCATGCGTGAGCGAACCGTTCACCTGGCGCTGCGCGCAACGCCTGCCGAGGCTGCACTGATCCGCCATATGGCCGATGCGGCGATGCTGACGACCAGCGCTTACCTGCGCACCATCGCTCTGCGTGGCGATACGCGCGTGGCCCGGCTGCAAACCCTGCAAGCCGAGCTGCGGCGTCAAGGCGGACTGCTCAAGCATCTGGCCGCACGCGGCCAGCTCGACCGCAGCGCCGTGGAGCTGGCTCTGACTCAATGGCGCGCCACCATCCAGCGCATAGCCGAGGTCGCCGATGCTTGCCAAAGTCATCACGCGTAAAGCGGTCTCACGCGGATTTGGCGAGGCCGTGCGCTATATAGCTCGCGACAACCCCGACCAGGTCGAAGAACCCAGCCCCGAGATGGGCGCGCTCAACCTCGACTGCCCGCTGGACATCCCAGAGGATCGCCAGACCGCCATCGACATCCTCGACGCCACGGCTGCGGCGGCGCGCAACACGACTGCGCGCGGGCCGGTGTACCACGTCACCCTGGCTTGGCAGGAGGCCGAGCACCCCGAGCGCCCGCAGATCGACGCAGCGTGCGCGCACGTCATGAAAACGCTGGGCTTCGAGGGGCACGAGGCGCTGTGGGCGCTGCACCGCGACACCGACCACGATCATGTGCATCTGATCGTCAACCGCGTGCATGCTGACGGCCATACGGCCAAGGTGCCCAAGTACGACTGGCTGCTCCTGGACAAAGCCATGCGCGAGATCGAGCTTGCGCAGGGCTGGCGGCATAGCCCCGGCCCTTATGTCACCGTGGAGACGGCTGCGGGGCCGGAAGTGGTGCGCATGAGCCGTGCCGAGCGCCAGGCGCACGGGCTGGAGCGGGACGGGCCGCAGCCATCGCCGGGCGCGGCGCAGGCTTCGCACCGAGAGGGCGGGGCGGCCTCGTTCCAGGAATGGGCCGCAGGCGAACCGGCGAAGGCGATCAAGGCGGTTCTGGATACGCCCGGCGCGACGTGGGAGCGCGTGCATATGCAGGCGGCGCGGTACGGGCTGACGATCCTGCCCAAGGGTTCGGGCATGGTGGTGACGACGACCCTGCCGGACGGGCGGGAGTTGGCCGCTAAGGCGTCCCAGCTTGGGCGCTGGGCGAGCAAGGCGGCATTGGAGCAGCGCCTTGGGCCGTACCAGCCCCCACAGCAGGGGAAGATGCCTGCGCCGGGGATGACGTATGCGCGTTTTCTGGATGCGGACAAGGTGTATGGCAACGGACAGGGTGCGCGGCGCGGGGTGGAATCGGATGCACGCATGGAACGGCGTGCGGAACGGGCGCAGGCGCGCAAGGAGCTTGTCGGGCGGTTCAAGACGGAACAGGAGACGGCCCGGCGGGCGCGGCCTGCGCTGCGGGCGGAGCTGGTGAAGCAGCACCGCGCCGAGAGGGCGGGGTTTTCTGCGGGGCTGCGCGAGGAACGCAAGGCCCTGCCGGAGCAGGCCCGGCAGCAGGGCCAGCCGCTGGGCGTGGCGCAGTCGCTGTGGGCGCTGCGGGCGGCGCAGGAGCGCGAAGCCTTGCAGAAGCGGCAGGCAACCGAACGCCGGGCACTCTTGGCCAGGCAGCCGAAGGCCGAAGTCTGGCGCACCTGGCTGGAGCGCGAAGCGAGTCAGGGCGATGAAGCGGCGCAGGCCGCGCTGCGCGGTATCCGCTACCGCGAACAGCGCAACAAGAACAAATCTCAGGACGGCATCGAGGGCGAGGAGCTTGACCCGCTGCGCAAGCTCACCCTGGCCGGGCTGGATGCGCAGATCGACCACAAACGGCAACTGGTGCTGTACCGAGGTGCGGATGGCCGCGACAAGTTCACCGACACCGGGCCGCGCATCGTGATGCACGACAAGGGCGATGACAGCCTGGAAGCCGCCCTGCGCATGGCCGCGCAGAAGTACGGTGGCAAGGTGGACATCACCGGCAGCGCGGAGTTCAGGGAGCGTGCGGCCCGTCAGGCTGTGCGGCTGGGGATCGAGGTGGTGGATGCCGACCTGCAGCGGATCGTCGCTGACGCGCAGCAAATTCAACAACGGCAGCGACTGCAACCTTCAGCCCAATCAGTTCCCCAATCGCTCACTCCGCCACGTCCTCGCTACGTCATCGACACAGCCTTCATGGCCGCCGAAGCCGCTCTGGCACAACTGCCCGTAGCAGGATGGGACGCCCTTGAATTGGCAGGACAAGGCACGCCACTGGCGCCTCAGCAGCAAGCTTTGCTGTCCGACCCGGCGCGTGTGGCGCTCCTCGATCCCAATGGGCAACTCACCACTGTTGGGCTGGCAGCCTATGACCGAATGCAGGAACGGATGCAGAAACCAACGCCCGTGAAACACGAGAAGTCAACACCCCAGCCGCATAGACCTGCCGAATCTGTGGGCAAGGCCCGGACAGGGGACGAGAAGGCGACCGCGGCCACCGCAATTCGGCACTCGGAAGAACGCGAAGTCAAGTCCGCGCGGCGTTCCCCCGTACGCCCACGACAGCGGCAAAACGACCGCGGCATCGGCGGCTGAGCATTCTGGTCCATGACGGAAGTCTGGGAGTGCTGCATCCAGGCACTGACGCGCAATACATGGCTTGAGACTGGACAGGACGGGATCAGTCTCGGTCGTCCGTTTCACGCCAGTCGGTCTGGCACGCGGCCATGAGCGCGGACCAATCGTCCGGCGGGTTGCCGCGCCCAAGCATCTTCTCGAACACCGCATACGGATCAGACTTGCTGCCCGCCGAGCGCAGGGTCTGCGCGTCGTTGACCCAGGCAAACACGATCACCCGGACATGGGAGTCGTAGCGGAAGAACAGCCGGAACCGCCGTCCGATCTTCGCGCGCCGCCAGTGCCGGAAGGCTGGCCCCAAGGTGTTGCCCTGCCGGAATTCGTCGCGCGAAGGATCGCCCGGCACCACATCCAGGATCAACTGGCTCAACGCCCGGAACAGTTTGACGTTGGCGTTGTGCGCAAAGCCTTGCGGGTCGTTTTGTTCGGCCCGTTCAGCTGCGGCCTGCAGTCTGCGCAACTGCTCGGTCACGCCCTCGTGAAACAGGAGCGTCCAACCATGCCGCTGCATCAGAGCGCCACTTCGCCGTCGATGTCCTCATCGACGTTCACCGCGTGGCCCACTTGCGCCAGCAATGCAAGCGCCAAATCCTCCGGTAAGGACTGGATGCGCCGCCCGGCCCGAATGTCCGCTTCCAGCAGACCCAGGAAGGCGCTGATGGCTGGGTCTGCTTGTTCGTCCTCTGCGCGAGTCACGACGACTTCGTCGCCACGCAGGTCGAACGCCACCTTGCCCCCCGTGCCCACGCCCAATGCCTGCCGGATGGACTTGGGCACGGTGAGCTGACCCTTGGATGTCAGCGTCGCGACTGCGTGGATTTCGGGCATGGCGGCACTCCGGATGGCAAATGGCAATGCCAAAATGTAAGGATTATTCCTTGCATTGTCAATCGACCTGGATCAGCATGGCTGTCGGGTCAACGCCTGCAGCGAAACGTTGTTCGGTTCGCTCAAGGTGGAGCGGTTGCATGGGCAACGCTTCAAGACCAGGCGCCAGGCCATGGGCGAAGTCGTCGCCTGGATGCTCTGGCACATCCGCACCCGACCGCACTCGACGCTGGCCTACTTCAGTCCGATGCAGTTTGAAGAAAATTGGCTGGCCCTTCAACCCCGGCAAGCCAGCGCGTAGTCCAGCTGTGGGATACGGACTCCAGGGGCAAGGTCAGGCATCTTCTACCCTTGGAGAGAAGCGGCTCGCGCAGGGGGAGCCGCAAGGGGAGCTGTAAAAGGCGCGGTGTGGGTGTGTTTTGGGGGAATCTAGGGGGAATTCAGGGGGAATTCAGGGGGAATAAACCCGCGAAATTCACCATTTAGACGAAAAAAAGCCCACAGTGTTGGTGTGGGCTTGTTCTCTAAGTCATTGATTTACTGAGTAAATTTGGTCGGGGCGAGAGGATTCGAACCTCCGACCCCCTGCACCCCATGCAGGTGCGCTACCAGGCTGCGCTACGCCCCGTCGACCAAGCCCAGAACTATAACA
>JAKBCY010000205.1 GCA_021807445.1 Pseudomonadota bacterium
CAACCCGCATGGGCTGAAAAACACCCTAATTGCCAACAACACCATCATCCTGCCGCCGACGACGCCATCCGGTACCTTTACTGCCGGCATTCATCTGCAGGACAACGGTTCGGCCAATAGCGGCAGCTCCATCGTGAACAACCTCATCTATGGCTTCGACAATACCGAGCCAGTGATCTGGTACGAGGGTACAGGAGCGGTTCCTGGCGTGACGTTCGACCATAACGCGTATTACAACCCGGGCATGGCAACTGCGTTTTGGGAGGGGTCCAACACTCTGAGCTATCTGAACTTCGCCCAGTGGCAGCAGGCGACGGGCGCTGATGCACATGGCATGTTTGCAGACCCCAAGCTCACCGCGGCCACGCAGTTCCAGGCTACCGGGACAGCGCCATACGATTACCAGAACGCAATCCCGTTGTCCGGATCACCCGTCAACGGTGCGGGCACGCCGTTGTCGGCCTTCTCCACCGATCTGATCGGTGCAGCGCGTGCGGGCGGGTGGAATATCGGGGCTTTTTGAGGTACTTTCGTTCCGAATGCTTTGCGCCTTTGCCTGTAGCGGCAGCCGAGCCGACGGCGTCTTCGAGTCAGGGCGCTAGGGTTCAAGCGTTTGGATAGGGTAAACCGCCTCGAATGAGGCGGTTTTTTTTGAGCGCGCTCGGCAGGCCGCGCCATCTCGAGCGGCTTGTTCGCGACCGACAAGGCACGAGGCGATGCGCTTGCTTGAGGAGCAGAGACCAGGTCGCTGCCGAGCCCCGATGTTTCACCGAAGTCAAACCGCGCCGCGAAGTGTCCTCCTTGTAAGGAAAGGGTACTCTTTCCCTCGTGCCTATCGTGCGGGCTCGGTTCTTGGCGACACCCGGATCCCGGCGCGTCGCACGCTGCCCTTCATCAGCGGTGGCGCGTCGGAGGCCAACGCTTTGCCGGAGCGCGCCTCGAGCAGTAGGCTGCGGTAGCGTGCGGCGATGCCCACAAAAATCCAAAAGTTGGACATCAAGTTGCCATCGACAAAACGGCTGCCGTAGACGTTGACCATGACGACGGCAAGTGTTGCCAGAGAAAGCCCGACTCCATACATCTTGCTCTCCTGGCTGTCGTCAAGCTTTTCGATCGATCGGCCCAGGCGGTAGAGCCCAAGCAGAATCAAGATCAGCGCCACGGGCGCCAGAATGCCATCTTCCGTGGTGGACAGCACAAAGTAGTTATGTGCATCAAAATGCGCGTATGCGGGCGCGTAAGTCCCAATGTTGCGCTCGAAATGATTCAGCCCAACGCCCCAGGGGTTACGCATGATGAGCTGGGCGGCACCGCCCCAGATAATGAAGCGACTCTCCGTGCTCGTGTCCAGTTCCTGGTTCAGAGGCTGCCCAACGACCCCCGGCATGGAGTCACCGGTCTGCACGGTCATGTCGATGCGGGCGATGGCGGAATCGGGCAGCCATGCGTGGTAGTTCATCAGTGCAACGATGACCACCAAAGCCAGTGCCTTATTACGCCGGAACGTGAGGACCAATGCCAGAGCTGCCAAAATGCCGTAAGACTGGCGGGAATAGGTAAAAAAATCCACGAACACACCCAATGCCAGGCAGCCAAAAGCTGCCCATCGAACCAAGCGGCTCGAGCGGTAATAGAAAGCCGCGGAGGCGACCAGGACCAGGTAGATGCAAAAAAATGCCGATGCACGGTTCGAGTCGGTGGAGTTCCAACTGAACGGAGCTGCGACACGGCGGGATTCGTTGTAATTGGTGAGACCGTAATCCAGCGCTTGACGCAAGCCTAGGTAGCTATCAAAGAACGTTGTAAACAGAATGGCTAGAAACAAGAGCTTGATGGTTTTGGTATCTCGCGCCGCGTAGTAAGCCAAGAAATAAAACAGCATGTACGTAATGTCATTCTTCAGTGACTGCAGATCGACCAGAGTCGTCGACGTGTCGTACACCTGACCGATCACGAAACCCCAGGTCAGCACCAGAAAAAAGAAGATGAATTCCTTTTTCAGGGGGGGGCGATGCTGTGCCTTGTTCTTATTGCTGAGAATCAGCAGCAAGATCGCGAGGAACAGCAAGTTGGTGAGGTTCAAACCCTTAATGGAGAAATCAGGGAAGTGCGCCTGATTCGGGATGTAAAAGATCGTGGCGACCAGCAGGAGCTTGAGGATCGCAGGTGTCGATTGAACGGCTGTTTGGCTATCGGCTTTCATCGTCGGTCCGTTGCAGATCGTCAAGCGGGTATTGGTTGGCGGGCGTCCGGAGCCAATGTCACCCCGGGTGAGCGATTGGGCACATCGAGGAACCGCTGTGCCCACGCTTCATAGGTCAGTGTCAGCCACAGGAGTTCGCTGTAATCATGGCTTCCGGCCAAATGTCGATCCATGCACAGCCTTACACCGTTCATGTTAAACACGCCGCGCTCCGCGAAGCGGCGCGAGGCGATCATGTCGCACAGGCGCTCGCGTAGGTCATGACGCAACCAATGGGCGATGGGAATCGCAAAACCTTGTTTGGGCTTATTCAGTACGCTTGCTGGGAGCAGCCGCTCGGCAACGCGGCGCAGGAGATATTTGCCTTTGCCCTGGCGCAGCTTGAGGTCAAACGGTAGCCGAGCCGCGAACTCCAGTAGGCGATGATCGAGCAGAGGGGCGCGGGCCTCAAGCGAATTGGCCATGGTCATGCGGTCGACCTTGACCAGGATGTCGTCGCTCAGATAGCTCGCCATGTCTCCATCAAGGATCTGCTCCATCGGGTCGGCGATCGTGGCACGCATGAAGTGCCCGCGAATGCTGGCGTAGGGGTCGGCGCGGCGGAAGTCAGGCGCGAGAATGGTCTCTAGATCGTCGCGTGTGGCTAGCGCCACGCCAGAAATGTAATCGTCGGGGAACGGCAGCGTCATGCGATCAGCAATGCGCGACAGGCGTTGACCCTGCCCGCCTGGGGCCAACGCCGAAGACGCGCGCAGCATCGGGACGGCCAGCCCGAGCGAGGTCCTCCGGAGTTTGGCAAGGCGTTGGTATTTGGCATAGCGTTCGTAGCCGGCGAAGAGTTCGTCGCCGCCATCGCCCGAGAGCACCATTTTCACGTGCCCGGCTGCAAGCCTGGAAACCAGGTGGGTAGGAATGGCCGACGAGTCGCCAAAGGGTTCGTCGAAGAACCAGACCAGATCATCAAGCGAGGCAACGGCCTGGGGCTCGACGATGAGCTCCGTGTGCTCGGCGCCGATGTGCGCGGCCACGGCGCGCGCGGCAGGCAGTTCGTTAAATTGCTCTTCGCGAAAACCGATCGAAAAGGTTTTCACCGGCTGGCGCATATTGCGCGCCATCAGCGCTGCGACCACACTTGAGTCCAGACCGCCGCTCAGGAATGCGCCGAATGGCACGTCGCTGACCAGACGCACCCGCACGGCGTCCTCGAGTTCATGCAGGAGGCGGTCTCGCAGGGTGGCCTCATCGTCGGTCCATTTCGGGGCGAATTGCGGCTGCCAGTAGCGGTGCACGCGCGTTTGCCCACCCTGCGCGACGAGCACATGGGCCGGCGGGAGCTTGTACACGCCGTCGTAGATGCTGGCGGGAGCCGGAACGTAGCCGAAGGTGAAGTAATCATGCGTGGCCTGCGCATTGACTTGGGCACGAAAACCAGGCACGACAGACAGGCACTTCAACTCGGAGCTGAACGCCAGAGTGCCGTCGGCCAGCGTCGTGTAATACAGCGGCTTTTTCCCTAGGCGATCGCGCGCCAGCACGAGCTTGCGCTGGTTCGTATCGAGCAAGGCCACCCCGAACATGCCGCGCAGTCGCTCGAATACCGCCTCCCCCCATTGCTCGTAGCCGTGCACGATGCATTCGGTGTCGGTATGGGTGTAGAAGACATGTCCAGCCGCTTCAAGTTCGTGCCGCAGGTCGCCGAAGTTGTAAATCTCGCCGTTGAACACGATCCAGACGGTGCGATCTTCATTGTGGATAGGCTGGTGGCCGGTGGCAATGTCGATGATGCTCAGGCGCTGCATGCCGATGTGGCCAATCCGGTGACGTAACACGCCCCGATCATCGGGACCACGGTGCACGATGCGTTCGCACATGGCGTCAATGATGCCCGGATCGGCATCCAGGTGCCCGCCCAATCCATAGAGTCCCGCGATTCCGCACATGGTGGTTGACTCGCCTTTGCGCTCAGGCCGGGACTTCTAGCGGCAGCCGGGCGTTGCTTGAACCCCGCGCCGACGCTATCGGGTCGAGGTAAGCGCGGTGCCACAATTCCAGAACCGCCAGCATGTGAATGTCCGCGGCATGGTCCCACGCACCGCGTTGGTGGCGGTCGATCAGCGCGCGGACGAAATTTACGTTGAAGTAGCCGCGCGCGATCGCGCGATCCGAAAGCACGATGTCCGCAACCATGCTGGCGTAACGCCCGCCGCGCCGCAGCCACACGCTTGTGGGCAGGCCAAAACCCTGTTTTCTCTTCTTGCGGATCGCTTCAGGCAGGATGTCGTCCATGGCCAGCTTAAACAAATGGCGTTTGTTCAGCCCCCGGACCTTGTCCGTGCCGGGAAGACGACCCGTGAAATCGATCAGACGCGTGTCGAGATACGGGAAAACCACTTCAACGCCTGCAAGCTTTGCCGCGCGCGTTACTTTGACCACGTCGTTATCCGCGATGGTCATTTTCAGATCCAAATACATCAGGCGATGGATTTCGGAGGGCGCCTGCGCCTCGGCGTAGACGTGTCTCTGTACGTCCAGTGCATCC
>JAKBCY010000206.1 GCA_021807445.1 Pseudomonadota bacterium
CAAGCTGGCCAAGAACAACACGGCGGACCCGAAAATCTATGCGCTGGTGCTGGCCCTGCTTCTGGCCTGGAGACTGATCAAGGCATGGCAGGTGCGGCGCAGGCAGGGGCGAGGGCAACCTGCCGATGCTCGGGCCTGATGGTAAGCGTGCGTGCGTCTCAGAAGACGAGCAACTGTTCGCCTGCCACCAGGTGTTCGACCGTCTCACGCTCACGAATGAGGTGAACCCTCTCCCCATCAACCAAAACCTCCGCGGCGCGCGGTCGCGTGTTGTAGTTCGACGCCATCGCCATGCCGTAGGCCCCAGCCGACAGCACCGCGAGCAGGTCACCCTCGCGCAGATCGAGTTCGCGCGCCCGACCAAGCCAGTCGCCCGACTCGCACACCGGGCCCACCACGTCATAGCGCAACGCTTGTGCGCCGTCGCGCGGCCGCACCGGCGCGATCGTCTGCCAGGCTTCATACAGCGCCGGGCGCATCAGGTCATTCATCGCGGCATCCACCACGGCAAAGTGACGATCCAGGCTCGATTTAAGGGTGATGACCTCGCTGAGCAGCAGTCCGGCATTGCCCACGACGGAGCGACCGGGCTCCATCATCAGCTGTCGATGTCCCTGCCCTGCGCGCTCAAGTCGATCGAGCAGAGCCGACATCAACGCGTCGGGTGTGGGGGGCGTCTCATCGGCGTAGCGGATGCCGAGCCCGCCGCCGAGGTCAATGTGCTCAAGCTTGATGCCGTGGTGCTCGAGTTCATGCACCAGCTCCAGCACCCGATCAAGCGCGTCGAGGTAGGGGCCGAGCTGTGTGATCTGGGAGCCGATGTGGCAGTCAATGCCCACGATGCGCAGGTTGGGCAGGAGCGCGGCATCGAGATAAGCTCGTAGCGCCAAGCCCTGGGCAATGCCGAATTTGTTGCTCTTGAGTCCAGTGGAGATGTAGGGATGGGTTCTGGCGTCCACATCGGGGTTGATACGCAGGCTCACGGGTGCCGTCATGCCCACATCACCAGCGGCTTGATTCAGCCGGCGCAGTTCACTTTCTGACTCAACGTTGAAGCACTGCACCCCCGCTTGCAGGGCCTCACGCATCTCCACGGATCTCTTGCCCACGCCCGAGAAGACGATTTTCCCGGGATCGCCTCCTGCTGCAAGCACGCGCGCGAGCTCCCCACCCGAGACGATGTCGAAGCCCCAGTCGCAATGCGCAAGCAACTGCAGGATGGCCAAATTCGAATTGGCCTTCACCGCATAGCGCAGCGCCACCCGCCTGCCCTGCGCCGCGGTCTGATAGGCCTCCGCAGCCTGTTCGATCCCGGCGCGGGAGTAAACATAGAGCGGGGTGCCAAAGCGCCGCGCCAGCTCGGCGACCGGCACGGCCTCCACCATCAACTGGCCATTGCGGTATGCCATTTGTGGATGGCCTGGAAGCTGAGAATATGAGTCGGGATGCTGCGGCATGGGGCGAAGGTTGCGTGGTCAGGAATAGAACATGCGCAGGCCATCGGGTCGGCTTTCCTGCCGTCAGCTTTGCGCGGGTGCGGCCTGCGGTGGCTTCGGCAGGTACAGGGGGCCCTTTTGCCCACAGCCCGCCATCAGGGCACTGGCCGCGAGCAACACGGCAAGTAAACCCGCAGTCCTGGCGCGGGCCAATCTTGTTTCTAGAATGCCTCTGGTCTGCATCGAACGAGTGTATCAGCCGCGCTATGAATGATCTGCCTCAAAGTGAGTACCTGCGCCGTGCCGAAGCCACGCTGGGCGCATTGGAAACTGCGGCTGATGCCGCTGATTTGGACTCCAAGCGCGAGGGCTCGGTGCTCACTCTCGAGCTGGACAATGGCGAATCCGTGATCATCAATCTGCAGCCTGCCATTCAGGAGTTGTGGTTGGCAAGCAAATCTGGCGCGTACCATTTCCGCGACCATGGCGGGCAGTGGCTGGACACGCGCGGCGGGCGGAGTTTCTCCAGCCTGGTGCAGGAGGCCGTGACGAACCAGGGCGGTCCACAGCTGGCGTTGGACTGAGGCGTGAGCGCACGCGGAGCCGATCGGCCCCAGCGGCGCATCAATGCATGCTCGAGGGCAATTTGGACATGGCGCTGCCGCTGGCTGGGGCGGTCGGCGGCGCAGCGGCAACGTCCAGCGCGTGGACTCCTCCACCGGCAGCAAACTCTTCATACACATAGGCATCACCCATCGGCACCACGCCGGCTGGCGGCGTATACGTGGCGACGGGCACACCGCGCAGCGCGGTGCGCATGAAGTCGATCCAGATCGGCAAGGCCACGCGCGCACCCGTTTCGCGGGACCCGAGCTTGAGCGGTGTGTCGTAGCCCATCCAGGCCACGGCGGCCAGGCGCGGATTGAAGCCGCAGAACCAGGCATCGACGGCATCGCTGGTCGTGCCGGTCTTGCCGTAAAGATCGGGGCGCTTGAGTTCGGCCTGTGCGCTCGCTGCCGTTCCCGTGCGCGTGACATCCTGCAGCATCGTATTCATCACGAACGCGTTGCGCGGCGTGATGGTGCGCAGGCGTTCATCGCCGGCACGCTGGGGTCCGGGCGATGCCACTGCCTTGCCCGAGGCATCGGTGATGGAGCCAATGAGGTAGGGCTGAACCAGATAGCCCCCGTTGGCAAACACGGAGTAGGCACGCACCATCTGCAGTGGCGTGGCCGACCCGGCGCCCAAGGCCAGCGTGAGATAGGGCGGCTGCGTGGAGGGGGCAAAGCCGAAGCGCGCGCTCCATTGCTGGGCATATTTCGGGCCAATGGCGTTGAGCACTCGGATGGCGACCATATTCTTTGACTGCGCCATACCGCGCTCGAGAGTGATGGGGCCGTCGTAGACGCCGTCATAATTCTTCGGCTCCCAGGCCTGTCCGCCGGTTGCAGCGGCATTGAAGAACAGGGGGGCATCGTTCACGATCGTGGGAGGCATGAAGCCTTTGTGCAGCGCCGCTGAGTAGATGAAGGGTTTGAAGCTCGAGCCCGGTTGGCGTTGCGCTTGCGTCACGTGGTTGAAGGGATTTTGTTGAAAATCGAAGCCGCCGACAAGCGCCTGAATGGCGCCATTTTCGGGATTCATCGCGACGAAAGCCGACTGCACCCGTGGGATCTGGGTGATGATCCAGTGTCCTTGTCGGGGCTCCCACAAGCGCAGCACCGCGCCGGGGCGAAGGGCCACGTTGGGCTGTGCACTTGGTCCCAGACCGAGTGCCCTGACCTGCCGCAGGCTGACGCCCGATAGTTCAAGCACGGCGCCGCCCGGGCGCATGACTTGCACCTGCCTGGACGTGACTGCGGTCACCACCGCGCACTGCAAGCCTCCAGTGTCCGGATGGTCGTCGCATGCATCGTCGACAGTCTGGGCCCAGCCCTTGCTGGTCGCTGGTGGGGCAACGTAAGCCTCCGGCCCGCGCCAGATCTGGCGCAACTCGTAATGCATGACGCCGGTGTGCAGAGCGTGCCAGGCCGCTTGCTGGTCGCCGCTGATGATGGTGGTGATGACGCTCAGCCCGCGCGTATAGGCCTGCTCGCCAAAGCGCGCAACCATGGCCTGGCGCACCATCTCGGCCACGTAAACCGCATGCGTCACGCGCGCGGCGCTCACCGAGCGCAATCCCAGAGGTGCCGCCTTGGCTTGCTCGTAGTCAGCATCGCTGATCCAGCCCAGCGCGCGCATGCGCCCCAGGACATATTGCTGGCGAATTTCCGCGCGGGCTAGATTGACAAAGGGGTTGGCGGTGGACGGTGCCTTGGGCAGTCCCGCAAGCATGGCTGCTTGCGCCAGGCTGATCTGCGCCAGCGGTTTGCCGAAATAGGTTTGTGCGGCAGCGGAAAAGCCGTAGGCATGCTGGCCGAGGTAGATCTGGTTCATGTACAGCTCCAGGATCTGCGTCTTGCTCAGCTCGCGCTCGATCTTCAGCGCCAGCAGCGCCTCGAACAATTTGCGGGTGACAGTCTTCTCACTGGAGAGGTAGAAGTTGCGCGCCACCTGCATGCTGATCGTGGAGGCTCCCTGACTCTTGAGCTTGCGCAGATTGGCCACGGCCGCGCGCACCAGTCCTTGCCAATTGATCCCGCCGTGCTGGTAGAAGCGCTCATCCTCCGTGGCCAGCACCGCAAGCGTCAACGTCCGAGGCATGCGTGAGACGGGGACGAAGTCCCGCCGATCCTCACCGAACTCGCCCAGCAGGACATGGTCTGCCGAGTACACGCGCAAGGGCAGTTTGGGACGGTAATCCAGAAGCTGCTGCACATCGGGCAGGCGCGGCCAGGCAAAAGCCACCACCACACCCCCCAGCAGCGCGGCTGCAAGAGGCAGCGCGATGGCGAGCGTCAAGAGGCCCAGCAGGACACGCCTGACGCGGGACCTCCCGCTGTGCCCTGCGTCGCCGCGCCACGCCGGTTGCGCAGCATGGGGGGTCGGGGAACGCGCCATGGTATTGGGTTCAGAGATTCGCGACAAACAGGGCTATGGGGCAAGCGCACGTCTGGTTTGGCGGGGCGGTGGCCTGCGCGAGGCTCGCATGCGTGCCTCGCGCAGGATGCGCCCGGCAATATTTGCGCTCCGCCACGTGGGTCATCGTTCGACGCTCGGCGCCAGCGCAGACGACTGCCGCCGGCCCCCGCGGCAGTTGCCGCGCAATGAGGGCCATCCGGGCTTGCGCACATCCGATTGTAAAAACAGACTGCGGCAACACCGTACATTCCGTGTGTTTTGCACGAACGGGGGTGC
>JAKBCY010000024.1 GCA_021807445.1 Pseudomonadota bacterium
CAGCTAGGAACCCTGCGACGAGGCTGCGTCGCCATCATGCACAAGGTGTGTTTCGTGGAGCCGTCATGCCCGCATGGCCTCATCCAGAAATTCCAGCCAGTGCTGCACTGGCATGGTGGTTCCGGCCTGAAGATGCTGGATGCAGCCAATATTGGCGCTCAATATGCGTTCCGGTGCCAGGTGCGCCAGATTTTTGAGCTTGCGCTCGCGAAGCTGCTTTGACAGGGGTGCCTGAAGCACGGAGTATGTGCCGGCCGAACCACAGCACAAATGGCTGTCGGCAGGCAAGCTCACGGTGAAGCCCAAGCTGCGCAGCAGCATCTCCACTTGGCCGCCGAGGCGCTGACCGTGCTGCAAGGTGCATGGGGGATGCCAGGCCAGGTTTTCTGCCGGTTTACGTTGGAGCCGGGCCGCGATCTGTGGCCCCTGATCCGCCAGAAATTCGATGGGGTCGCGCGCAAACTCGGCAATGCGCTTTGCCCGCTCGGCATAGGCAGGATCGCGTGCCAGCTCGCGCCCGTAGTCTTTCACTTGCACGCCGCAGCCTGAGGCGTTGATGATGATGGCTTCCACGGTGCCGCGCTCCACCAGCGGCCACCAGGCATCGATATTGCGGCGCATGTCGGCAAGTGCCCCTTCATGGTCGGACAGGTGCTGGCGGATCGCGCCGCAGCAGCCAGCGCCATCGGCCAACAAGACCGCGACCCCTAGGGCGTCGAGAACGCGTGCGGTCGCGGTGTTGATGTTGGGCGCCATGGCGGGCTGCACGCACCCGGCCAGCATCAGTACGCGGCGGGCGTGCTCGCGAGTGGGCCATGCGCCGGCGGGCTTGGGATGCAGAACCTTGTCCTTGAGCGCGGCGGGCACCAGCGGTTTGAGGATCTGGCCAAGCCTGATCGTGGGGCCAAACAGCGGCGAAGTCAGGCCCTCTTTGAGCGCCCAGCGCTTGGCACGTTCGCCGACAGGGCGCGACACCTTCGCATCGACCACGCGGCGGCCAATGTCCAGGAGCTGCCCATAGGCGACGCCCGAGGGGCAGGTGGTTTCGCAGTTGCGACAGGTCAGGCAGCGATCGAGATGGAGTTGGGTGCTGCGGCTTGGCGGCTCCCCCTCAAGGACCTGCTTGATTTGGTAGATGCGCCCGCGTGGACCGTCCAGCTCGTCGCCAAGAAGCTGGTAGGTGGGGCAGGTGGCGGTGCAAAAGCCGCAATGCACGCAGGCGCGCAGAATGCTTTCGGCCTTCTGGCCTTCAGCCGTGCCGGCGAATTCGGGAGACAAATGTGTTTCCATGATGAGGATACTTGTCGGCTTTAACTTGGACCGTGGGCTCAGTGATCGGCAAACATTGCGGGGAATACGCCGTGCGGATCAAACGCCCGTTTGACGTCGCGGTGAATGCGCTCAAGCGGATGTGCCGGCGGGGTAAACACCGGGGTTGCGCTGTCGCCTCCACGAAAACGCGTGGCATGCCCTCCAGCCTCGGTCGCTGCCTCGCGCATCACGGCGGCGGGCAGCTCGCTCTTGATCCAGCGCTGCGCGCCGCCCCACTCAATGAGCAAGGCGCCCTGCAGCTTGAGCGGTGGCGTGGTGGTGGGGACGACGAGGCGCCATAGGCATTCCCCGGCGGCGCCAGGCTGCGCCCAGGTTGGAGCGAACCAGGGCAGCGTTTGCTCGCGCAGGTCCTGCCACAGCCTTTGGGCGGCATCATCGTCGAGGCGTGCGCCGCCAAAGCGACCGCACGCCGCCGCCACCGCGGCGCGGGCCCCGCGCAGGCGCACATGAAGAAGATCGGTGCCGGCACCGTCGCTCCACCAGGCGCTCGAGGCGATGGGTATCGGTTGCCCACCCCATGCGTTGATTTGTTCGAGCGCGCGCTGCTTGCCCAACTCGAAGACGAGCGTTGCCTCGGCCGGCGCAACCGGCAGCACCTTGAGCGAGACCTCTACGATCGCACCCAGCGATCCCATGGACCCCACGAGTAGGCGCGACACGTCAAAACCGGCGACATTTTTCATCACCTGCCCGCCGAAATGCAGGACCTCGCCACGACCATCGAGCAGCGCCGCACCCAGCACGTAGTCGCGGATCGCGCCTGCGCCTTGACGCCCGGGACCGGAAAGCCCGGCCGCGACCATGCCTCCGACGGTGGCTTGCGCTCCGGTGTGGGCATAGTGTGGTGGCTCGAACGGAAGGCACTGACCGTGAGCGGCCAACGCTGCCTCAAGCTCGGCCAGTGGCGTACCAGCGCGCGCGGTCACGACGAGCTCAGTGGGCTCGTAGCTGATGATGCCGGCATAACCGCGCATGTCGAGCGCACGCGGTGTGTGCGCGGAGCTTGCAGGCAGGCCCAGCCAGGCCTTGCTGCCGCCGCCACGCACAACGAGCGCCGCACGTTCCGCCACGGCTTGCCGGACCTGTTCCTGCAGGGCGGCCAGGGAATCGGAGGGGTTCACAAAAGTCTCGATTTTGAAGGGGAAATGGTCAGGGGGCCTCATGCCGCATTGCCTGAACCATGGCAGTGGACCATCCGAGCTTTGGCGTTCGGGTCATGCCCGACGGTGAGTGCAAAGCAGGCAACCCGGGGGTCAGAAACGCGGCAGATCCGGAAAGGGCGTGCGCCCGGCGCGCACATGCATCTTTCCGTACTCGGCACAGCGTGCGTGGCTGGGAATGTTCTTGCCGGGGTTGAGTAATTCGGCCGGATCGAAGGCGCGTCGAAAGGCGCGAAACTGCTCAAGCTCTTCGGGGCTGAATTGCACGCACATCGAATTGATTTTCTCCATTCCCACACCATGTTCGCCAGTGATGGAGCCGCCCATTTGCACACAGGCCTCCAGGATCTTCGCACCGAAGGCCTCGGCGCGTTCCAGTTCCCCTGCCTGATTGGCGTCGAACAAGATGAGCGGATGAAGGTTGCCATCGCCGGCGTGGAATACATTGACGCAGCGCAGCGAGAATTCGCGCTCCATATCCTTGATGGACAACAGCATGTCGGCCACCCGCTTGCGCGGAATGGTTCCATCCATGCAGTAGTAGTCGGGGGAGATCCGGCCCGAGGCCGGGAACGCGTTCTTGCGCCCGCTCCAAAACCGCAGCCGCTCAGCCTCTGACTGGCTCACCGCGATGGCGGTGGCGCCACAGCCCTGCAGCACGGTGCTCATGCGACCGATTTCCTCTTCGACTTCTTCCGCCGTGCCGTCCGACTCACACAGCAGGATGGCTTCGGCGTTCAGGTCGTAGCCGGCATGGACAAATGCTTCGGCAGCAACGGTCATGGGTTTGTCCATCATCTCGAGGCCAGCCGGGATGATGCCTGCAGCAATCAGGCTGGCCACGGCGTCGCCAGCCTTCCGAAGGTCATCAAAGCTGGCCATAATGCAGCGTGCGAGTTGCGGCTTGGGAATGAGCTTGACCGTGACCTCGGTCACGACCATCAGCATCCCCTCGCTGCCGATCACGGCGGCAAGCAGGTCGGGCCCCGGGCAGTCCCCAGCCAGATTTCCGATGGTGAGGGGCTCGCCCTCCACCGTGTAGCCGCGCACCTGCAACACATTGTGGACGGTCAGTCCATATTTCAGACAGTGCACACCGCCCGAATTCTCGGCCACATTGCCGCCGATGGTGCAGGCGATCTGGCTCGATGGATCAGGCGCGTAGTACAAACCATGTGGTGCAGCAGCTTCGGAGATGGCGAGGTTGCGCACTCCACACTCCACTGTGGCGGTACGCGCCTCGGGGTCGATGTTCTTGATCCGGTTGAAGCGGGATAGCGCGAGCAGCACGCCATCCGCGTGCGGCAAAGCACCGCCGGAAAGCCCCGTACCGGCGCCGCGCGCCACCACGGGAACCATCAGGCTGTTACATATCCGCAGCACGGCGCTAACCTGCGACTCGGTCTCCGGCAGGGCAACCACCAGCGGCCTTTGTCGGTAGGCTGCTAGGCCGTCGCATTCGTAGGCAGCGACGTCCTCACGTTGCCAAAGCAGGCACGAAGGCGGAAGCACGTCAGACAGCGCTGCGACGACCTGCGTCTGCCGCTGAGCGCGCGTGGCGATGTATTCGGGGGTGGGGGCGTCCATGGTTGCGGCGTTGCGAACGGAAGTTTTAGATATTGTCGCAAACCATAACGAAACCGATGCTGCGCTGCATCAGGGTCTATCCCAACGAAGCGGGGTCCACAAGGTAAAACACTGATGACGATTTTGACGCTTGGGGCTTTGCGGGTTGCGTTGCCCGCTCGCATGCAGGCCGCGCCGACGGATGGGTGGTCAAGCCCGCATCGTGCGAGCAATGGGCACCGCGCAGGCGTGCATCAACGCCTGAGTGGCGCGCCGGCCATCGTGGCATCGGCTCCGAAGCCCCGGGCGTCCGGCACCGCAGGTTTACTCGGACGGTTTGGCTTGGCGCGCGGCGCAAACAGGCGTTGCAGCGGTAACGCCATGTGAGCCTGCATTGACCGGAAGGCAGCGTGAGCCTAGGGTTCGGCATGTCGTATTCCACAAGGACAGACACCATGCCATCGTGTTTATCGCTTCGCCGCGCTCTGCGGTGCATCGGCCAAGGCTCTTTGCTCACTGCCTTGTGCGTGGGCGCAGCATGCGCCATTCCCGAAGTGCAAGCCGCGACCGTTGCTCGCGCGCCCGTCTATGTGCACATGAATGGTGCCAATATGTTTCTGGAGAATGTTGTGGTCGTTCGACCAGGCCAGCCAGTAGTCTTCGTTGATGAAGACACGGGTGCACACACCATCGTCGGCTACAACCCCAGCACCGGCGCCATGAGCAATACCTTTGATGGGGCGGTTCAGGGTACCCCCGGTCCAGGCCACGCCGTGCACACCTACACCATCACGTTCCATCATCCGGGGCTGAAGTATTACTACTGCTCGGTGCACGCCGAATTGGTCAAGGAACCGGGCGGAAAGACCGTTCCGAAGAAGCGCCCCACCGTGCACGGCTTTGGCGACCCCATGGCGGGTTTGATCATCGTCACCGACGACCCGCACTTGCTCGCCGACAACCCCAAGACGGCCAGCTCGAAAATTCTTCCACACTACTTTGGCGGCTAGGGGGCGAGGGCGGTCCGCCAGCCAAGGCACGCGCTGAACCCGGGGCGGGGCTGCCCGGGCGGGAGACGGGGGCCGCGCTCATCGTCGCGAGTCATCGGGGCGCCGGCGCTTGCCAATGGGCATGCGTCGTCGCAGCGCGAGGCGACGCCGTGCTGCGCGCGGGTCAGGGGAAAATTTTCCCGGGATTGAGGATGCCCTTCGGATCGAGCGCTTCCTTGATGGCGCGCATGGTGTCAAGGACATCGTCACCGACCTCCTCACGCAGGAAGCCTTGTTTGTGCAGACCGATGCCGTGTTCGCCCGTGCACGTTCCGCCCAAGGCCAGGGCGCGGCGCACCAGTTGCGCGTTGAGACGTTCGGCGAGTTCACGCTCGGCCGGCTGAGTGGGATCAATCAGGTATCCCACGTGGAAGTTGCCATCGCCCACGTGACCCACGATGAAATAGGGAAGCCCGGCTGCGTCGGCCTCGGCAACGGTCAAATTGATGCTTTCCGCCAGCTTGGAGATGGGCACGCAGGTGTCGGTTGTCACACTGCGGCATCCCGGGCGCGTTTGCAACGCCGAGAAATATGCGTGATGGCGGGCTTTCCACAACCGGTTCCGCTCCTCAGGAGTGTCGGCCCAGGCAAAATGCGATCCACCATGGCCCAGCGCGATGGCCTGAACGGACTCTGCCTGCTCGCGCACGGAAGCCGGCGAGCCGTGGAACTCCATCAGCAGCAGGGGTTGCTCGGACAGACCCAGGTGGTCATGCGCGTTGACTGCACGAACCGAGTGCGCGTCCATCAGTTCGCAGCGGGCAATCGGGATGCCGGCTTGGACCGTCGCGATGGTGCAATCCACGGCACTCGCAACGTCGGGGAACGAGCACACGGCCGCTGCGACCGCTTCGGGCTGGGGGTACAGTTTCAACGTGACCTCGGTGGCAATAGCGAGCGTTCCCTCGCTGCCAACGATCAGGCGCGTGAGATCGTAGCCGGCGCTGCTTTTACGCGCGTGCGTGCCCGTGCGCACGATGCGCCCATCGGCGAGAACGGCGGTCAGCGCCAGTACGTTCTCGCGCATCGTTCCATAGCGCACCGCGTTTGTCCCCGAGGCGCGGGTCGCCGTCATGCCGCCGATGGTCGCATCCGCGCCGGGATCGATTGGAAAAAACAACCCGCTATGGCGCAATTCATCATTCAGTTGCAGGCGGGTGACCCCCGCCTGAACGGTGGCGCTCATATCCTCGGCAGCAATTGCCAGCACCCGGTTCATGCGGCCGAGGTCCAGGCTGATGCCGCCGTGTACGGCAAGAAGCTGCCCTTCAAGCGAGGAACCCGCGCCAAAAGCGATCACCGGTGTGTCGTACTCCGCGCAGAGCTTGACCGCATCAGCCACATCGTCGGTCGATGTGCAAAAGACCACGCCGGCGGGTGGGGGAACGTCGAATGGCGATTCATCGCGCCCGTGCTGCTGGCGGATGGCAAGGGAGGTCGTGAAGTGCTCCCCAAAGCGCTGCGCCAACGCGTCGAGCAAGGCGGGTGAGGCGGGACGCTGCAGGATCTGGGGGTGGAGCGAGGCGTTCATCGCAGTCTCCTTGGTTTCTTGGTGGGATGATGAGCTTGGGTAAGAATACGCGTGTTGCAACTTGCCTGGCATCTGCTCTCGGCAGGGCTGCCCTCCAGACTTTTAAAGGACCCAATCATGGGACATCGCCTCACCGCCATCACCACGCGTACTGGTGATGCCGGCACGACCGGCCTCGGTGACGGTTCACGTTGCTCCAAGGGCTCGGCCCGCATTCACGCACTGGGCGAGGTGGACGAGTTGAATTCGCACATCGGCCTGCTGCTGAGCGAGCCCATGGCGAACCCCGTGCGTGACCTGTTGCTGCAAGTGCAGCACGACCTGTTTGACCTCGGCGGTCAGCTCGCGGTGCCGGGTATGGCGATCATGCATGACGCGCATGTACAGCGCCTGGATGCTGCGCTTGCCGAGTACAACCCCACACTTCCACCCCTCAAGGAGTTCATTCTTCCAGGCGGCACGCGCGCGGCCAGCCTCGCCCATGTGTGCCGCACGGTGGCACGACGAGCCGAGCGTGCGGTGGTCGCCGTGATTGGCGAAGCCATCGCCGGGCCGAGCACCAGGACGGACGCCGCCGGTGCGTCCACGGACGCGCCAGCGCCAGCGCAGGCTGCCCTCGCCCACCCACTTCAGTATCTCAATCGGCTTTCCGACCTCCTTTTCGTGCTCGCACGCACGCTTAACCGGGCGGGTTCGGAGGGCAGCACCGAGGTGTACTGGAGGCACGAGCGCAAGGTCAAAGGCGTCGGGCCCTGAGCGACATTTTTCAGGGCGCCGCCGCGCGCGCGTCAGACCACCCATGCCCTGCGCATGCGGCAAGACGCGCCTTGTTGGGCAATTGGGATTGCAGCAACATTTCGACACGTGCGCCACACTCCGGGTTCATTCGGCTCTGGCATGCTCCATGCCTGCTTCGTAGGGCCGGCTAGACGGCTCGACGCCAGCATGCCGCTGAACACCCACGCCTGTCGACATCGTCCGACAATGGGCGTGAGTCTTGCATGACCCAACCCATTCGCCACTCTGCACCGCGGACGCTTCCATCCATGACACCATCCGGCCCCGGCTCCAATTCCCCACAGCTTTCTGTCCCTCCTGCGCCAGCACGTCGTTGGCCTTGGTTGCTCCCCTTGGCGGTGGCGGCCCTTGGGCTTTTCTTGTGGTGGCGATGGGGAGAGGTCAGTCATGCGCAGCGAAGCCCGATCGGTGCGATGGGCAAACAGCCCCCGCAGCCGGTGACGGCCTCTGTTGCGCGCGCGCAGCCGCTGCCGGTGTGGCTGAACGCCTTGGGTACTGTCACGCCGCGCAGCCTGGTGAACGTGATGCCGCGCGTGACGGGGTTGCTACAAAGCGTGGATTACAAGCAGGGGCAGATGGTCAAGGCAGGCCAACTGCTCGCGCAGATTGATCCCCGACCGTTCCAGATTACCGTGGAGCAGGCGAAAGCGCAGATGGAGCAGACAGCTGCGCAGCTTACCGGGGCTGAAGGGGATCTTGCGCGCTACGAGACCCTGCTCAAGCAGGACTCGATCGCTGCGCAGCAGGTGGCGGACCAGCGTGCAGCCGTGGCCCAATACAAGGCCACGCTGGATGTGAACAAAGCGGCTTTGGATAATGCCCGGCTGCAACTCGCATGGACGCGCATCACCGCTCCCGTGTCTGGCATGGCGGGTCTGCGCCCGGTGGATGCGGGCAATATGGTGACCACGTCTGGCGCCGTTGGCGCTGGCAATAACTCGAGTGCAACGAGCGGCAGTGCCACGCCGATTGCCACCATCGCCCAGGTGCAGCCAGTCGATGTGACGTTCGCCGTGCCGCAGCAGGATATTGGCGAAGTGGTCGGCCAGCTCATGCGGGGGGCGTCGCTTACGGCGCAGGCCTGGAATGCGCGCAACACCGCGGTTTTGGCCAGCGGCAAACTGGTGGCAGCGGATAACCAGATCAACACTGCAACGGGTACGCTGAATCTGCGCGCCGAGTTTGACAACAAGCACATGGCGCTGTACCCGAACCAATTCGTCAACGTGCGCCTGCTGGTCCGGACCATTGCACACGCGGTGGTGGTGCCGACGACGGCGGTGGCGGTGGGCGCTCCCGGAACCTATGTATACGTGATTGGCGCCGGGGACAAAGTGGCCTTGCGCAAAGTCAGCACGGGCGCCACCGACGGCAACCTCACCCAGATCCTCGGCGGGCTGCAGCCCGGCGAGCGTGTCGTGACGGATGGTCTGGACCGGTTGCGCGACGGCCGCGAGGTCAAGGTGGTGCAAGCGCGCACGAGCGCGCCTGGCGGCAGCGTGTCGCGCCCGCAAACGTCCGTGAAGCGGCCCGCCGAGCGCGCAAGGCCGGGTGCGGCCAGCGGAGCACGGTGAGCATGCACGAGGATCCCGAAAAAGACGCGCCCTGGTCGCGGCAAGAGCCCGCAAACAATGACGCGGAGCGTCGAGGCCCGTCGCGCCTGTTCATCCTGCGACCCATCGCCACCACGCTTTTGATGATCGCCGTGCTGGTGGCAGGCTTTGTTGGCTACAGGCTTTTGCCGCAAGCCGCCCTGCCTGAGGTGGACTACCCGACGATTCAGGTCACCACGCTTTACCCCGGTGCCAGCCCCGATGTGATGACATCGTCGGTCACCTCGCCGCTGGAACGACAATTCGGGCAGATGCCCGGCTTGGCGCAGATGTGGTCAGTGAGCTCGGGCGGTGCGTCCGTTATCACGCTGCGCTTTGAGCTTTCACTCTCGCTGGACGTGGCCGAGCAAGAGGTGCAGGCGGCGATTAACGCAGCCAGCAGCCTCTTGCCATCGGACTTGCCGCAGCCGCCCATTTACGCGAAGGTCAACCCCGCCGATGCTCCCGTCATCACGCTGGGCCTGACCTCAGGCTCGCTGCCCTTGACCACGCTGTACGACTTGGCCGATACCCGTTTGAGCCAGAAGCTTTCGCAGGTCTCAGGCGTCGGTCTGGTCACGCTGTCTGGTGGTCACAAACCTGCAGTGCGCGTGAGCGTGAATGCGCCGGCGCTTGCCGCACTGGGCCTGAGCCTCGACAGCGTCCGCAGCGCCATTGCGGGGGCCAATGTCAATACGCCCAAGGGCAGTATTGATGGGCTGCAGCAGTCCTTCACGATCGATGCCAACGACCAGCTGCAAACGCCTGAACAGTACCGACAGACCATCATTGCGTACAAAGCCGGTTCTCCCGTGCGCCTCGGCGATGTCGCAACCATCGACACGGGCCCGGAAAACGCTTGGCAGGCGGCCATGGTGAACGGCAAACCGGGCATTGTCATCAACGTGCAGCGTCAGCCCGGTGCCAATGTCATCCAGGTGGTGGACAGCATCCGCAAGCTGATTCCAAGTCTGCAGCAACAGTTACCGGCAGCAGCCCAGCTGTCGGTGCTGTCGGACCGCACCGTGACCATCCGTGCAGCTATCTCCGATGTGAGCTTCGAACTCCTGCTGTCGGTGCTGCTCGTTGTGGCCGTGATCTTCGTATTCCTGCGCAGCGGGCGCGCCACGTTTATCCCGGCCACTGCAGTGCCGTTGGCGCTGGTGGGTACCTTCGGCGCGATGTATCTGTTCGGCTTTTCCATCAACACGCTCACACTGATGGCGTTGACGATCGCCACGGGTTTCGTGGTCGATGACGCCATCGTCATGATTGAGAACATTGCCCGGTACATCGAGGCAGGGGAGCCGGCGCTACAGGCTGCACTCAAGGGTGCAGCGCAAATTGGATTCACCATCATCTCGCTGACGTTCTCGCTGATTGCGGTGCTCATTCCGCTACTGTTCATGGGCGACGTGGTGGGACGGTTGTTTCGCGAATTCGCCATCACGCTGGCGGTGGCCATCGTGATTTCGGCGGTCGTGTCCCTGACCTTCACGCCGATGCTGTCAGCGCGGCTTTTGCGTCATGTGCCGGAAAGCAAGCAGGGACGTCTGTTCCGCGCCAGTGGCCGGGCGTTCGACCGATTAGCCGACGGCTATGGGCGCGCGCTTTCGTGGGTGCTGCGCCACCAACCCCTGGTCTTGCTCACGGCCGTGGGCACGCTTTTGCTGACCGTGGCGCTGTACGTCATGATTCCGAAGGGCTTTTTCCCGGTGCAGGACACCGGGCTGATCCAGGCGACCACGGTCGCGCCGCAGGATGCATCCTTCAACGCCATGAGCCGCGCCCAGCAGGCCTTGGTCGACGCGCTCTTGCGAGACCCAGCCGTGGCGAGCATTTCCTCCGTGGTCGGTATCGACGGCGTCAACACCACCATGAACACCGGCCGCCTGCTCATCAATCTCAAGCCGCTGAGTGAGCGGGTGCTGCGCGTGGCGCCGATCATTCAGCGGCTGGCTGATCGTGCCGCCAGGGTGCAAGGCATTCGCGCCTTCATGCAGCCCGTGCAGGATCTGACCATTGATGACATCGCCAGTCGCTATCCCTACCAATTCAGCCTGTCGGCAGCAAGCCAGACCGAGCTTGCTGCAGCTAACGCCACGCTCATGAAGCGCTTGCGTGGGTTGCCTGAGCTCTCCGGGCTGACCAGCGATTTGCAGGACCAGGGTCTACAGGCGTTCGTGGACGTGGATCGCGCGGCTGCGGCGCGATTGGGCATCACGATGAGCGCTGTGGACAGCGCTTTGTACGACGCCTTCGGGCAGCGCCTGATGTCGACCATCTTCACCCAGTCGGCACAATATCGTGTTGTGCTGGGCGCGGACAAGACTGGCGCGGGCGGCCTTGCAGCACTGAACGGCGTGTATCTGACGTCGAGCAGTGGCCAACCGGTTCCACTGCTGAGCATCGCCCACGTCGAGCAACGCTTAACGCCCTTGGCGGTGGATCACCTCGGTCAGTTCCCGGCGGCGCTGATCTCATTCCAACTGGCACCAGGCGCCTCGCTCGGTGAGGCGGTCAGCGCCATCGAAAGCGCTGCGCGCGATGCACGGCTGCCTGCGTCGGTGGCTATCGCGTTTCAGGGGGCGGCCAGCGCGTTCCAGGCGGCGCTGTCCAATGAGTTGTGGCTGCTCCTGGCGGCAGTTGCCACGATGTACATCGTGCTGGGGATCCTTTATGAGAGCTATATTCACCCGGTCACGATCCTGTCCACCTTGCCATCAGCCGGAATCGGGGCCTTGCTGGCCCTCATGGGCACGGGGCACAACCTCACGGTGATCGCCATCATCGGCATCATTCTTCTCATCGGCATCGTGCAGAAGAACGCAATTCTGATGGTGGATTTCGCGCTTGACGCCCAGCGCAATCAGGGGATGGCGCCCGAGGCTGCAATGCTGCAGGCCGCGCGCCTGCGCCTGAGGCCCATCCTGATGACCACCTTTGCTGCGCTGTTCGGTGCCGTTCCGCTTGTGGTGGGCGGAGGCATGGGGGCCGAGTTGCGCCAACCGCTGGGCATCACGCTGGTGGGCGGGCTTCTGCTGTCGCAGTTGCTCACGCTGTTCACCACGCCGGTGATCTATCTCGCATTTGATCGCATCGCCAAGCGTGCGCAAGCTTGGAAAACCCGCCATTTTGGCGCGCCCGATGAAGTCGCGGGGGAGGGCGGTGCGTGAACCTCTCTGCCCCGTTCATTCGGCGTTCCGTCGGTACCAGCCTGCTGGCGCTTGCGGTGCTTTTGGCCGGAATCATCGCGTTTCGGCTGTTGCCCGTAGCGCCGCTGCCGCAGGTGGATTTCCCAACAATCACGGTTCAGGCCAACATGGCCGGGGCAAGCCCAGAGGTCATGGCGGCAACCGTGGCCACGCCGCTGGAGCGCTCACTCGGCACGATCGCGGGCATCGCGCAGATGACGTCGAGCAGCACACTGGGCTCCACGCGGGTCATCCTGCAGTTCGACCTGTCAAAGGACATCAATAGCGCAGCCCGGCAAGTGCAGGCGGCAATCAACGCAGCATTGCCACTGCTTCCCACGGGGCTCACGGGAAACCCGACGTACCGCAAGGTCAACCCTGCAGATGCGCCCATCATGATCATCTCGCTGACGTCCAAGAACCTGACGCGCGGCCAGATGTACGACGCAGCATCCACGATTCTGGCGCAGAAGATCTCGCAACTCTCAGGCATCGGTCAGGTCAACGTTGGCGGTTCTGCATTGCCTGCAGTCCGGGTGGAGTTGGACCTGCCTCGCATCAACGGCATGGGTTTGGGACTGGAACAGATTCGACAGGCCATCGCGGCTGCCAATGTGGACACACCCAAAGGTGTGCTCGATAGCGCCAATCGCCGCTGGCAGATTGGCGCCAACGATCAGATCAGTCTCCCTGCGCAGTACCAACGCATCGTCGTTGGCTATAAAAATGGCGCGCCCATCCGGCTGGATGACGTGGCTCAGGTTGAAGAGGGCCTGCAGAACAACCAGAACATGGGTCTGGCAAATGGTCAACAAGCTGTATTGCTGATCATTTTCCGCCAGCCAGGAGCCAATATCATCAGCGCCGTGGAAGGCGTGAAGGCGGCCTTGCCGCAACTCGAAGCGTCCATTCCGGCGGGTATCGACGTGCGCATCATGTCTGATCGCACCACCACGATTCGGGCATCGCTCGACGAGGTCGAGAACACTCTTTTGCTCGGGGTGATCCTGGTTGTGGGCGTGGTTTGGATGTTCCTGCGTGACTGGCGCGCCACACTCATCCCGGCGCTTGCCGTTCCGTTGTCGCTCGTGGGGACGTTCGCTGTGATGTGGTTGCTTGACTACTCGCTTGATAACCTGTCCCTGATGGCTCTGATCGTTGCCACCGGCTTCGTGGTGGATGACGCGATCGTCGTTTTGGAAAACATCATGCGCCACGTTGAAGCCGGGATGCGACCCCTCGACGCGGCCTTGAAGGGCGCGCGAGAGGTTGGCTTTACGGTGCTGTCCATGAGCCTTTCGCTCATTGCCGTATTCCTGCCCGTGCTGTTCATGGGTGGGATCGTCGGGCGCCTGTTTCATGAATTCGCCGTCACGTTGTCCGTCGCCATCGGGATCTCGCTTGTGGTCTCACTGACGGTGACGCCCATGCTGGCATCGCGTTGGCTGCGCACGCATCGTGGAGATCGTGGCACGAGCGGCCATCAAGCAGGACGCTTGGCCCGCAGCTGGGATGCGATTCATCGCGGATACGCACACAGCCTGCAGCGGGCGCTGGCGCATCCGAAGATCATGCTCCTGGTGTTCTTTTCCACGATTGGGCTGAGCGTCTATCTCTATGCGGTGGTGCCCAAAGGATTTTTTCCGATTCAGGACACGGGGCTTCTGGTGGGTTCGGTGCAGGCCGATCAATCGATTTCCTTCCAGGATATGAGCAAGAAGCTCGAAAAGATCGTGGGTATCGTGCGCAAGAATGCGGGGGTTCAAAACGTCTTGGCGTTCACGGGTGGCGGGACGAGCAACAGTGGTTTCATGTTCATGCAACTCAAGCCGATCGATGAGCGCAAGGGTGTGCAAACCATCATCGCTCAACTGCGCAAGGCGTTGGCGCATGTGCCCGGCGCACAGACGTTCATGTTCCCGGTGCAGGACATCCGCGCTGGCGGCAGGCCGTCCGCGGCCTTGTACGAATACACGCTGCAGGCGTCTGACCTGAATGCCCTTCGCGAGTGGGAGCCCAAGGTCCTGGCCGCGTTCAAGCGCATCCCGGGCGTGAATGACGTCAATACGGATCAGCAGGCCAGCGGCCTGCAGCTCAGGCTGGTTCTCGACCGGGCGGCGGCTGCACGGTCCGGAATCCCCATCGCCACGATCGACCAGACGTTGAACGACGCATTCGGGCAGCGCCTTGTGTCCACCATCTACGCCCCGCTCAACCAGTACCGCGTGGTGATGGAGGCGGCTCAGCAGTATCAGCAAAACGCATCCGCGCTGAAGGCCATTTACGTGGTGGGCAGCAATGGCAATCGGGTCCCGTTATCGGCCTTGGCTCATTTTGAACTCTCCAACACCCCGCTCGCGGTCAACCATCAGGGCTTGTTTGTCGCGTCGACGATTTCCTTCAACCTGGACAAGGGCATTGCACTGAGCCAGATTCAGGGAAGGATCGACCAGGCGATGGCGGAAATCGGCCTTCCGTCCGATATCCATGGCGGCTTCCAAGGAACGGCCCAGTTGTTTGCCGACACGTTGAAGAATCAGCCGCTGTTCATCATGGCGGCGATCTTCGCCATCTATATCGTGTTGGGCATTCTGTACGAAAGCACGTTGCACCCGCTGACGATCCTGTCCACCCTGCCGCCCGCCGGGGTGGGTGCGGTGCTGGCGCTCATGCTGTTTCATACCGAGTTTTCCATCATCGCGCTCATTGGCGTGTTCCTGCTCATTGGCATCGTCAAAAAGAACGCCATCCTGATGGTCGACTTTGCCTTGCAGGTTGAACGCGAGCAGGGCTTGGAGCCTCGCGACGCCATTTTCCAGGCCGCTACGCTGCGCCTGCGCCCGATTCTGATGACGACACTCGCTGCATTGGGCACCGCGCTGCCACTGGCATTCATCACCGGCAATGGCGCGGAGCTACGCCAACCGCTGGGTATCGCCATTGCTGGCGGCTTGCTCGTGAGTCAGGCATTGACGCTTTACACCACTCCGGTCATCTACCTCGAACTCGACAGGCTGCGCCGCTGGACGCTGCGCCGCTTTGGCCGAAGTGGCCGGCCAATGCCGATCGACACGCCCATTTGACCACCATGCCCATGACCCGTCTTCACAACCGTTTGTCACATGCCGCCAGCCCGGTGGGGGCGCTGGGCAGCTCGCGAGATCGCGATCGGGCTGCGCACGCGCGCCGATCACGGGTCGGCGCCTGCGTGTTGGGCGCCTTGTTGCTGTCGGCCTGTGCCGCGACTTTGCCAGAGCCGCCTGCCAAGGTGGCGATGCCCATGGGCTATGCCCAGGCGCGAGGCGACTGGCAGCCCGCGCAACATTTGGCGGCGACGCCGCGAGGTCCCTGGTGGAACGTGTTCGGAGACCCGGTGCTGAACAACCTCGAAGCGCAAGTCGCGCAGCACAATCAGAGCCTGGCGGCGCAGCTGGCCACGTATGAGCAGGCTCGCGCTGTGATCGCGCAGGCTCAGGCTGCTTACTACCCGACGCTCTCGGCCGGGGCGGCCGCCACACGGTCCAAGTCGGCCAGCAGCAGCACCAGTGTTGCTGCGCCGGGGCGTATCGGCAACACCGTCAGCGCCTCGGCCACAGCGAGTTGGGAACCGGATCTGTGGGGCAAAGTACGCCTTCAGGTCCAGGCGAGCCAGGCCAGTGCCGAAGCCAGCGCTGCCACCATGCGCAACACCATGCTGAGCCTGCAGGGCAGCCTGGCTCAGAGCTATCTGCAACTGCGCACGGTGGATGCGCAGTTGGGCTTGGCGCGACACACCGTCAAGGCATATGCGCGGGCCCTGCAGCTGACCGAGAACCGCTACAAGGCCGGGGTGGACACTGCCGCCGACGTGGCCTCTGCAAGGACTCAATTGTTGCAGGCGCAAACCAGCGTTACGGACTTTGGCGTTGCCCGTGCCCAGCTGCAAAATGCCGTGGCTGTTCTCATTGGCACGCCACCGAGCGATTTCGCGCTGCCGGCGAGCGCAGCGATGCCCGATGTGCCTGTCATCCCGCCGGGCATCCCCGCGCAATTGCTGCAACGCCGGCCCGATCTGGCTGCCGCGCAGGCACAGGTCGAGGCTGCCAATGCGCAAATCGGCGTCGCGCAAACCGCCTGGTTTCCCAACCTGACGCTGTCAGCACAATCGGGGAGCGAAGCCACGCGCGTCGCCGAGCTGTTCTCGGCGCCATCGCTTTTCTGGTCTCTAGGGCCGAGTCTTGCTGCAACGCTGTTCGACGGTGGGCTGCGCCGGGCGCAGTTGGCGTCCAGCCAGGCGGTTTATCGCCAGGCAGTCGCCAACTACCGACAGGACGTGCTGACGGCCTTACAACAGGTGGAAGACAACCTGGCTGCGCAACGCATCCTGGCGCGAGAGGCCAAGCAGCAGGCACTGGTGGTTCAGGCGGCCGACGTGTCGCTGAGGCTGGCCGAGAATCAATACAAGGCCGGCACGGCCCCGTACCTCAATGTCATCACCGCGCAGACCACGGCCACCAGCGCGCGCAATGCGCAGATCGTCCTGTTGAATCGTCGCTACGGGGCGGCGGTGGCGCTGATTCAATCCCTTGGCGGCGGCTGGGGCAATACGCACAAGGAGGCTCTGGGTGCTTTGCCGGCCGGGGCCTCCGCCCTTGCGAAGCAGGCCCGCTGATGGTGCCGACGCGGCGCGGTTCGCGCGACGCTTACCGGGCGCGACGATGAGCAGCATGCCTGGGCCATGAGGCGGCCGTCACATCCGCCCGGAATCGGTGGGCAAGCAAGGCATGATGCATGCTCACCTGTCGCTATCATCCTGTCGCTGCGATGAGCCCGTCCGATTTCGCTAAACCCCCTGCCGACGTCTCGCCGCCCGAGACGGGCTTGGCCGACTCACCGAGCGTGGCCGAGCCAGCCGTGCCTTGGAGCCGGTTCGTGCAATTGTTCACGGCGGTCATGCTGCCGATTTTTCTGGCGGCCGTGGACCAGACGCTGCTGGCAACCGCAACCCCGGCGATCGCCCGCGATCTTGGCGATTTGCACGACAGCGCGTGGATTGCAGTGGGCTATCTGCTGTCATCCACCATCATGGCGCCGCTTTATGGACGCTTGGGTGATCGTTACGGGCGCCGCGATGCGTTGGTTGCAGCGCTTGGACTGTTCGCTGTTGGCTCGATTGCCTGCATGGCGAGCCAGGGCATGTGGTGGCTGATTGCCTCGCGCATGCTGCAGGGTTTGGGCGGGGGCGGGCTGATGGTGATGACCCAGGCCCTGATTGGCGAGGTGGTGCCGCCGCGCCAGCGCGCCCGATTTCAAGCGTATTTCGGCATGGTGTTCGTGCTCGCCAGCGTTGCGGGTCCGGTCGTGGGTGGACTCGTGGTCAGCCGGTTCAGCTGGCGCTGGCTGTTTGCCGTTAACCTCCCGCTTTCTGCCATCGCGGCGTGGCGTGTGCTGCGATTGCCGAGAAGTCCGCGTCACGCAGTCCCAGGTCAAAGCCACGACGCGTTGGGCGTTGTGCTCTTCGCAGGCATGGCGGGACTTGCGCTGCTGTGGCTGACGCTGGCCGGGCATCGCTTCCCTTGGGTTTCCCCGCCGAGCCTGGCTATGGCAGGGGTGGCCATACTCCTGGGTTCGCTTCTCGTGCGGCGCGAACGCAGCCAAACCCATCCCTTCCTGCCGCTGGAGTTGCTGCGCATACCGGCCATCGCCTGGACGAGCCTAACGGTCATGTTGTTCGCAGCCAGCATGTTTGCACTGGTCTTTTTTCTGCCTGTCTATCTGCAACTTGGAAAGCATGGCAACGCCGCGCATGCCGGACTGCTCCTACTGCCACTCACCGCAGGTCTGGTCGTTGGGTCCAACCTCACCGGGCGGCTCGTGGCACATACCGGCCGGCCCGACCAACCGCCACGTTTGGGACTTCTCCTCGCAGCGTTAGCCCTGTTTGTACTGGGTTTGCTTCCGGGCGGGAGCTGGAGCGTGGGCGTTCTCGGTGTCATAGCGGGTCTTGGATTCGGCACTGTCATGCCAACTTCGCAGCTCGTGATCCAAACTGTGGCCGGACGCACCCGACTTGGGGCGGCAGCGGCCACGATCTCCTTGGCCAGGTCGGTAGGTGCTTCGGTTGGCACAGCGGTGTTCGGGGCGTTGGTGTTCGGTCTGGCCTCGACGGCTGAATTGCAGGCAGCCCTGCGCGGTGGCAGTGATCAAGCCACGCTGCAGGTGATTCACGCGTTTCATCTCACGTTTATGGCCGCCGGCGCGCTTACGCTTGTCGCCTCCTGGTCGTCGACGCGCGTGCCTCGGATAGAGCTCTAAACGCGCCCGCGCGCGTCCGAGATGCCGATGCGCGCGCACAGGTTTGCCGTTGTCCTGATGGTGAGACACGCAGCGGGCGCGCGTGGCGACGCCGGTTCCGCGTCATCAGCGACTGCGTGACCGGCTGATGGCTCGTACTGGCAGAATGACTGTTTTCAAGCCAAACCTCGCCACGATGCAAGATCTCGCCGCACTTCAAGCCTTTGCCATTCCGGGCCAGCTCAGCTTTCGCAGCGGACCGGGCGGACTGATTTTTGCCGACATCGATAATTCGGGTGGTGTGGCCAGCGTATGCATGCAGGGAGCGCACTGCACAACGTTTCGCCCCAAGGCGCAGACGGCGCCTGTGGTGTGGCTGTCTGAAGCCGCCCGCTTTGGCACGGGTCGTTCGATCCGCGGCGGCGTACCCGTGTGCTGGCCCTGGTTCGGGGCACACGCGACTGAAAAGACGTTCCCAGCCCACGGATTTGCCCGTACCGTATCGTGGGACGTGGTCGACAGCGTCGGAGGGCAGGGCGAGACCGAACTTTGCCTTCGATTGCCGCCTTGCGAAGCCACGCGGACGCAATGGCCACACGACACACCGGTCGATTTGCGCATTCGCGTTAGCCATACACTCGAGATCGCTCTGACCACCCGCAACGCGGCGGCCATTCCGCTATCGATAGGCGAGGCCCTACATGCCTACTTTGCCGTCGGGGACATCGCCGAGGTCGAACTCGAAGGGCTGCAAGGCTGCATCTATCTTGACAAGACCGAGAGCTTTGCCCGCAAGCGGCAAGATGCGCCGCTGCGCTTCGACGGTGAGATCGATCGGGTATACGTCAATGCGCTGGGCGATTGCGCCCTTGTCGACGCGCGCTTGCGCCGCCGTATCCGCATCGCCAAGCAAGGATCAGCCTCAACGGTCGTTTGGAGCCCTGGGCACGACAAGGCTGCGGCAATGGGCGACATCACGCCGACGGGCTGGCGCAACATGTTGTGTGTTGAGTCTGCGAACGCAGCCGATGACGTGCTCACGCTCGAACCTGGGCAAACACACACACTGGCGGTCCGCTACAGCGCCGAAGCAGCATAGATGGAGCGGCTTACTCGGTTTCCTGCGCGATCCACCGCGCCGCCTTCTCGGCGATCATCAGTGTGGGACTGTTGATGTTTCCGCTGG
>JAKBCY010000207.1 GCA_021807445.1 Pseudomonadota bacterium
ATTGGGGCCGGCGAAAAGGGATAGCCTTGCCACAAATTGGGCACCAAGACCCTCAACCAGGCTCATTGTCGCCTGCGGCACGTGCGCTGACTTAGGCTTTCTCCTTGAGACGCCGTGCGCGCGCGCGCCTGGGCCACAAATACCCGTAGACAAAAGCGTTCACCAGCACAACGCCAATCCCCAGCCCAATCTGGATCCGGCGGGTGAGCCCGTCCGGGTAGATCGTCGCGACGAGGTAATGGGCGAGAAAGTCACCTTGGTAACCAGGGATACCAGTGGCCACACGCAACCGGTCCTCAAGGTAGGTCAGCGGGCAAATCCACCCGTTGATTTCGACAGCTACACCCCATGCTGCTGCGGCAAGGTGCCAGCCAAGCAGCTTTCGGAAACGTACCGCCAACAATCCGCCGCCCACGACGAACAGGATGAAAACACCGTGAAACAGCAAAATCGCGTCCAGGGCGAAGGCAGCCATCATGTCAAGTGCGCTCCCTATCTCCCCATCTAATACAGCGGTTCATCCCCGCGCGAGCGGAGAACACTGCAGCAAGGCGCTCGCGAGCGCCCTGTGGTCCGCGAGCCAGGATCCGATCAGCGCATGCGGCCACATCGAGAGAATGCAGAAGAAGCACGTGCTTGCTGATTTCAGAAGCCCGCCTTGACTTCGCCCAAAATTGCCTACGATTAGATGCCATATGGTTCATGCTCCCGACGTTTTCAGACGGGCCTGCAACCTAATCAGCAGCCGCAAAACACCGCGCTTGTTATGCGCGTTAACTGCGACGCTGCATCGATGCCCTCATGGCCCGTCACTCCTTCATGGCGGCTATGCAGTTATGTGAATCAAGTAGCGCAATTCGTGGGCGGAATGCCTGCGCCGCAGCATCGTCCATTAAAGAGTAGGTGCAGATGATGAGCAGATCACCGATCGCAGCGTGGCGGGCGGCGGACCCGTTAAGGGTGATGTTGCCGCTCCCCGCGGGTTCGTCGATTGCGTAGGTGCTTAGGCGCGCACCGTTCGTGACGTTGTAGATCTCGATTTGCTCGCCCGGGATGATGTCGCAAGCATTGAGCAGATTCAGGTCAATTCCACATGATCCCTCATAGTGCAAATCGGCACCGGTGAGTGTGGCACGGTGAATTTTGGCGCGCAGCATGAAACGGGCAGGGATAGCCATAAAGTTCTCAGATGTCGGGGTCGGGGAAATAAAAGCCATGGGCGGCCAAGTGGCATTGCCGAAATCGGGAACCAAAGATTTCAGGGTATTCCGGAGATTTCAGCGAAGGTCGATGTTAGACGAGGCATCGCTTCGAGCTCGCTCGTTAAAGATGACGCATCGCTTGGCGGTGGAAAGGTCCGTCTGAACGCGAACGCCTCTGGAGTGGGGCCGCGACTCGCTAAGAGATCCAGTTTTGACTTGGCCTCAAGCACCGATGGGCGATGGTTTCGCGCAACCCACCAGAGCACGACATGGATTCGATTCAAAGGCGTGAACCAATCCTTCCTGGCACGAATGTATTGGGCATGCTCGGACTTATAGACAAAACCAATCAGCGCGTCAAGGCTTCGCCAAATAGAGAGATTAAACAAGACCGGATTCGTCGCATGCAGCAGGACATCGGCGTCGCCATCTTCCGATACGTGCTGCCACACGAAACCCTGGTCAGCCGTCGCAAGCGCCTTGATCCGCTCTCGATTGGTAACAAACTCGTGCATCTCTGGATTGCTCAATGGCGCCTTTGCCACAGCGATATTGAGTTGCGCAAGGTGATATTGCATGAAGGTGGTGATTGGTAAGTTCTTACAGCTCAGACAGTCTGAACAGATTCCTCGAGCCCGTGCGAACCCTGGCGAAACGCGCCGCCCGAACCCTCCTTTTGGACAATGCACTTCATTTCCAGATATTCCGCGATTCCGTGCCGCGAACCTTCCCTTCCCAATCCCGATTGCTTCACGCCCCCGAAGGGCGCCGCTTCGGATGACAGTCGCGCCGTATTGATACCAATCATGCCCACCTCCAGTGCCTCAGCCACCCGGAGAACGCGCCCGATGTCGCGACTGTAGATGTACGCGGCAAGACCGAAGTCTGTTGCGTTTGCACGCAGCGAAAGTTCCGCCTCATCCGTAAAGCGGAACATGGGCGCAATGGGGCCAAATGTTTCCTCACGGGCGCACAACATATCGGCCGTTGCCTCCGCCAGAACCGTCGGTTTAAAAAAGCGATGCCCGTGGGGGCCACCATTCACTCGCTCGCCCCCTGTCAGCAGTCGAGCGCCCCTGTCTAAGGCATCCTTCACGTGTCGCTCAGCCTTTTGGAGAGCCTGCTCATTAATCAACGGGCCAAACGAAACATCGCCTTCAATCCCACTGCCAACTTTCAATTGTGAAGTCGCGTTCGCGAATGCCGTAACAAACCGGTCATAGATCGTCTCTTGCACATAAAAGCGGTTCGCACACACGCAAGTTTGCCCTGCATTGCGGAACTTGTTGGCAATCGCCCCTTGAATCGCTGCCTCGAAGTCGGCATCGTCAAAGACGATGAACGGCGCATTCCCGCCAAGTTCAAGTGAGAGCCTTTTGAGGGATGGCGCAGCTTGGCGCATCAGGAGGCGCCCGACCTTGGTCGACCCCGTGAACGAGACATGCCGGACAGCCGTGTCAGAGCAGAGGACGCTTGCAATCGCAACCGAGTCTGCATAGTCTGCCGTCAGCACGTTGAAGACACCAGCCGGGATACCGGCGCGTTCAGCCAATTCGACGAGTGCCAACGCCGTCAGCGGCGCCTGTTCCGCCGGCTTAACGATAACGGTGCAGCCTGCCGCAAGGGCAGGAGACACCTTGCGCGTAATCATCGAGAGTGGAAAGTTCCATGGCGTGATCGCTGCGCACACGCCAATGGGATGTCTCAGGGTGACCATACGCACGGTGGAATCGCGCATCGTCGGGATCTCTCCATACACGCGCTTCGCTTCTTCGGCAAACCACTCGATATAACTTGCCCCTGAGACAACCTCACCAACCGACTCCATGAGCGGCTTGCCCTGTTCGCTGCTGATGATGAGGGCCAAATCATCTGCGTTGGCTAGGACGAGACCCATCCAACGCCGCAACACCAATGCCCGCTCCTGCGCAGACTGCCGGCGCCAGGTCTCCCAAGCCGCGCTTGCCGCCGCAATTGCGTTCTTCGCTTCGACAATCCCCAAGGATGGCACTTGAGCGATTCGCTCTCCGGTCGCTGGGTTCTCGACGAACCAATGTTTTGGATGGTCAACCCAGACCCCATTGACGTATGCCTTCGTTTTCAGAAGCGATTTGTCGCGCAAGGCATTCCACGCCCGATCGTGCGGATTTCCCTCAATCATGTGCCTGAAATTAGTTAACCGAGCGCCGCATTGATTTGGGCGGAGCAGACAATCCGCCAAGCGTCGAAGAATGGAGCGCTGGACGCTCTGCGCAGGGATCGCAGAGTCGATTGCGTGCCGAACACGCCGGTCATGCAGACCAGGCATGCTTGGGCTGTCCGAGCTGCGACGGCAGAAGGGGTCTTAGCCAAAGTGCTGAAGGTATCCGGATTGGGGCCGCCACCACAATTGGCGCGAGCAGCCGCAGCGCGCAGCTGCCTCTAACGAATCAGGGCGACTCGGCGGGGTGTCGGCGCACAAACAGAAACAACAAAAAAGCCCAAGGTCAGATCTTGCTTGGACTCATGTGAAAGACATTAGAGTTATTGTCTGGGCACCAACCGCCGTCACTGTTGATGTGCGTCAAACCTTAAGCCATTTCTCGGTTGACTCCCGGCGGCTGGACCATGAGGTGCGTCGGATTTGGGCCGCTTGCTAGGCAAGTTGGGTTCAAGACGCTCGGGAGCGCTGTAGCCAAACCCCGAGTGCATCCGCTTGGCGTTGCCCACGTTTTCGATGAAATCGAGAGAGCCCAACGCCATGGAGCGAATGCATGAACAAGTTCCAGAGCGCCTGATTGGCGCGTGGCATGAGGGCAATCACCGTGTCGAGAGCGCCCCTAAATGATCGTCTTGGGTGCGGAAATATGACGGCGGCATCACGGTGAGCGTGGACGCAATCCGCGGAGTGAATTCCATTTGGTCGATCACATCGCGCGTCAGATTGACACCGGGTGCGATCTCGAACAGTTCCACACCTTCCGGCGTAAGACGGAAACTTGCGCGCTCCGTCAGGTACAGCACTTGTTGAGCGCGCTGCAAAGCTTGCGCGCCGCTGAACGTGATCTGATCGACTTGGCGCACCAGCTTTTTTACGCTTCCCTGCCGTTTGACGTGTAAGCTGCCATCGCCGGTCTCAAGTTCTACTCCTTTTGCCCCGAAGGTTCCGCAGAATATGACCTTCCGCGCATTCTGGGCGATGTCGATGAACCCTCCAGGTCCAACGGTCAGGCCTCCAAGCCTCGACACGTTGACATTGCCTTGGGCATCGATTTGACCAAAGCCGAGCATGGCAATGTCCAAGCCGCCGCCAGCATAGAAGTCGAACTGTGTCGGTGCATCCAGCATTGCGCTGGCATTTCGCGCGAAGCCGAACAACTCCCCGTCAAGCAGGCTGCCCCCGTAGGTGCCGTGCTCAATGGTCTGGTAGATGCGGTCCAGTTCACCGCGCTGCGCGACCAATCTGGCGACCGCATCGGGCACACCGAC
>JAKBCY010000208.1 GCA_021807445.1 Pseudomonadota bacterium
TTCTGGCCGATCAGCTTGTTCTTGTTCCAGGGTGAATGGGAAGAGGGTGATGTCATGGCGATCTCCTGTGTAAGGAGTCCGCAGGCATAGCAGGTTCCCGGACTTGGCGATGACGATCCGCCGATGGTGGAAGGCGTATGACCGTTCCCGAGTCAAGGGGAGCCGTTGCGAACACGCTGCATGCCGGGCAAAGTGCGACCCATTGCGGCCATTCAGGTCAACAGCACCAATCCGTTCGAGCGGTTCAACGCCGAGATCAAGCGGTGCACGACGTCGTGGGCTTCTTCCCCAATGACGCCGCGATCAGGCGGCTCGTCGGCGCGCTGCTTCTCGAGCAGAACGACGAATGGCAACTACAGCGGCGCTACATGTCCGTTGAAGCTCTGCAGACGCTGCGTGACAATCAACCCGATCGGCTGTCCACCGTGTTCAGCTGGGCGCGAGTCCAGCTACACCAGAACTCACGACTCGTACCCCACGTGCGGGGACACGATTAAGGCGTCTGCAAAGAATCAGACCATGTCACCACTATCGAAGGCGCCAATGGGGCAGCGACTTGCATCGAGCTTGATCGCATTACTGTGCGCCTCGGTGTTCGTCGTCCTCTTGCAAGGTACGGTTCTCACGACGTGGACTGGCGTTGCACTCAGCATACTCGCGCTGTTTGGAACGTTCGTGTTCGGGCACGTCACAGTCCGTGGCACGTTACCGGGTCACTTCAAGTCAGGTGGCAACGCCTTCGTTGGGGCTCGGCGCAACATCGATGATGCGGAGGCGGCGTATCGCACTGCGCCCATCGCGCAACGCGTGATCTGCGGCGTCCTCGCCACAGCGGGTGGCGTCGCCATTCTGGCACGGCTAATGACCGGTCTCGATGTGGAGTCGCTCAATGGTGTGGTCGACCTGGCGCTTTCAATCGGAGGTTGCTACCTATTTGCCCATATCGCGCTGTATGGCCGTTTGCCCAGGGCGCGTCTCGGGGGCGGCAATGCCGCGGTCAATCATCGCCGCCGGCGCAGGGATGGTTGAGATTGGCGAGGTGAGAGCCGCTCGCCAAGCACATCGTGATGTGAACAAATTCATTCAGCACATCGGGCACAGGGAATGGGGGGTGTGTAGTGAATCCAACATTTTGTTCGGATAGCTTTGAAATGAAGCGCTTCACGCGCTATGTGATGCGCGTCGGCGTCCTGCTGGCGTTACTGCTCGCAGGTTGTGGGCGTACAGCTCTGATGAATCATTTCGCCCCTCAGGCTGACCAGCAGGCTGCGAGGGGCTATATCGACCTGCTGCGGCAGCATAAGTTCAACCAGATCGAGAAGGCCATTGACCCGAGCATCAGGACGGCTACGCTCCATGACAAGCTCGCCGAAATGGCAGCAGCGCTGCCCCCGCAGAACCCTGTGTCGGTGAAGATTGTCGGCGCGAATTCATTCAGTAGCTCCGGCATCACGGAGCGCAACTTAACCTTCGAGTATCAGTTCCCTCATCGATGGATGCTAATCAATATCGCACTCCGGAAGAGGAACGGAGTCACCACCATCATCGGGTTCCGCGTCAAGGCACTGCCAAACTCGCTTGAAAACCTCAATCGATTCTCACTTAGTGGAAAAGGCATACTTCAGTACGTAGTGTTGGCCTTAGCTGCAATGGCAGTCCTCGTCAGCATCTACGCTCTCGTACTTTGTGTCCGCACCCGAATAGTCAGGCGCAAATGGCTATGGATCGTGTTCATTTTATGTGGTGTCGGCAAAGTTTCGATCAACTGGGCCACCGGGCAATGGGGCTTCATGCCCATTTCGATTCAAATTTTTAGCGCGGGCGCGTTCGCGCAGCTCTATGGCCCCTGGATCCTCTCTGTGTCCTTCCCGCTCGGAGCCGTCTTGTTTCTGCTGCGCAGGAAACGCCTGGCCGACGCCCCTCCACCCACGTTGAGTAGCACAAATCACTGATGGCAACGGTGCGCCCTTGGCCGAACCTCGCCGCGAAGCCGACGTTGCGAACTGCGCTCTGCGGGTTCACAGTCGACCCGTAGTTGCCAGTCGCGAGCGGCCGCTTCCGGAATGGCCCATTCGTGTCTGATCGGCGATCCTCCCACCGTCAAATACACACGCCCCCACTAAATGTCCTTGTTGGCCTCGTGGTAGCGATAGGTATCGGCAATGAAATCTGAAAATGCAACCGCCGAGGCAACAGCTAATCGAGCATGCCGTGGATGAAGACCACGATGCTGGCCGTCGCGACCATGCCCGGTTCCGTAGAGACCGCGCAGCTCGGCCAAGTTGTTGGTGAGCTGGGTAAGGTTCCGAAGGACCAAACGAATGTTTTCAGCACCCTTCGCTTCATCAGTGATGCCCTCGGGAACTAACCGCAGTTCCTTGGCCACTTTCTTGGTCAGGTCACTCAGGTCGTCGGATTTGCCGAATTCCACACCTCGCTTGGTTAGGACGGTTTTGCAGCACGACTCGATCAGTTCTTTGGCGGTGCCGATCGCCAGCTCTGGATCAGAATCAACCGCCCGCTCCATCCGTTCGATCGCCCGAGCCATGGATCCTGCATCCAGAGCATCGGCCACCGCCCGTCCGCGTGACAACGTACGACCACCGTGGTTGTTCAGCGGTCGGTACGAAAAACGCGGCCGCCCCGCAATCTGCTCCTCTTCAACGATCTCCCAGCCGACCCGCCGAAGTTGATCGTTATAGTGCGTCACCAACTTGATGGCGTCTTCGCGGCTGGGTCGCACAACGGGGTGGACGGTTTCGCACAGAAACCGCAGGAAGGTTTCGGCGGCCCCATCCATCAGCTGGAACCGATCATCCGAATACACCCAGTCCATCTCATAGTCGTTGTTGTTAATGCAGTGCTGCCAAATATCACGCGCCGCATCCTTGAATCGACTGTCCCGAGACGGGAGTCTCTGAAGGTCGTAGAGGCGACTTAAAAACTCCACTTCATCAACCTGGCCGCACCAAGCTACATTGTCCAATCGCAAACCGTCAAAAATGTTGGCTCGTGTCTGGCGCGGCACGCCAGGGCTTTCGGCTCGCCACTCCTTCCTCGTCTCACGCGCAGGCACGATCTTGGCCGCGTACCAGTTCTGTGTTTCTTGCTCAAGGACAGTCTTGAGTCGCGCTGTGATTTGCGTTTCCAGTTGCTCGCGCCGAACTCCCATGCGGGCGTAATCGGTGGCGGGCACTTCAAAGAGAACGTCCCAGAGATCCGTGCCGCCGTTCCAGTTGTCATACCCGGTCAGTTCAGCCCGGGCCGCGTGCGTGCGAACCACATTGGCGGCCTCGCTCATGCCTTCAGCTTGGAGCAAGGCGTGGACGGTGGCCAACGTAGTGTCGAGTTGCTTGTTGTCCACTGGCTTACGCCTCGTCTTGTTTAGAAGGATTCGTCCACGGCACGACACCCGTGATTTGGCCACCGGAATCGATTGTGTGGCCAAAGCGTTTCGCAAGGGCTTCACGGTCTTTGCTGGCCTTCTCGTGATTGCCAGCGGATTCATCGTTGATGAGCTGTATTTGGCGCATGAAGTCGAGGCGTTTGGTCTCGACCGTGGGCGCTTGTGCAGCGATATCCGCCTTACGTTGATCGAGGTCGCGCTGCATTCCTTTGAACACACGTTCCACCGCGTCATGTCCCAATGGAGTCATGCCAAAGAACGACGCATCAAACAGATAACTGTAGCGATTGAGGATATCGCGGGCGCGGGCCAGCAATCGCTCGATTTGTTCTACAAACAAATCGGGCAGGTTTGCCGAGTCACCCTGTCTGGAGAGCTTGGCACCTCGGTGCGCTAAGACGTTGTTGCGGTACACGAAAAGGGCTGAGACATCCGGGTCAGACTTCGAACACAACTTGATGTCTAAGTCGAGCACAGCAGGGTCCGGAACCGCCGCGTCTGCGTTCATCCACTGCACGAACGGATCTCCGGGGCGTCGTTTCACCACCGCATCTTTTCCGAAGAGATGCAGGTGCTCTCGGATGCTGCTGAGCCATGACCGCAAGTGAAGCGAGCTTTGCTCCTGATCGAAGGCACGCGCCAGACTCGCTAGCGCCGTTCTACGGTGCGCTTGCAGCGTGTAATACCAAAAGGGCCACCCTTCCGTTTGCACTTCCGGCCACTTCTCCATCTGGGTGAGAAGCGCGTTGTGCTGATCCCAGTAGATGTGTGCGTCGACCACATCCCGAGCGAGTGCCTGGATAAGGGCGTTGAACTCGATATCGTCGGCGACGGTGATGGTTTTGGAGGCCATGGGCAATGATACCCACCACTCCTCATTAAGCGGGGGGTGAGGTCCACAGTGGCCGACACCCATCTGCCGGCGACGTTTAGTGCATGACAATCTGTCGCGCCAATGCGAGCCGCCAACGGCGGCTATCGGACAACTTGACGGAGATTACGGCTGACTGGTTTTGGCCGAACCTCGCCGCGAAGCCGACGTTGCGAACTGCGCTCCGCGGGTTCACAGTCGACCCATTGCAGCCGTTAGCAGCGATGATTCAAGAGCGCTACGCTACTGCGAGCCGGGAAGCGTCGGGGGCGGGTGGTGCTACTTGAAACGCTCAGAACACTTGAGGTCTCGCTACACGATCCGGGCTTGCGGAGTCGGACCGATCAGGTTGAATCCCTCCTTCATCCGGCATTTCGGGAG
>JAKBCY010000209.1 GCA_021807445.1 Pseudomonadota bacterium
TGGTCAACGCGCAGTGCAGTCGCGTCCACGCCTCGAGCCGCGCAGTCTGCGCGGCATTGGGGTCCAGCTTGAGCGTGACCTTGCGGCGCTGCATCCTGGTCTTTGATCCAGCCGAGGACGGAACAACAAGCGCAAACCGCCCGCTTGACCCCCTCCTGACCGGACGGCGTTGCCTGGGCGACACTGCGTGTCGGGCCAGACGAGGAAGTGGAATGCGCGGGCATATGTTCAGGAAGGGTTCGCCCAATCAACGCGAGGTCTCCCCCATCCAGTTCCGATCATGCGATTGCTGACTCTCTGGAACAGATCAAGAATTTGCAAGAGAATGTCGACGAATGTTCAGTGCGCATGTGTGTAAATCGTCTGAGCGCCCTTAAAAATTGATTTTTAGAAAAATTTAATGGGACAAACCAAGTTTCTCAGCCGCAGGCAAGGAGGCGTCATGGACCCGGAAAAAATTCTGCAGACAGGGATGGCATTCTGGGGCTCCAAGACGCTGCTCAGTGCAGTCGAGCTGGGAGTGTTCAGCGCACTGGCGTCAGGTGAATTGACACTCGATGCCCTGCGCTCGCGCTTGGGCCTGCATGAACGCGGGGCCAGCGACTTCCTCGATGCGTTGGTGGCGATGGGTTTCCTTGAGCGCAATGGAACCAGTTACAGGAACACTCCCGAGTCGGACCTGTTTCTCGATCATGCCAAACCATCCTATGTGGGTGGCATTCTCGAGATGGCCAATGCCCGTCTGTACCCGTTCTGGGGCAAATTGACCGATGCGTTGCGCACTGGAGAGCCGCAGAGCGAGGCTTGCAAGGCGAGTGGAGCCTTGTTCGACAACCTCTATGGAGACGAGGCGCGACAGGAACAATTCCTCAAGGCCATGACTGGGGTAAGCCACGGAGCCAATCTCGGCATCGCCGCAGCGTTGCCGTGGGATCGCATGCGCAGCTTCGTTGATGTTGGAACCGCGCAAGGTGACTTGGCCGTGCAGATCGCGAAAGCGCACCCGCAACTGAACGGCGTTGGCTTCGACCTGCCGAGCGTACGGCGCATCTTCGAAGAATATGTCGCGGCCAACAGCCTGCAAGAACGTCTTGCGTTCCAGGCTGGCGATTTCTTCCAAGATCCGCTGCCGAGCGCCGACGTCATCCTGATGGGGCACATCTTGCATGATTGGGACTTGCCCACCAAGCGCATGTTGCTTGGAAAGGCCTTCGCCGCGCTGCCGCAGGGTGGGCTTGTTGTGGTCTACGATGCGATTATCGACGACGCTCGCAGCCAAAACGCCTTCGGTCTGCTCATGAGCTTGAACATGCTGGTCGAGACGCCCGGCGGATTCGATTACACGGGGGCTGACTGCCAAGCCTGGATGCGCGAGGCCGGTTTCGTCGACATGCAGGTCGTCCATCTTGTCGGACCGGACTCCATGGTTGTTGGCAGACGCCCTTGATGCACGGTTGTCAGGCGGGCGCCAGATCCCGACGTGACAGCAACCACGCCATGGCGACAGATCCGAGTCGTTGAAGGGGGCAAGGCGCTGCTCAGTGGGTGGATTCAGGCAACCGCACCATGCAAAGGTCGCCCGGGTCAGCGGGTCAATGCGCTCTCGCGGCTTTCGTTCGGGTCCCTACAAGAGGATGAAGTCCTCAGCCTGCGTCGCCTCGGGCAGGTCCTTCTCGCCAAGGAGTTCGCGCAGCGTGATCTCGATCCCGGTCGACAGCGCAGCAAGTGGAAGATCATTCGGCAACGCGCCGAAGGGGTCTTCGAGTTCCTCGTTGAGCGCATCCAAGGCCAGGAATGTGTAGGCGACGAACGTGACCATGAGCGGGGTGAGGACGCCGGCATTGCCCAGCAGCCCAAAGGGCAATAAGAGGCAGTAGATCGACACCGTGCGATGGATGATCACGGAGTAGGCAAACGGGATCGGCGTGTTGGCGATGCGCTCGCAGCCCCCCAGCACCTCAGTCAAGTCCATCAGACTTTGTTCCATGACCGCCGCGATCTGAGGATGCAGCACGTGTCTCGCCGATGCCTCTGCCACGGTCTTTCCCAGTGACTGCAGAATCAATGCCGGGCGCGAACGCGCAGTCAAAAGCGACGAGAGCAGAGGCGCCTCGAGCAGCGTCGCCAATTCCGACGTTGCATCGGTTCCGCGCAGTTGGTGCCGCAGTGCATGGACGAATCCGATCAGTCGGTAGACAAAGGTCGATGCACCATGAGAGGCGTCGATCCACGCGATGTATTGGCGCGTCAACGAGCGCGACGCGTTCAGCATCGTCCCCCAGAGTTTCCTCGCCTCCCAGTAGCGCTCATAGCTCGCGGTGTTGCGAAAGCCCAGAAAGATCGCCAGTGCCACGCCGATGGATGTGAACGGAACGAAGGTCAGTCCGACGCGCCAGCCGAGGATGTCGCCGTGGATCATCGTGACCAGTGTCGCCACCACGGTGATGAAGGCGAGCTGCGGCCAGATCTTCGGCAGCACCGAGCCGCGGATCACGAACAGCATGCGAAGCCAGGAAAGGCGCGGGCGAACAATCATGTGGCAGGCGTTTCGCGGGAGACACTAGTGATGCTGGATTCGGCTGGGCGAGAATTTTGAGAATTGTTCGGCTGGCGGTTGGGCGCGAATACCGAATTCTGCAGACTTGCGCGCCGCCACTCAAGCGCTGCGCTGCGTCGTCGGCGCAGGGTATTCGGCTATGGACTGTCCCCGGGCATTGGCCGCTTGGATGGGTCGGCCGGGCCATTCAACCCGACTCGCATGCTGAGCGGCCAGCGGATCTCGCGTTGCCATCGTTGGTCACCCCAGGCGGTGCGCATTTGATCGACGAAGCGCGCGTAGGGGGCTCGCCCAAGAACGGCTTCGGCCTGACGGACGGCAGACCAGGTGTCGACATACCCGAGAAGCTCATCAACCGTCCAGCGGGCCGTCATCGTCATTTCGGGTGCCGAGACCTCGGCAAAGGGAAACGGAAGCAGGCGATAGCCGGTTTCAACATGTTTCCTCTCCGATGGCCAGTACGGGCCGATGACGGTTGAGTAGAAGTTTGCCAGCAAGCGGCCGGGCGCGCCGGTCATTTCGGTGATGCCGTACGTGATGAGCGCGATGCAGCCGTGCGGCCGCAGAACGCGGCGCACTTCCCCGAAGAATGCCTCGAGGTCAAACCAATGCGCGGCTTGAGCGGCTGCAACCAGGTCCACGCTCGCGTCGGCGAGCCCGCTTTGCTCGCAGGGTCCCACGCGGTATTGCACGCCATCATGGCGCGTGGCATTCGCGATCTGCGCTGGGCTTGCGTCAATTGCGACGACCCGGTCGAACGCTTGCGCAAGCAAAGTCGACAGCTGCCCAGTCCCGCAGCCGCAGTCCAAGGCAAGCCCTCGCGACGGCGCGACGCTGGCTAACCACTTGACAAGCTCTGGCGGATACGTCGGTCGAAACCGGGCGTAGTCGGCAGAGCGTGCTGAGAAATGATCGTTGAAGTTGCCTGGCATGTTCGGGCTCAACACTCCTCGGTAGTCCCTACGACGCGCGGTGCGAGTCAGCCGTGGCGATGCCGCCCTCCCGGCTGTCGCCGGTTGCATGCGCGCGCCACAGACGAATCCTAATTCTCAACCCGCTCCGTCGCACCACGCGTTGTCGATGCCCCTTTGCGATTCCGTTTAAAAAACGACGGACCGTGGGACGCATCGCCCGGTTTCAGGTCTTGACGTGGCTTGGCTCAATCAGGGTTGAGCGATGGGACGCTTTCCACGATCAAGATGCAGACGAACCGGCCGCGAGATGGTCCTCATGCCGTGTGATGAGAGCGGTGAATGTGCAGGCGACCACTCGCGCCCACTGAAATAGCCTCGCGCCCACGGGCGTGAATCAAGGCGGCTAGCTCGCCACAACGCTACGGTTCGACGCGTGATAGAGCTGAATCAGACGATTGGTCGACGCATCGTGGTGGAAGGCACCTGTCGTCCCACTCAGCTCATCGAAGATGGTCTTTGCCAGCCGCTTGCCGAGCTCGACGCCCCATTGATCAAACGAGTTGATGTTCCAGATGGTTCCCTGCACAAAAATCTTGTGTTCGTATAGGGCGATCAGCGCGCCGAGGCAAAAGGGATCAAGACGGGACAGCAGCAGCGTGTTGGAAGGTCGATTGCCGCCAAAGACCTTGAAGGGCAGAAGCGCCTCGGTTTCTTCAGCGCTCAGGCCCTGGTCTGCCAGCTCTTCGCGCACTTCGTCGGCCCCTTTGCCGAGCATGAATGCTTCGCCTTGCGCGAACATATTGGCCAAGAGAATCTCGTGGTGCCCTGGCAGGGAGCCCCGGCGATCGAGCGAGGCAATGAAATCGATGGGCGAAATGTGCGTGCCCTGATGAAGGAGCTGGAAGAACGCGTGTTGGCCATTGATCCCCGTGTCCCCCCAGATAATGGGGGCGGTCTCATAGTCGACGGGTTGTCCATCGCGCGTCGTTTGCTTTCCATTGGACTCCATGTCCAGTTGTTGGATAAAGGCTGGAAAGCGGTGGAGGTACTGGTCGTAAGGCGTGATGACGTGACTGCCGGCACCGAAGAAATTGATGTACCAGATTCCGAGCAGGCCAAGCAAAACAGGCATGTTGGCCTCGAGCGGTGCCGAGCGGAAGTGGTTATCCATGCTGTGA
>JAKBCY010000025.1 GCA_021807445.1 Pseudomonadota bacterium
AGCAGCGCGCTGTTTGCACAGGCCAGCGACATGCGCTTGCACCTCGATCTTTTGGCATTGCTGCGGCGTCGCCTGGTTGTCGACCGCATCGCGCTGGATGCGCCGCACGTGGTCGTGCAGCGTGACGCGAGCGGGCGGTTCAATTTCGATGATCTGCTGCGCATGCCAGGTGGCACCCCAGGCGGATCGCAGCCCGGTGAACAGCCTTCGCATGTGGCTCTAGTCGTGCGAAATCTCAGTATCAGCGGAGGCGACGTGGTCCTGACCGATGATCGCACGGGCATTGACGGGCGGCTTACCGGTCTGAACCTGACGATGGCTGGACTCGGCGCGGCCGTGCCGGGGCCAATGCGATTGAGCGCGCGGGCCGTGTTCGTGAAGCCAGCTGTCAATGCGAGCATCAGCCTCACGGGTCAGCTGCGGGCCACCCCCCAAGGGGCCGTGCAGTTGCACGACTTCATGCTGCGCAGCGTTGGCACCATGTTGGGTGTCAAGCAGCTGCTGAGCAATGTGTCTGGAAGCTTGGACTATATGCCAGCGCCCCCAGTGCCGGCGCTGCCTGCATCCGGATCCGCGGGCGGCAGTTTGCAGGTGCGAGGACTGATCATCAAGGCGCAGGGGCAGGATGGTCGTGGCGAGCCGCTTCAATTTGATGCAAGCCTGCCTGCGCTGAGTTGGGCGGCAAGTCAAGTCGACACAGCGGCTGTGACCGCCGTGGGCCTCTTCGGCGCCGCGCCCGGCACGGCGCGCTTGGATCTGCACCTACCCGCTGCGTCGGGGCCCCTCGATGCGCTGCGTCTGCCCCATGCCGAGCTCGATGTGCAAGAGGGCGCAGGCGGGCAGGCGAGCAAGCTGCAAGCTCGGCTTGCCGGGAGTCTGAGCATTAATTTGTCGGCCATGCGTGCCGCGCTCGACGCTGGCAGTCTGCAAGGAAGCTGGCATCCAGCAGGCACGAACGCCAAGCCGCTGGACTTTGCGCTGCAAGGTAGCGCGGCTTACGCGCTTGCTGCGCGCAGCAGCAGTTTTAATGTCGCTGGACGGGCCGGGCCTTCGCAGCTCACACTCATTGGCAGCAGCCAGAAAGGCGCCATCACGATGCGCGCCAGCGTGGACAAACTCGACATCGACTCACGACCTGGCACGGCGCTCAGGCCCGCGATGGTTAAAGGTGGCGAGCGACATTTGGGTCACGATTCCGGACCTCAAGCCCAAAGCACGGATTTGTCCTTCTTGAAGGCTCTTGATCTGGATGCCCAGGTGGAAGTGGGTGCGTTGCGCGTCAAGGGCATGCATTGGCGCGAAGTCCAAGCACACGTGCGCGACGACGGAAATGCGCTGACCGTGATGCCCTTTTCCATGCAGGGATACGGCGGTACCGTCAATGGCGGTGTCCAACTCCGATTGAGTGACGCGCGCATCACACTTGCCCAGGTTGCGCGCCATGTGCAAATCCAGCCCATTGTCAAAGCGTTGAGCGGCCATGATGTCCTGCAGGGCGTGGCTGACGCGTCGATGGATGCGACAACACGGGGCTTGAGCGCAGTCGACTGGTTGCGTCATCTCGATGGCGTGGCGCAGATCAAGCTGAGCAGCGGGGCCGTCACGGGCTTTGACCTCGAGCGCACGCTGCGCGTGGCGGGAGGGGCGCTGCATGGCAGACTCGATCGCGCGATGCCGGCGAGCGCCAAGCAACGCACGGTGTTCAGTTCTGCGAGTGCCCAGTTTGATATTGCGCGCGGCGTGGCCGCGAGTCAGAACATCGCGTTGCAAAGTCCGCTGCTGCGCGTCACCGGACGCGGGGTGATCGACCTGCCCGCGCAGACGCTGGACATCACACTGAGCCCGACGCTCACGGGCAAGGTGCCTGGCGCCGTTGGCGCGGCGGTACCAGAGCTCCAGGGACTGACGGTGCCCGTGCGTGTGAGCGGACCGTTTGCCAGACCTGTCTACGCGGTCCTCTGGTCGCGAGCCGCCGCGCACGGCGCTGAAAACCGGTTGAAGCAGCGCGCTGAGGAGGCGCTGCGCAAGCGCCTTGGGGTACGGGAGGAAGAAAAAGTTCGCGAGCAGGTGCAAAAGAGCCTGCGCGGCGTGTTGCGCTGAGTGCAGCCTTGTTAGTCCCCGTGACTCGGAAGAAACGGGATCAGGCGCCCGTCATAGCCCAAAGTACGTCTCGCGCACCGCACTGCTTGTTTGCAGCTCGGTGCGTGTGCCACTGAGCTTGACCTTGCCGTGGTCGATCAGATAGCCGCGGTCGGCCAGAGCGAGAAACGCCACGTTTTGCTCTGCAATCAGCAAGGATGTTCCGGCGCCAATTGACGTTTTGAGCACTTCAATGACTTGCTTGACGAATACCGGTGCCAATCCCGAGGATGGCTCGTCCATGAGCAGAAGACGGGGTTCAGCCACGAGCACCTTGGCCACGCCCAGCATCTTGCGCTGCCCGCCAGACAACGACCCAGCCGCGTCGCGTCGCTTGGCGGCGAGATCCGGAAAAATCTCGAACAGTTGGTCGCGGCGCCGACGCACCTGCGCGTCGGGTAAGAAGTAGCCACCCAAGGCAATGTTTTCGTCGATCGACAGGGTGGGGAACACGCCGAGTTCGGACATGAACGCGATGCCACGGCGAATGCGCTGATCAGGCGCAAACCCGTCGATGCGTTCGCCATCAAATTGGATCGTGCCACGCCAGCTGGGCAGCAGGCCGATCAAGGTGCGCAACAGTGTGGTCTTGCCGGCGCTGTTGGCCCCCAGAAGCAACACCGTCTCGCCAGCGGAAACGGTCAGGTCGATGCCCCAAAGGATTTGCAACGGTCCATACCCGGTTTCCACTCCTTGCACTTCCAGTAGCGTTGTCATGATCACCCTCCGATAAAGGCGGCGACCACTTCCGGGTCATGCGACGCCTGGGCCAGCGAGCCCTGAAACAGCATGCGACCGGCTCCAAGCACAATGACACGCTCGGTGATGCGGTTGAGAAAATCGAGCAGGTGTTCCACCACGATGAGCGCAATCCCCCGCGCTGCCAGTTTCTGCAGCAGGGTGGCAATGGCGCCGAGTTCAGCAGGGTTGAGCCCAGCGCCGATCTCGTCCACCAGAAGCAGCTTTGGGTTGGTTGCCAGCGCTCGACCCAAATCAAGTTGTTTTTGCTGGTTAACCGTGAGTGAGCCCGCGAGTTTGTCCGCGTTCGTGGTGAGATCAATATCGGCCAGGATCGCGGCCACGTCGGCCTCATGCGCCCGCCCGAAGTAGGCTGCGACCTCAATATTCTCACGCACCGTCATGTCCCGGAACACTTTGGGTACCTGGAATGTGCGATTAATGCCCAATTGAGCGCGGCGGAACATTGGCAAGCGATTGACGCTGTGGCCGTCGAAGATGATTGATCCGGAATCGGCGCGATACATCCCCGAGATCAGGTTGATGGTCGTCGTCTTGCCCGATCCGTTGGGACCGACAAGGCCCAGGATCTCGCCTGGCGAAACACCAAACGTCACTTCGTTCAAAACCACGAGTCCGCCGAAGCGTTTGTTCACCCCGGCCATCTGCAGGAGTTCAGAAGACATGCACGCCCCTGCGTGTAAACAGCGAGAGAATCCCGCCTGGCAGAAACATCACCAGCAAGACGATCAATGCGCCGTAGATGAGTTGGAAATACTGCGGCGTGGAAATACCGATTGCCGAGTACAGCGAATACAGAACCGCGGCACCAACGATGGGACCGATGACCGTGCCAACCCCGCCGAACAGCGCGAAGACGATTGCGAACACCGAGATTTGCAGCGTGAAAACCGCGTCGGGATAGAACACCGAAAGGTTCCAGGCATAAATGCCGCCCGCGAGACCTGCCACAAGCGCAGACACGAGCCAGACCATGAGCCGCACGCGCACGACGTCAATGCCGGCCATGGATGCGCTCGTTGGGTCCTGCCGCATCGCGCTCAGCGCCATGCCAAAGCGTGAGCGCCGGAAATACGCGGCTAGCGCGGTTGCCAGCAGCAACAGTACAAGCATGACCGCATAGCTCGTGCCTGGTGCATAGACCCGCTCGATCTTCAGCCCGTAAGGTCCCCCGGTAATGCCAGCAAGATTGGGATTGGACACGACGTAATAGAGGATTTGCGACGCCGCCAGGCTGGCAATCGAAAAGTAGGCACCTGACAAACGCAAGAGTGGTCCGAGCACCAGCGCCATAACCACCGCGGCCAGCCCGCCGCCCACCACGCAGGCGAGTACCGGCAAATGCGTATGCAGGACCAAGAGCGACGTGGCATAGGCGCCGCATCCGAAAAAGCCCACATAGCCGAAAGGCAAGTAGCCGGTAAAGCCATACAGCAGGTTCAAACCCTGAGCGAGTACGATGAACGTCATCAACGTGAACAGCAGTGTCTGATTGCCGTAGACATGCGGCAGCAGCATGAAAGCGGCAGCCACCAACACCAGCACGATCGCTGCAGGGCGTGCGCGTGTCAACCATGAGTTATGCAAGGCGCACCGCCTTTCCGAGCAATCCGGAGGGTCTGATCAGCACGATGATGAGCAACAGGGCATAGGGCACAACGTTGGACCAGGAGGAGTAGTACGTCTGCATCAGCATCGTGCCCAGGCCGAACACGAGACCACCGACAACCGTGCCCAGCGGGTTGCCCAGCGAGCCGATGATGACAATGGCAAATGAGGTTGTGGTGAGCTCGTTGCCCAGATCGGGGGATACGGATCCCAGCAGGTAGGGCACGAAAACACCCGCGATACTGGCCAGCGCCAGGCCAGCGATGAACGCGATGGACGAAACGCGATGCACGTCGATCCCGGTCGCCAGTGCTTCGTCGCGATTGGCCATGATGGCACGGGTTGCGTAGCCGAGCCGGGTGTGCGAGAAATACGCCCAAAGCCCAGCAATGGCCGCCAAGCTCACGCCTGCCGCCCACCACCAGCTATCGGGAAATTGCTGACCCAGTAAGCCAATATTGCCCGCTCCCAGCGCTTCACTCGGCAGCGAGCGCTGGTCAGCGCCGAATGCCAGTACGGTGAGCGCCTCGATGATCTGCCCAATGCCGAAGAACAGGATGAAGGAAAGCATCTCGGGATCGCCCGAGCGTTGCAGGCGTGGCACCACGGCACGGTACAGCGGCCAGCCAATCACAATGCCACCGATCACCGACAGCGGGACCGCCCACAGCGGATTGAGTCCGAAATGTCGTGAAACGATCCATGCTGCGTAGCCGCCAAGCACGATGAACTGTCCATGTGCCAGGTTGATGATGCGCATGACGCCGAAAATCAGATTCAGCCCGATGCCTACCAAGCTAAAAAAGATGCCGTAGAGAATGCCGCCGATGATGGCGTATTCGAGCAGTTCCAATCGCCCTCCGCGATCTGAGTGTCAGTCGAGCTTGCGCTCAAAATGCATGCATCCCGCCAGTCCTGTCCCCCTGACGGGGCGAAAGTGAACCGGCCTCCCCGCTGAGGGGGAGGCGAAAAGGCGAGGGCGATGCAGGCGTTAGGGTTTCGGCGCCGGATATACGGCCTTGCCCGTTGCCTTGTCTTCGGGGTACACCACGACCAGCTTGGTACCAGTGCCTTCGGGCACGAGTTGCGCCACAGGGAACGGTTGCCCGAGTTGCGCTCCATTTTCATTGATCTTGAACTCGCCAAGCAGCGTTGTGGTCTTGCCCGACATGTTCATCAATGCCTGATGGAACGCGAGTTGTTCAAACTTGGGCGCAGTATCGAGCATGTGCTGGATGACCAAGCCTGTGTTGTAGCCAGCTGAATCCAGGAAATTGGGCTCTTTGTGCTCGGCTGCCTGGAAGGCTTGCACGAACTGTGCAGTGTTCATGCCGTAACTGACCTTGTCATACTTCACGAGTGGGGGCGTGGGGTACGTGTAGGTATAGGCCAGAGCCTTCGCTCCCACGTTCTTGGTGATCAGGTTCAGAAGCTGACCCGGGAAGATCGTGAAGGTCATGTTGAAGTGCAGCCCGCTTTGCGACAGTGCGCGCAAAAAGGCGATGTCATTGGGCGCATAACCAAACTCCAGCACGGCGTCCGGATGTGTGGCCGCGACAGTGTGCAGAAGAATGGTGTAGTTTGACTCGCTGGTCGGCACGGCGTGGAAATACACCGGAGTCACGCCACCTTTGACCAGGACGTCCTTGAGGGTGTTGGCTTGGGACGCATCGAAGTCGTTGGCGCCGTAGACGATGGCGACGCGCTTGATTTTCTGCTGCAGCAGGTAATTCCCGAGGGGCAGAGGCCATACCGTCGAGGATGGAATGCTCACGTCGGCCAGATAGTCGGTCTTCTTGGTAAAGAAGTTCGCACCGGACCCGGTTGGATCGATCAGCAACATATGGTGCTCGGCAGCCAACGGCACAGCCACGGACGTGAGCACGGAGCCGAAATCGGCCACCAGGATGTTCACCTTGTCCTGTGTAATGAGCTGGTTGTACAGCGTCGTCGCCGTGGACGTTGAGCTCTGGTCGTCATAGGCGACGATCTTGACGGGAACCTTCTTGTCGAACGATTTCACAAACACGCCGCCGTCCTTGTTGACCGCGGCCGCCCAGAATTTCAGGCCTTCATACTGACCTTGCGAGGCCACCGCGAAAGGGCCGCTTGAGGCGTAAAGCGTGCCGATCTTGAGTTCGGCAGGGGCCGTCGCAGCGTGTGCGGCGAGCGAGGAAAGTGCTACGGCGCCGGCGGCCGCCATCGCTTTCACGAGTTTAGATGTGCGTAGTTGCATTAGGAGTCTCCTGGGTTCTTGGCCCCGTCTTGCGAGGCCAGATTGCAGAGTGATTGTGAACTTATGAACTAAATTGTCATTTTTTATTCTCGTAGCCGACGCACCACAGGTCAACGCACCGCCTTCACTCAAATGCAACTGAATGCTTCATGGTTCGCATTGCCCCGAGATCTGCACGCTTGCACTTTTCGCAGGCAGCGCTGGCATGCGCCACGCTGCCGGGTTCGGTGCGAGCCGCATGGTGGATTGCCGCAGGGCGCGCAGTTGCGTTGTGTTCTGATAAAGACCTAAAGACCCGCCATCCAATCGGAAAACACCGGAGAAGCCGCAATGGACCTGCCCATGCTCCAAATCGTCAAGCATCCTCTTGTGCAGCACAAGCTGACGCTCGCGCGTAGCCGTGATACAACGACCGACAACTTCCGCCGTCTCGTGCGCGAAATTGCCGCGATGCTTGCATATGAGGCCACGCGCGATCTGCCTACGCAACTTGTGAATGTGAGCACTCCGGTCGCCGATTGCCGCATGCCCATCCTCGCCGGCAAGAAACTGTGCCTGGTGTCTATCCTGCGCGCTGGCAACGGCATGCTTGACGGCATGATCGATCTATTGCCGAACGCACGCGTGGGCCACATTGGCCTGTACCGCGACCCTGCCACCCTGGAGCCGGTGGAGTATTACTTCAAAGTTCCGGAGGACATGGCTGAGCGTTTGGTGATTGTGGTCGACCCCATGCTGGCGACGGGCAATTCAGCCGCTGCCGCCCTTTCCCGGCTGAAAAAAGCCGGGGCCACGACGCTCAAACTTGTGAATCTTCTGGCTGCGCCAGAAGGCGTGCGCACCGTGCGCAGCGCACATCCCGACGTGCCCATCACATTAGCCGCTGTCGACGAGGGCTTGAATGATCACGGCTATATCGTCCCCGGTTTGGGCGACGCCGGCGACCGCATATTTGGCACCAAGTAGCGGCTGCGCCGACCGGTGCGGTGCGGGGACGACGCTGGGCTGCCGATGGCAAACGCGGTCGCGGCATTGAACCCCTGAAAATGCGCAAATTACGCAAAAAGCCCGACCCCTTGTTTCCGGCGGGGAGAAAATTCAACCTTTAACGTCCAAAATCGGGCCGGCGTGGAAGCGGCAGGACCGACAACCAGGGAGGTGAACATGGCTGATGCGTATTTCCCCAAATGGCGTCTGAATACAGGGGGTATCGTTGCGCCTGATGAGCGGTTGCCCCCGGCACAAACGCTGGCAATGGGCTTGCAGCACGTGGTCGCCATGTTCGGCTCCACCGTCTTCGCCCCGCTGTTGATGGGTTTCTCGCCCAATATCGCCATTCTGATGAGCGGCGTGGGTACGTTGATCTTCTTCCTAGTCGTGGGCGGTAGGGTGCCCAGCTACCTGGGCTCATCGTTCTCGTTCATCGGCGTCGTCATCGCCGCCAGCGGCTATTCGGGTGGTGGCGCGAATCCGAACATCGCCGTGGCGCTTGGCGGCATTGTTGCCTGTGGTGTTGTGTATGCGGCGATTGGCCTGGTGGTGATTGGCGTTGGCACGCGCTGGATCGAGCGTTTGATGCCCCCGGTTGTCACCGGCTCGGTGGTGGCAGTGATTGGCTTGAATCTGGCGCCCATTGCAATCAAGTCGCATGGCGCCAGCAACTTCGAGGACTGGATGGCCGTGGTGACGTTCTTGGCGGTCGGGTTGGTTGCGGTGTACACGCGGGGTATGGTGCAGCGCTTGCTCATTCTGGTCGGGCTCGTCATTGCTAGCGTCGTGTACGCCATATTGGCCAACGGTTTGGGCTTGGGCGCGCCGATGAACTTCTCGGATCTGGCCGGCGCCGCATGGTTTGGCCTGCCAAGCTTCACGACACCAGTGTTTAACGCCAAGGCGATGGCGTTGATCGTGCCCGTGGTGGTCATCCTCGTCGCCGAGAATCTTGGACACGTCAAGGCCGTTACGGCGATGACCGGGCAGAACCTTGATCGCTACATGGGTCGTGCATTTCTCGGCGATGGGCTTGCCACCATCGTCTCAGGGGCGGCGGGCGGCACCGGAGTCACCACATATGCGGAGAACATCGGCGTGATGGCGGCGACCAAAATCTACTCCACCCTCATCTTTGCCACGGCTGCCGTGGTTGCAATCGTTCTCGGTTTTAGTCCCAAGTTTGGCGCGCTGATTCACCTGATCCCGCCGCCGGTGCTGCGAGGCGTTGCGATCGTGATTTTTGGGCTGATCGCCGTGTCGGGCGCGCGCATCTGGGTGGACAACAAGGTCGATTTTTCCGACAGTCGTAACCTCATCATCGTGGCCATTACGCTTATGCTGGGGACGTCGGACTTCACGTTGAAGTTCGGTGGATTCGCTTTGGGTGGCATCGGAACGGCGACCTTCGGCGCCGTCTTGCTTTATGCGCTGCTCGGGCCGAAGGGCGGGGTATCGGCACGGCAGACCGACCATTTGCTGGACGCCATCGAGTAAAGAGCGCTATCCCAGCCATGTCGCATCAGCCAGGCCTGCGGCGACCAAAGATGCGGCGAGTCACCCCCAGGCTTGCCAGCGACGGAGCGTGCCGGCCTTTTGTGCCGACACTGTGGGAAGGAAAAATATCCTGCGCCACGACGGCTTTGTGCAGTCCATGGGTGTGGTGCCGGGCGGCCCCGCGCGGCGGCTGGCCTCGACTTGCTCGGTCGCGGCCGCGCGCAGTTTGTCAAAGTCAGCCTTGCACACAGCGACCAGGTCGCGCATATCCTCGCGGGCCGGCTTGTAGCGGATCGATGCTCGTGAACCCATGCCCGTGCATTTCCCTTCTCGGCCCGACTTGACTCGTAGGTCACTGCGCGAAGACGACCCGGTCGGATGGGGGCAAGCGAGTGGTCAGCGCCGTTCCGGGTCGGACTTGCTCGCATGCCTGATCGCATGTTTCAGCCCGACGAAGTTCTTGTAGATCATCACCTCATACGGCAGCAGGGCCGCGGCGAGGATGGCGAGGAACCTGGTGGCGGAGCCGTGAGGTGTTGTGGTGCGGCATGTCGTAACCATGGCCGAGCCTGCGCGGCGCAAGGCGTTGACCCCGGCCAGCTTCCTACAATGCGAGCTTTGCCTGAAAGCCACCAGCCATGAGCCTCAAATGCGGCATTGTGGGTCTGCCCAACGTGGGCAAGTCCACCCTCTTCAACGCGTTGACCCAAAGTGCCATCCCTGCGGAGAATTATCCCTTCTGCACCATCGAGCCGAATGTCGGCATCGTGGAAGTACCCGATACGCGCATGCAGGAGCTTGCCGAGATCGTCAAGCCGCAGCGCATGGTGCCGGCAGTGGTCGAATTTGTTGACATTGCCGGCTTGGTTGCGGGCGCCTCCCAAGGCGAGGGGCTTGGCAACCAGTTTCTCGCACATATTCGCGAGACGGATGCCATCGTCAACGTGGTGCGGTGCTTCGACGACGAAAACGTGGTGCACGTGGCAGGCCGCATCGACCCGCTGGCCGATATTGGCGTGATCCAGACTGAACTTTGTCTAGCCGATCTTGGCACAGTCGAGAAGGCGCTTGTGCGCATGAACAAACAGGGACGTGCTGGCGACAAGGAAGCGCTAAAGACGGCGGAACTGCTTCAGCGCTGTGAAAAGGCGTTAAACGAGGCCCGTCCTGTGCGTGCCATGGGCCTGTCCGAGGATGAGCTGGCCCTGATCAAGCCGTTGTGCCTGATCACAGCCAAGCCGGCGATGTTCGTCGGCAATGTGATGGAGGACGGTTTCGAACACAACCCGCACCTCGACCGCCTTCGGGAATACGCGGCCAACGAGGGTGCGCCGGTGGTCACCATCTGCGCCAAGCTGGAAAGCGAACTCGCGGGAATGACGGCCGCGGAGAAGCAGGACTTCCTGGCCGAACTCGGACAGGACGAGCCCGGGCTCAACCGGCTGATCCGCGCGGCCTACACGTTGCTGGGGCTTCAGACCTACTTCACCGCGGGGGTCAAGGAGGTGCGTGCCTGGACGATCCCCGTCGGAGCCACGGCGCCGCAGGCTGCTGGAGTGATCCACACTGACTTTGAGCGAGGGTTCATCCGCGCCCAGACCATTGCGTTCACCGATTTCATCAAGTACGGGGGCGAGCAAGGCGCCAAAGATGCAGGCAAGATGCGCGCCGAGGGTAAGGACTATCTCGTCAAAGACGGCGACGTGCTGAATTTCCTGTTCCATTAGCAGATCACGCCCCTTGCACGAAGCTGGCCACCACGAGCATCTAAAGGATGCATGGGCTACCTCCTGACCCATGGATTCAGCACCGCCTCAAACAGGCTGAGATCGTTGAACTCAACGCGATGGAGTTGGCATGGCGAGGGCATTGCGGTGTGCAAACCCTCGCCGCCAATCTGCCATCAATGGCGCCCGCACGAGTCGTCGCGCCATGTGTCGCCGACGGCATTTTTGGAAAGGGTATTGAACCCGGAATTCTCGAGTTTCAATCTGTCGACTCGGCAGGGAAGACTACGGCACGAGACGTCATCGGAAAACGGGCAGCCATGAACCCGAGAATCATGTGCATGCGGCGTAAAGCTGCGGCGAATATCTGCGCCAACGCATCAGAATGACGGATTGGTTGGCGGGCGATCTGGAAGCGCTGCACCGAGGCAGGACGTTACCGGCTTTTTCCACGCAACTCGATGATGAGCCCGTCGCGTTCGGGGATGGACACGAACGGAAAATTCTGGCATGCTGATAATTGTTTATTGACGCAGAAGAAGACAATGGCACTCTGCGAAAACGGCAGAACATTTCGTGCGCTAAAGGACTTAGTTAGGCCCCTTATACCGCCAACTGTCCTAAAGGCAAGGGCGGAACGGGATTTTTTCTCGGAAAAAACTTGGTACGCGCGGCATCTAGGAAAGTTCAAATCGTTCGCGGACGCCAACGCTTATATCCGGAAAAACAACCTTTTGGCGGACGGCTATGTCCTGAATCATGAAAATTGGCTGGCCGAACGAATGCGGCTGAGCACGCACGACTACCCGCCGCTCTTCTGGATTGGGAAGCTTGTGCTCCACAACGGCCTGCGCACCATCGGTGATTTTGGAGGAAGCGCGGGTGTATCGTACTACGCATTCAAGAATTACTTTGATTTTCCGCCAGACCTGATGTGGGTCGTTTGCGAAATGCCGGAGGCAGTGGAAACCGGCGAGCGAATCGCAAAAGAAAGGGGGGAATTTAGGCTTTCATTCGTCAATAGCCCAGCCGCAATTGCCGATAGCCAGATATTCCATGCGGCGGGAGTTTTACACTACCTTGAGAAAACACCCGCGCAGTTGCTCACAGAGATTGGCGTAAAGTCGAAATATCTGGTTTTTAACAAGATTCCGCTCTCTCAAAAAGAATCGTTTGTGACGATCGAGGGCGGGGGTTACGGATTCTACCCTTGCAGGATTCAAGGAGCACCGAATTTCATCAGCGAGATGCGTGCCAGCGGGTATGAAATTCTTGATCGATGGAAATGCTTGGAGCTTCGAATGGATGTCGTTCTGCACCCCGAACTGACGTTTCCGTATTACCAGGGATTCGTATTTTCGAGGTTTGAAAAATAGTCAGTGGGCTATCTGTGACCATTTTCTGTCTGGACGGTGCCAATGGCCGCTTTGGATTGGAGCGGCTGGCGGCGTGCGCTCGACCAAGCAAGTCTAAAAAGAACTTGCGGCGTGAACGGATCGCGATTGCCGCCTTTTATTAATAAGTATGCGGCAGACAGCCTCTTGCAATGGCAATCTGCCTCGGCTGCTGATCGTGCGCGGCGATGTGCGCAGCACTGCCCCGGCTCCTGCAATCGCATCAAGACAAGCCTGGCGCGTAAGGTGTCACGGGTGAGCCCAGCACATTTTGTCGCCGCCGCGTACGATGTGGGGTTCTGTTCACATCGCAAACAACAATCATGAATCCCGGCGTTGCTTACGCCCTGGGCGCCTACACATTGTGGGGCCTTTTCCCGCTGTATTTCAAGCTTCTGCATGCCGTGCCGTCCATGCAGATCCTGGCTCACCGGATGGTATGGTCCCTTTTGCTGGTTCTGGGCATTTTGCTCGTGCGCAGGCGCTGGGCCTGGATGCGCTTGCTGCGCGAACAGCCGGCTGTGCTGGCGCGCTTTGCCGGCAGTGCGTTGCTTCTGGCCTGCAATTGGGGAACCTATATCTGGGCAGTGAACCATGACCATGTGGTCGAGGCGAGCTTGGGCTACTACATCAATCCGCTCATGAACGTGGCCTTGGGTACGGTCATCCTGCACGAGCGCTTGCGCACGATGCAGTGGGTGGCCGTGGGGATCGCAGCCTGCGGCGTGGCCTGGATGACCACTGAAGTCGGTCACGTACCGTGGATTGCCCTGTCCCTGGCGGTCACGTTCGCTGGTTATAGCTTGTTGCGTAAGACGGCACCGCTGGGGTCGCTTGAGGGGCTCGCAGTCGAAACGGCCGTGCTTTTCCCCTTGGCGTTGGTTTACCTGGCTTGGCAGAGTGCACACGGCGCCAATGCGTTTGCCGCAGGGGACTGGAACTTGCGCTGGGTGCTGATAGCCGCCGGACCCATCACCACAATCCCGCTGTTGCTTTTCGCTGCAGGCGCGCGGCGCATCGCCTTTTCGTTACTCGGGATTCTCCAATACATTACGCCCACGGTCCTGCTTGGACTGGGGGTCTGGCTCTATCACGAGCCTTTTGGCGTCGACGAGGCGATCGGCTTCGGCTTGGTGTGGGTTGGGATTTCCGTGTACCTCGCTGAAGGCCTGGTACGCCTGCGCTGGCGCAGCGCCGCCGCCTGATGATGTCGGCTAACGCATGCGGCAGGCCAGCACGCAGGCGCCAATGGCGCCGGCCATGACGGCGCCATAATCCATCATGGCGCCATCGCGCAGGAGGCCGCTGCCGACCAGTGCAAGATGCACGATGAGGGCCGCGGCGGCGCCCCACAGGATGTGGCGCTTAAGCCGCCCGCTGCAGGGCTGCAGGACGCGCCGGCCAACGGCGCCGATCGCGCCGCCAACAACAATGGGCATAACGCTGGTTGAGGCCAGCCATGACAGCAAAAGGCTCAGCATGGGGTTTGCATTCGAATGGGTTTGATACGTGTCAGCAGATGGATGGACATTGAAATGTTGCCGATCGAACGCTTGGAGTCAGTCCGAAAATGCAAGGTGTCTGCATCTGAGGGCGTGGCCAAGGCGTTGTCGCGTTTTCGGACGCCCGGTTCCGCATCGCGTGGCGAATTGATCTGCATCAGCCGCCAAAAGCGGCCCGCGTCCGTAAAATAGCAAATTCATCATGTTATTAGCTGCCGTCGGAGTCAACCATCAGACCGCGCCACTTGATGTGCGCGAGCGTCTGGCATTTTCAGCTGAAGGCCTGAAGGATGCGTTGCGCACGCTGCGCGACACGCTGGTGGCGCATCGCACGGGAGTGCCGGGTGGTGAGGGGGCGGTTGAGGCGGCCATTCTCTCGACGTGCAACCGAACGGAAATCTACTGCGCTGCCGACAACGATCCGCGCGAGGCTCTGGTGCACTGGCTCGCACAGTCGCGCGCCCTGAGCGAAGGCGATCTGTACGAGCACAGCTACCGCCTGGTGCAGGACGGTACGGTGCGCCACGCATTTCGTGTGGCCAGCGGCTTGGATTCGATGGTTCTGGGGGAGCCGCAGATTCTCGGGCAGATGAAGGATGCTGTGCGTGCCGCGTCCGACACAGGAACGCTGGGAAGCACGCTGGGTCAGATGTTCCAGCGCACGTTTGCGGTGGCCAAGGAGGTGCGCAGCACGACCGAGATCGGAGCGCACTCGGTCAGCATGGCTGCCGCGAGCGTGAAACTGGCCGAGACCGTGTTCGAAAACCTCGCCGACTGCCGCGTCCTGTTCATTGGCGCGGGCGAGATGATTGAACTTGTCGCGACTCACTTTTCTTCGCGTCGCCCACGGCACATGGCCATTGCGAATCGCACTCTTGAGCGCGGCGCGCGTCTGGCCCAGCAGTTCGGAGCCGAGGCCATGCGGCTGGCTGATGTGCCTCAGCGCTTGGCCGAATTCGACGTGGTCGTGACATCCACCGCCAGCACCTTGCCGCTCATCGGTCTGGGCGCGGCGGAGCGTATGGTCAAGCAGCGTCGCCACAAGCCCGTCGTGATGGTGGACTTGGCCGTGCCACGCGACATTGAGGCCGAAGTGGCGAAACTCCCCGACGTGTACCTTTACTCGGTGGATGACCTGCGGCAACTGGTCCGCACCAACACCGAAAAGCGGAAGGCTGCAGTCGAGCAGGCCGAGGCCATCATCGAGACGCGTGTGCAGGGCTTTTTGCAATGGATGGACAATCGCGAACAGGTCCCGCTCATCTTGCAGTTGCAGGAGCAAAGCAGGCAATGGCAGGGGGCCGAGCTGGAGCGCGCGCGCAAGCTTCTGGCGCGCGGTGAATCACCGGATTTGGTGATGGACATGCTGGCTCGCAACTTGTCGCAGAAATTCCTGCATAACGCGTTCGCCGCCATGCACCACACGGATCCGGGGCACCGTGAGCAGGTCACGCGCGCCGTGCAGCGCCTGTTTCTCACACCCCACCGCGGTTCTACGGGCTGCGGCGGCGATTCCAACAACAGCTAGCTCCACCGGGCAGCGTCGGCGGGCTCCTCGCCCGCAATGCTTGCCCGTGTGCGCCTGCATGCCCTGCCATGAAATCATCACTTCGCGACAAGCTCGACGCCATGCTGCGCCGCTTGGACGAGATCGACGCCCTGCTGGGGGCACCCGACGCTGCAGCGGACCCTGGGCGCTTGCGCGCACTCGGAAGCGAGCGCGCCGAACTCGCTCCTGTGGCGCAGCTCTATGCGCAGTTGCGATGCGCCGAAGACGACCAGGCCGGAGCCCAGGCGTTGCTGGCAGATCCCGAAATGCGCACACTGGCGCAAGACGAGGTGCAGGCCACGCATGCGCGCATTGAAGGGCTTGAGGCCGAGTTGCAGCGCGCCCTTCTGCCGCGCGATCCCGATGACCGCAAGCCCGCTTTCGTCGAGGTACGCGCCGGTACCGGTGGTGAGGAGTCGGCGCTGTTCGCGGCCGACTTGCTGCGCATGTACACCCGATATGCCGAACGTCGAGGCTGGCGTACTGAGGTGGTGAGCCATTCCGACAGTGACCTTGGTGGGGTGAAGGAGGCCATTCTTCGCGTGAGCGGTGATGGGGTTTACGGGCGACTCAAGTTCGAGTCCGGTGGGCACCGCGTTCAGCGCGTCCCAGCCACCGAATCGCAGGGCCGCATCCACACCAGCGCTGCCACCGTTGCCGTCATGCCCGAGCCAGACGCGCAGGCGGCCGTGGCGATCAACCCGGCCGAACTCCGCATCGACACGTTCCGATCCTCGGGCGCTGGCGGCCAGCACATCAACAAGACCGACTCGGCTGTGCGCATCACCCACTTGCCCACGGGCCTGGTGGTGGAGTGCCAGGATGACCGTTCACAGCACCGCAACAGGGCTCAGGCCATGACGGTACTGGTTGCGCGCCTTGAGCAGCGCCAACGCCAGGAGGCGCAGCAGCGCGAGGCCGCGCAGCGCAAAAGCCTGGTGGGCAGCGGTGACCGTTCTGACCGCATTCGCACGTACAACGTTCCGCAGGGTCGGGTGACCGATCACCGCATCAACCTGACGCTTTACAGGATCGATGCCATATTGAACGGAGACCTCGACGAGTTGCTCGACGCGCTGCACGCGGAGCATCAGGCCGAGCTTTTGACGGCGCTCGGAGAGACGTGAAATGCAGCGGCCATCCGTGAGGGATTGGGCTCGGTCGCGCGAGGCGCGGCGGATGATGGCTCGCGGCAGGCGACGGACGTACGAACCATGCACGCCGCGGTGACGACACGCTGCGAGCGCGCCGACATGCCTGGGCTGGCTCAGGCAGTGGGCGAGGGCCTTGGCCGATGATCGCCGCAGAGTGGATGGCGGGCTGCCAGCTCGCGCGCGTTGAGGCGCTGGCCTTGCTGCGTGACATCGCCGGGTTGTCGCATGCCAGCTTGCTGGCGCATCCTGATACGCTGCTTGGTACCGATGCTGTGGAGCGTTTGCAGGATGCAGCGCGTCGGCTCCATGCCGGCGAGCCGCTGGCCTATGTCCTGGGCTGGCGCGAGTTCTACGGCCTGCGTTTTGCCGTAAGCCCGGCGGTGCTGGTGCCAAGGCCGGAAACGGAGATGTTGGTGGACTTCGCGTTGCAGCACATGGCGCCCCAAGGCAGTGCGCGCGTGCTCGATCTCGGCACCGGCAGCGGCGCCATTGCATTGGCCGTGGCACACGAGCGGCCGCATGCTCAGGTTTGGGCCGTCGATGCGAGCAAGGAAGCGCTAGCGGTTGCTGCACAAAACGCGCAGGCGCTGCTGCCGCGGGATCGGGCAGGCGGAGCGCCGCGACTGGTCGCTGGCGATTGGTTCGCCGCCTTGCCCGCCCAGATGCCGCGCTTTGACATCATCCTGAGTAATCCGCCGTACGTGGCAACGGGCGATGTGCATCTGGAGGGGTTGCGCTATGAGCCGCTACTGGCCCTCGTGGGGCGCGCCGGCAGCGACGGGTTGGCTGAAATTCGCCGCATCGTGGCCGGCGCGCCGGGGTATCTGGCTGCGGGCGGATGGTTGGCCATCGAGCACGGCTACGATCAGGCGCAGGCCGTGCGAGCGATGCTGTGCGCTGCAGGGTTGACAGCCGTGGGCACTCAGCCCGATCTGGCCGGCATCCCGCGCATGACATTCGGTCAGCGAGCGGGCGAAAGCCGCTGAGGCTTCGGGCTTCGGGATTTCGGCGAGCCTTTATCGCGTGGGAGTCCCCGCGGGCACGTGCGGGCCGCCGCAATCCTACAATTCAAGGCGTGCGGCCCACGCCGCGTCCACCCTAATTCGAGGCTCCCATGTCCGACGTCATCCAGCGCATTGACCAGATCGTCAAATCCAACGATGTGGTGCTTTTCATGAAAGGCACACCACAATTTCCCCAATGCGGCTTTTCGGGCCGTGCAGCGCAGATTCTCAAGGCTTGTGGCGTCAATGAGTATGCCAGCGTCAACGTGCTGGAGGACGAAGGGATCCGCCAGGGCATCAAGGACTACGCGAATTGGCCCACGATTCCGCAGCTTTACGTCCACGGTGAGTTCGTCGGCGGTTCGGACATCATGATGGAGATGTACCAGAGCGGCGAACTCCAGCAATTGCTGGACAAGACCGCAGCCTGACGCGGGCCTTGGCGTGCGCCTCATTGTCGGTATCACCGGAGCCACCGGCGCGATCTATGGCGTACGCCTGCTTCGGCACCTGCGCGCACGCGGTGGCGTGCACTCGCATCTGGTGGTCAGCAATGCGGGGTGGCTGAGCCTCAAGGCTGAGCTGGACCTGGACCGAAGGGCAGTGGAGGGATTGGCCGACACGCTCCATCCCATTGGCGATGTGGCTGCAAGCATCGCCAGCGGATCATTTGCAACCGGCGGCATGGTCGTGGCCCCGTGCTCGATGAATTCGCTGGGTGCCATTGCCCATGGTCTGTCGGACAATCTGCTCACGCGCGCTGCAGACGTCTGCCTCAAGGAGCGCCGCAGGCTGGTTTTGCTGGTGCGCGAGGCGCCCCTCACCTTGGCGCACTTGCGCAACATGAGCTTGGTGGCTGAAATGGGCGGCACCATATTTCCGCCCGTCCCCGCCTTTTACCAGCGTCCGCGTACCCTCGACGAGATGGTTGACCACACGCTCGGTCGGGTTCTGGACCAGTTCGGCATTGCGCACGATCTGGTTCCAAGCTGGCAAGGCTGGCCGCCGCGCAGAGATGATTCAGCCTGACCTGCATGGCGGCAAGCTGTCGCGTGGCCACGTTCGTGTGGCGCATCACACGGTGCATCTCGGCCATGCGTCGTCGCCGCCTGCTCGCGTTTGAGGTGGCCGCGCTGCTGGCGCTCGTGCAGGTTCCAGCAATGGCCGAAGCACAAGCGGCCGGCACAGCCGATCAACCCGATGAATTCCAGATTGCGCCGTTCAACGCGCCTGTGCTGCCCTTTGTCCAGGCGCCGAAAAATGGACTGTCCCTGTCCGGCCACCTCGACAGTGAGATCATCGCGGTGACTGCCGGGGGGCTCAGCCGCCAGGCCGCATCGGACGCGCTCTTGCAGCTGGGTGGCCAGCTAGACACCGCGCGTGCCGGACTTTGGCGCGGCGGCTTGTTCGAGTTCAGCATCATGGGTCTGAAAACCAATGGCAATCTGCCCGCACAGACTGGCGCACTCCAGAGCGTGAGCAACGACTGGGCCGCCAATTTCCTGCGCGTCTATCAATTGACCTACAAACAGGACATCGGCCCGAGTTTCGTGCGCGCGGGCATCATGGATATCAACTACTACTTTGCCGATGTCGGTCTCGCAGCCCAGTTGCAAAACGCATCGTTCGGGCCGGTGCCAACGTTGACGGCCAACGCCGACATCGCCACGTTTCCCACTCCGGGGTTGGGGCTGATGGCCGGTACCGAGCTCGGTGGCCGCTGGTCGGCCCAGGCCGGGGTGTGGCAGGCTAATCCTCCGGCGTTCAGCGG